>JBKJML010000002.1:0-16714 GCA_046596415.1 Gaiellaceae bacterium | reverse complement strand
CGATCCGGAAAGCCCGTAGGGGGTGTCGTTCGCGAGCCGGACCGCCTCCGCCTCGTCCGCGAACGGGATCACGGCCGCGACCGGCCCGAACACCTCCTCGCGTGCGATCCGGTCGTCGTTTTGCGCCTCGACGATCGTGCAGGGGAACCAGAAGCCGGGCCCGTCGGGAGTCTCGCCGCGATAGAGCGGCTCACCCTCGACGAACGAGGAGACCGTCTCGCGATGGGCAGCCGAGATCAGCGGCCCCATTTCGGTCGCGTCATCCTCTGGATCGCCGACGCGCACGCCGCGTGTCGCGGCGACGAACAGCTCGAGAAAGCGGTCGTAGGCCGAGCGCTCGACGAGGATCCGCGAGCGGGCACAGCAGTCCTGGCCGGCGTTGTCGAAGACGGCGTACGGGGCGGCCGCAGCGGCGCGCTCCAGGTCGGCGTCCGCGAAGACGATGTTCGCCGACTTGCCGCCCAGCTCGAGCGTGACGCGCTTGATCGTCGCGGCGGCGCCCCGCATCACCTGCTGCCCGACCTCGGTCGAGCCCGTGAAGCCGATCTTCGCAACGTCCGGATGCTCGACGAGGCGCTGCCCGACGACCGAGCCTTTGCCGACGACGACGTTCAACACCCCCTCCGGAATCCCGGCCTCGAGTGCGAGCTCGGCGAGTCGCAACGCCGAGAGCGGCGTCAGCTCGGCAGGCTTCAGGACGACGGTGTTGCCGCAGGCGAGCGCCGGGCCGAGCTTCCAGGACGCGATGTTGAGCGGGAAGTTCCACGGGACGATCAACCCGACGACGCCGAGCGGCTCCCGGAAGGTCAGCGCCTCGCCGCCGGCGACCGGGATCGTCTCGCCGTAGTGCTTGTCGACCGCACCCGCGTAGAAATGGAAGACCTGGGCGACCATCCCGATCTCGCCGCGCGCGCCGGCGATCGGCTTGCCGGCGTTGCGGGACTCGAGCCGGGCGAGCTCATCCGAGTGTTCCTCGACGAGCATCGCCAGGCGCCGCAGGAGCCGAGCACGGTCACCGGGCGCGACCGCCCGCCACGCGGGGAACGCCTGCTTCGCGCGGGCGACGGCGGCGTCTGTCTCCTCGATGCCGGCCTGCGGCAGCTCGGCGATCGTCTGCTCGGTCGCGGGGTTGAGGACGGTGAGCGTGGCCACGCGGCTATTCAAACACGCTCAAGGGAGCTGCCGCCGGAGCCGATGAAGCATCGGTGGGAACAACCATGCCCGAGTACGACCCGCAGATCATCGAGCGCCACGCCTCGAAGCTCTACGCGAAGGCGTCGGCCGTCGTGGCCGGCTCCGCTGTCGCGGGCGGCTTCGTCGGAGCCGCGTTCGGCGCTGTGCCGCTGACGTCGCTCGGCGACGCCTGGCCCGTACCGTCAGCATTCGGGCTCGCAACGCTCCTGCTCGGCCTGATCGCCGGCTCGCTCGTCGGCTATGTCGTCGGCGACGCCCGCTCGTTTGGCTACCGCCTCCAGGCGCAATCGGCCCTCTGCCAGATCCAGCTCGAGCGGAACATGGCCCAAACCGTCAGGGCGCTCGAGGCGCTCGCGCCGCGCGCTCCGCGTCAAGCCGCACCCGCTGTACAGGCCGAGCCTCCCGCCCCCGCGCGTGTTCCCATTGCTGCTCCCGTCGCGCCGGCGCCGCCCGTCGCCGTGCCGAACCTGACCGTGCCGGACGAGCCGGAAGCAGACGCCGCGCCGTCGCTACCGCCCGTCTCACCTCGCTACGGCTCCTGAGCAGAAACCTTGTGGCTCAGAGCCACAAGGGGTGCTTCTAGCGGCCGCGGGCGGCGCGGTACTCGACGGCGGCCTCGACGAGCCCGACGAAGAGGGCGGCGTCCGCTGCCTCCTCGGGATGCCAGAGCACGCCGACGGCGAAGCGCTTCGACGGATCCTCGAGCGCCTCGAGCGTCCCGTCGTCGGCATGAGCAGCCTCGACGAGCCCTTCCCCGAGCCGGCCGAACCCCTGGTGGTGGTGCGACTTGACGGGCGCGCGCTCGCCGAGGAGCGAGGCGACCCGCGTCCCTGCGAGCAGTTCCACGTCGTGGTCGGCGAACACGCCGGAGGTGTGCTTGTGCCGCTCGTTGCCCACCACGTCGGGCAGGTGCTGCACGAGGTCGCCGCCGCGGGCGACGTTCAACACTTGCGAGCCGCGGCAGACGGCCAGCACGGGCAGGTCGCGCTCCAGCGCGGCGACGAGCAAAGCCAGTTCGCCGCGGTCACGCTGGGGGCGGACACCATTCGTCTCGGGGTGAGCTTCGTGGCCGTACGTGCCTGGGTCGAGATCGGATCCACCGGAGAAGAGGAGCCCGTCCAGCACGTCGAGCGTCTCCTCGATCCCCTCTTCACTCGGGGGCACGAGCAGCACCCGTGCGCCGGCCGACTCGAGCGCCCTGACGTAGGCGAGCGGGATCAGCGCCGCCGGCAGGTCCCAGACGCCCCAGCGGACGCTCGGCTCGGCATAGGTCGTGATCCCGACGACCGGCGTCATCCGCGCTCGAAGTACCGCTCGCGCTCGTAGCTCGTGACCGCCTTGTCGAAGAGCGCCTGCTCGGTGCGCGCGTAGGTCAGGTAGTGGTCGACGACCTGGTCGCCGAGCGCGGCGCGGGCCATCGTCCCGCCCTCGAGGCACGAGATTGCGTCGCGCAGCGACGAGGGGAAGCGGTCGGCGTCAGACGTGTACGCGTTGCCCTCGAGCGCCGCCGGCAGCTCGAGCTCGTTCTCGATGCCATGCAGGCCGGCCGCGATGACGGCCGCAAAGCAGAGGTAGGGGTTCGCGTCGGCGCCGGGAATCCGCGTTTCGGTGCGGAGCGCGTTGCCGCGGCCGACGATCCGAAAGCCGCACGTGCGGTTGTCGTGCGCCCAGGCGAGCGTGGTCGGCGCCCAGGTGCCGGGTGCGTAGCGCTTGTAGGAGTTGATCGTCGGCGCGACGAAGATCGCCAGTTCCTTCAGGCAGGCGATCTGTCCGGCGAGGTAGTGCTTGAAGGTGTCGCTCTCACCGGCGAAGGCGCTCTCGCTGCCGCGCCAGAGCGAGGAGTGGATGTGGCACGAACTGCCGATCCACGTGTGGTCGGGCTTCGCCATGAACGTGATCGCGCAGCCATTCAGGTGGGCGATCTCCTTGGCGCCGTTCTTGTAGACGACATGGTTGTCAGCCATCGTCAGCGCGTCGGCGTAGCGAAAGTTGATCTCGTGCTGGCCGGGCCAAGCCTCGCCCTTCGAGGTCTCCACCCGGATGCCGGCCGCCTGCATGCCGTTGCGGATCTGGCGCAGCAGCGGCTCGTCGTAGGTCGAAGCGAGCACGTGGTAGTCGAGGACGTAGGGCACCGACGGCGTCAGCTCCCGGTAGCCCTTCGCGTGCGCCTCCGCGTAGGTCTCCTTGACGAGGTAGAACTCGAGCTCGGAGCCGATCATCGGCGTGAGGCCGAGCGCCTCAGCTCGGTCGATCTGCGCGCGCAGCACTTGGCGCGGTGAGGGCGCCACCGGCGAGCCGTCGTGCCACGCCACGTCGCAGAGCACGAGCGCCGTCGCCTCCAGCCAGGGGATGCGACGCAGGGTGGCGAGGTCCGGGACGAGGTCGAAGTCACCGTAGCCGCGCTCCCAACTCGCGATCTCGTAGCCCTCGACGGGATCCATCTCCATCTCGAGCCCGAGCAGGTAGTTGCACGCCTCCACTGCGTGCCCGCCGTCGATCTCGTCGAGGAAGAACTCCGCGTGGAGGCGCTTTCCCATCAGGCGCCCCTGCATATCGGTGAAGGCGACGACGACCGTGTCGATCTCGCCGCGCTCGGCGGCCGCACGGAGTTCCTCGAGGGTCAGCATGCAGCGATCCTAATGCCGCCGCCCGATGCGAGGCCACGACACGGGTTGTAACCCGTATCCGTCCGCTGCGGTTCTCATGCTCGTGTCAGTCGGCTCTTGACACCGGTTGCCGATGCGCGCGGTAATGGCGCCAACTCGCTCGACTCACCACAGGGAGGTCCGATGAGCACGGCTTCACCAGAAGGCACCTACCACACGGACGACGACGAAAAACTCCTGCACAAGCTGGGGTACGCGCAGGAGCTCTTTCGCGCCATGGGTGGCTTCCAGAACTTCGCCATCTCCTTCACGATCATCTCGGTTCTCGCCGGCGCGCTGACCTCGTATTTCATCGCGTTCAACAACGGCGGGCCGGTCGCAGTCAGCTGGGGCTGGCTCCTGGTTGGCCTGATGAGCACCGTGGTCGCCCTCTCGATGGCCGAGATCGCCTCGGCGTTCCCGACCGCCGGCGGCCTTTACTACTGGGCCTCCAAGCTCGGCAGCCCCGCCTGGGGCTGGTTCACGGGCTGGTTCAACCTGCTCGGCCAGATCGCCGTCACGGCAGCGATCGCCTACGGGCTCGCGATCTTCGGCACGTCGCTGTTCGACCTGCTCTTCGACTATCCGAACACCCGCAAGTCGATCTTCCTGTTCTTCTCGGTCGTGATGCTGCTGGCGGTGCTCCTGAACTTCGCCAACGTCAGGGTTACGGCGATGCTGAACACGATCTCCGCGTACTGGCACATGATCGGCGTCGCGTTCATCGTGATCGTGCTGACGGTCGTTCCCGATCAGCATCAGTCGATCGGGTACGTCTTCGGGGAGACGATCAACAACTCGGGCTTTTCGGGCTCGAGTTGGAGTAGCTTCATGTTCCTCTACGTGTTCGCGATCGGGCTGACGATGGCGCAGTACACGATCACGGGCTTCGACGCCTCGGCGCACATGGCCGAGGAGACCCACGCGGCGTCAAGAGCCGCAGCGGTCGGGATGATCGCGGCGGTCGTCGTCTCGGTCTTCTTCGGCTTCCTGCTCGTGCTCGCGGTCACGTTCGCCATCCCGGACACGCAAGGGACACTCGATGCGGTGGGCAACGCGGTCACCTACATCTGGGAGACCTCGATGAGCACACGCTGGGCCGAGGTGCTGCTGACGGTGGCGGTCGTCGCGCAGTTCTTCTGCCTCGTCGCGTCGGTCACCTCAGCGTCGCGGATGATGTTCGCCTTCTCGCGTGACGGGGCGGTTCCCGGTCACCGCTACTGGAGGCAGCTGTCGTCCAAGCGGGTTCCGCACTACGCGGTGCTCGCGATCGGCGTGCTCGCCTGGCTGCTGATGATCCCGACCTACTGGAACAACCTGGCCGGGTACTACGTCGGCACCTCGATCGCGGTGATCGGTCTCTACATCGCGTTCATCCTCCCGGTGATCCTCCGCTACCGGATGAAGGATCGCTTCGAGCCCGGCGCCTGGAGCCTCGGCAAGCACTACAAGTGGATCGACCCGCTGGCGATCATCTGGGTCGTTCTGATCTCGATCGTGTTCATCCTCCCCGTGACGCCCGCGGGCGTGCCCGGGAACGACGTCCCGCTGAACTGGAACGTCGTCAACTACGCGCCGCTGACCGTCCTCGGCGCGTTCGTCCTCTTCGGCGGCTGGTACATGTTGTCGGCCAAGAAGTGGTTCAAAGGCCCCGTGCGCCAGGGCACGGACGAAGAGCTCGAGCGGATGGAAGCTCAGATCGAGGCCGCGACCGGCATGCGGCCCGAAGCTTCGTAGCTTCGTCGATCGGGCTGAGGGAGGGGCGCCCCCGCGCCCCTCCCTCAGCCTCTAGCTCATGAACGCGCCGCCGTTCTGGTCGATCGCCTGGCCGGTGACGCCCCGCGCGTCGGGCGAGAGCAGCCAGGCAACGGTGCCGGCGATGTCCTCCGGCTGCGACATGCGAGCGAGTGGCACGTCTCGCATCGCCACCGCGTAGGCGTCGTCGCGCGTACCGCCGATCGCGGTCGCCAGGCCGTCGATCCCTTCCCAGGCCATGTCCGTGTCGACCCAGCCGGGGCAGATCGCGTTCGCCTGCACGTTCTCGGCGGCGAGCTCGGCCGCGAGCGCGCGCACGAGCCCGAGCAGCCCCGCCTTGGAGGCGCAGTAGCCGGTGTACCCGGCGACGCCGATCCGGGCGAGGATCGACGCCACGAGGATCAGATGGCGCGCCTCCGGTCCGGGCGCGAGGCGTCGCTGCGCGGCCCGGACGCACCAGTAGGTTCCGGTGAGGTTCGTTGCGACGAGATCCTCGAAGCGCTCGCCGGGCCCGTCGGTATTCGGACCGCCGACGCCGCTCGCCGAAACGAGCGCATGGATCGGCCCGCTGGCGAGGACGCCGGCGTCGAAGGCGCTCTCGACCTGCTCCCGGTCTCGGATGTCGGCGGGCGCGACCGTGCCGCCACCGATCGAAGCGGCCGTCACCTCGAGCCGTTCCCGCGTTCGCGCGACGAGTGTCAGCGCCGCCCCCTCGGCCGCGAGCCGCTCCGCAATCGCCCGGCCGATCCCGGTGCCGGCGCCTGTGACGACGACGTGACGCCCGCTCAGTCGCTGCTCCATGCCTCTCCTCTCCGGCCGCGTCCAGGGACTGTCCCCACTCGCTTTGCGCGACAGGGCTTGCAGGGCCAGGCCGCGCAGCATAGATTCCACTTCCGCGCTCCGGCGCGCCGCTCGATCCCTTTGTATTAGAAGGCAGATCCTGCAAATCGACGCGGCCCAAAAGGAAATGTTCGCAATTTGCGGATAATCGTCTTTTTAGCCCTTGACCCGAGCTGCCAGTGGCTCTAGGTTTCCTCTTGCACCGAGCACGGGACGCGAGTAGGTCGATCCCACTCCGGTAGGCCGTAGCCGCAAGGCGAAGGCTCGTCGGGGCGGAGGACGAAAGCGCACCCGGCTCGGTGAATTTTTTTGGTCCGGGCCAGAGCGTGAGCGATTCGAGGCAATCAGGATCGCTCAAGAGACATTCTCCGCAAATAGCGCGAAATCGTCATCTGAGCCCCTTGACCCAGCACTCCCCAGCCCCTAGGTTTCCTCTTGCACCGAGCACGGGACGCGAGTAGGTCGATCCCACTCCGGTAGGCCGTAGCCGCAAGGCGAAGGTTCGTCGGGGCGGAGGACGAAAGCGCACCCGGCTCGGTGAATTTTTTTGGTCCCGCACTGTCCGGCGCCCTTCGAGGCGCCACCAGGGCGCGAGAATCATTTCTCCGCAAAGAGCGAAGAACTTCTCCTGGAGGCCTTGACCTTCCTCCCCCACGCCCCTAGGTTTGCTCTTGCACCGAGCACGGAGCCCGAGTAGGTCGAAGTCGCACTCGAGGGTCGTAGGCGGAAGCCGAAGATCAACGGGGGCGATGGACGAAAGGGACACCGACTCGGTGAATTTTTTTGGTCCCGTATGCGCCGCCTCCTCGTCCTCGTCAGCGCGATCGTCTTCCTGGACGTCCTGCTCTACGGTGCGCTCGGGCCACTGGTGCCGGTGTACACGGAGGCGTTCGACCTCTCGAAGGGCGAGGCGGGCCTCCTGGTGGGCTCGTTCGGCGCGGGCGCTCTGGTCGGCGGCATCCCCGGCGGCCTGGTTGCCTCCCGGCTCGGCCCCAGGCGCGCCGTCATCATCGGCCTGCTCCTCTTCGCGGCCGGTGGCTTTGCCTTCGCGCTCGCCGACTCGGCGCCCCTCCTTGGTCTCGCACGTTTCGTCCAGGGTCTTTCGAGTGCGATCACGTGGGCCGGCGCCCTCTCGTGGGTCGTCATCTCGGCCCCACGCGAGCGGCGCGGAGAGCTGCTCGGGGTGGTGTTCGGCGTCGCCGTCTTCGGCGCCCTGGTCGGCCCGATGTTCGGAGGCATCGCCGAGGTGCTCGGCCCGCGGCCGTCCTTCATCGTCGTCGGCTCGGTTGGCCTGCTGCTCGCCGCGTGGGCGACGACCGGCCCCGAACTGCCGCCGGAGCCCTACGAGCGCGGTGCGATCGGCAGGGTGGCCCGCGAGCCACGCTTCGTCGCGGGGCTCTGGCTCAACGCACTACCTGCCGCCCTCTTCGGCGTCATGACGGTGCTGATCCCGCTCTCGCTCGACGCGCACGGTTTCGCGCCGCTCGCAATCGGCGCCGTCTTCCTCACCGCCGGTCTCACGGAGTCGTTCATCAACCCGCTGATCGGGCGCTTCTCCGACCGGTGCGGCCGTCTCCTCCCGCTTCGTCTCGCACTCGGCGGCTCGGTCGTCACCGCGACCGGTTTTGCGCTGTTCTCGAGCCCCGTCGCGACGGTTGCCTTCGTCGCGCTCGCCGGTGTCACGTACGGGGCCCTCTATACGCCTGGGATGGCGCTCACCGCCGACGGCGCCGAGCAGGCGAGGCTGCCACAGGGGCTCGCCTTCGGAGTGATGAACTCGGCGTGGGCGCTCGGAAACCTCGGCGGCCCCTCGGTGGGCGGCGCGCTCGCCGGAGCGGCCGGCGACTGGTTGCCCTATGCGATCTCAGCGGCGCTCTGCGCGCTGACGCTCGCGCTGCTCAGGAGGTCGCCGGCAGCGCGTCCGGGGCTGCCTCAGCCGCAGCCGTGACGAGATCGGCGCGGCGCTCGAGCGCCGCACGGCATGCGATCGCGCCGGTGACCGCCGCGACGATCGAGGCGACGGCGAAGAACGCCCACATGGCCGTGTCACCGCCTCCATCGCGAATCTGGAGCCCGATGAACGGCGCGAGCGCGAACCCGGCCGCCCCGGTGGAGCCGAACGCGCCCATGTAGGCGCCACGAACGTCGGCGGGTGCGAGCCCCGCGATCACCGACTGCGAGGTGGGCACCCAGAGCATCTCGCCGATCACGAAGATGAAGATCACGACGAGCACCACCGGAATCGCCGAGCTGAGGGAGAGAAACAGAAACGGCAGCCCCATCAAGAGCATCGCAGCGACGAGCTTCTTCGCCGGCCCGATGTGCTCCACGCGCCTGGTCAGGCGCAGCTGGAAGATCGTCACCATCGCAGGGTTGACGACGAGTAGAAAGCCCCAGGTCGACGGTGAGAGCCCGTGGGTGTCGACGAGCGAGATCGGCAGCACCGTCTCGTAGGCGACGTAGACGAGCTGGGCAAGGATGCCGGAGACCATGTAGATCTGGAACGCCCGATCCTGGCGAATGACGCTGAACGAGCTGCGCTCCGGGGGCGACTCCGGCGCGTAGGCGCCGCCCGACGGCAGGTAGCGGTACGCGAAGGTGAAGCTGACGGTCGAGAGAGCGGCCACGCCGGCAAAGAGGAGATCCCAGCTGCCGATGAGGAGCAGCAGGCTGCCGAGCGGTGGCCCCATCGTGACGCCGAGGTTCTGGGCGACGCGCACGGAGGCATAGGCGCTCTCGCGCCGCTCCGGCGGGACAAGGTCGGCGATCATCGCCTGCGTCGACGAGCCGCCGAACGAGAAGATGCCCGCGGTCGCGAGCAGGCCGAGCCCGAGCAGGACGTTGTGGCCGACCGGGATGAACAGCAGCATGTACAGCGCCATCCCGCCCGAACCGGCGAGGATCAGCGGCCGTCGGCCCCAGTAGTCCGAGAGATGGCCGCCGAGGTAGCCGGAGCCGGCGGCCAGGATCGCCCCGAAGAGGAAGGCGATCCCGAGCTGCGACGCCTCGGCGCCGAGCTCCTTGATCGCCCAGATGCCCATGAACGACCAGCCGGTCGAGAAAGCGACCGCTCCGGTGAGGCCGGTCGCGAGCACGGGCCGCAGCGCCGGGTCGACGTCGCCTCCCCAGATGAGGCGGAACAGGCGTGCAAAGACCCTCACCGGCCGCACGGTAGCCGCAATATAGGACGCACGTCCTTTTTGCTGGTTCTAGCCGCGACGGAAGAGCGAGCCGAGGAACGAGCGCCGCTCGGGCACCGGTGCGAGCTCCGGCTCCGGCGTGGCAACAGTCTGCGGCCCCACTACGAGCACGTTCTCGAGTGTCTTTCGCGACTGCTCGGCCCGCTCGCGGTCACCGCGGAGAGCGGCCCGCATCTCGTCGATCTGGCTCTGCTCCTGCATTGCGACCGATTTCGCCCCCCGGGCGGCCCCTCCTCCCCCGGCGGCTAGGCTCCGCGCTGCTGCCGCTGCCTGAAGCGATGCACGGCCTTCGACTTGAACGCTCGCTGTGGCGGCTCGGGCAACGGCTTCGGATCGTTCGCCGCCAGCCATTGCGCCGCCGCATCGTCCGGCTC
Source organism: Gaiellaceae bacterium (assembly GCA_046596415.1). Classification (GTDB taxonomy): domain Bacteria; phylum Actinomycetota; class Thermoleophilia; order Gaiellales; family Gaiellaceae; genus JBKJML01. Next base: position 6,706 of record JBKJML010000002.1, on the reverse strand, counting down.
CAGCCCGACGTCGCGCTCGCGGTCGCCGCGCTTCTTTGCGCCGCCACTCGTGCTGTGGGGCTTCCCTGACATCGGCGGCAGGGTACGCCATACTCGACCGATGACGCGAGGCCGAACTGCAGCAGCACTCGTCATCGTCGCCTCGCTCGCCGTGCTCTTCGTCGCCGCCTCGATCGTCTCGTCGCCGGCGTCCGACGCCGAATCGAGCCAGGTGCGGTCGGTCAGCGACGGCGACACGCTTCGGTTGAGCTCCGGCGAGCGCGTCCGGCTCGTGCAGGTCGATGCACCCGAGCTCACGGGCGGCGAGTGCTACTCGCGCGGAGCGACCGCCGAGCTCGAGCGGCTCGCGCCTGCGGGCACGGCGATCACGCTCGTCGGCGATCCGGCACTCGACGACCGGGATCGATTCGGGCGCCTACTGCGCTATGTCTTCGTCGGCGACCTGAACATCAATCTGGAGCTCGTCCGGCGGGGAGCGGTCACGCCGTATTTCTTCCACGGCGATCGTGGCCGGCACGCCCCGGAGCTCCTCGCAGCCGCCCACTCGGCGCAGGCTGCTCATCGAGGCCTCTGGGGTGCGTGTCCGAGCACGCGGCTTGTCCCCACTCGCGCTGCCGCCACCGGCTAGCGTCCCCGCCGTGGGCGCCGACTTCTCGAAGACGAACCTGCGCGCGCTGGAAGACATGGCGCCGAAGTTCGGCCTGCCCGAGGGCTTCGAGGCGCGATTCGCGAAGAGCGTGCTCGACGCCTCAGAGCTTGCGGTCAGCCTCCAGAAGCTCGGCCCGAAGCAGTCCTCACCCTTCGCCCACCGGCACAACGAGCAACCAGAGGAGCTGTACGTCGTCGTTGCGGGCAGTGGCTCGATCGTGCTCGACGGCGATGCCGTCGAACTCGCCCCGTGGGACGTGGTGCGCGTCGCGGGGCCGGTGACTCGGTCGTTTGTTGCCGGGCCTGACGGATTGGAGTTCGTGGCCTTCGGACGGAGCAGCCCGTCCGACGCCGAGATCGTGCAGCTCTAGCGGCTCGCGACTGTTCAGGGGAGCGGCAGCCCACGGCTGCCGCTCCCCTTTCTTTGACCGGCTTCTGGCTAGCGCTGGGCCGACGGGCAGGCCGAAGCGCCTTCCTTCTTCGTGCCCTTCGCGAGCTCGCTCGTTCCGGGCGCAAGCCCGAGTGCGATGTCGCGATACGCGGCGGCCGCACGCCATGCCTTCTGCGCGGCGAAGGTGGCGTTCACGAAGTCGAACTTCGCGAAGTGAGCCTCGGCCTTCGCCGAAGCGTCGATCGCCTCCTTGCGGAGCCGAGCAGCGTTCGTCGGCAGCAACGAGACCTGCGTCACGCCGCGTGCCGCGTACGCCTCGCCTGCCTCGGAGAGCGCCTCGTCGGTCCACTTCAGGTAGTACGCCGCGTGCCCGCGGGCGATGTTCTCCTGGTCGAGGATCGAGTAGACGAGCTCGGTGTGCGAGTACGTCGACGGTGATGCAGTCGAGTTGTACGCCCACGTGAAGCCGTCGTAGTAGCGAGGCGTGCCGTCGGCGTTCCGCGTCGCGCCGATCGAGTCGTGCGGATGCGCGAGGCCCAGGTAATGGCTCGCCTCGTGGATCGCCGTGTAGGTGAACGCGCCGCCCGACACCTCGGGGTGCGCGAACGCCATCGACTGGTCGCGGTCGGACGACGGCGCCTTGAACACGTCGTTGACCGAGCCGAGGTAGCCCCAGGGGACGCCGTTGCGGTTGGTCGCGATTCCGGCCGCGATCGGGAGCGCCCACGCGTAGTGCTTCTCGGCGACGACGTTGATCGCCGGCACCGTCGTGTAGCACGCGCCACCACGGAAGAGCCGCGACTGCTTGTCGATGTAGTCCATCGCGGTATCGGTGTGCATCGAAACGCCAGGGGCGCCCACGATGTCGTCGCCGTCGCGCTTGGCCTGATCGAGCATGGCCTGGTCGGCGTCGTTGTCCGCCCCACCCTGGGCGAGATACGCGAAGCGCACATCACCGGCGAACGTCAGGTACGGGGTCAGCGTGCGTAGCCCGGTGAGGACGGTGTTCTGGTCGTAGAGCTTGTTCAGGTCCGACGCCCAGGGCAGTTCCGCCTTCGCGTCGTGCCAGACGTTGTCCGAGAACCAGTACTGGCCGGTCGCCGGCTGTGGCTCGTAGAGGTACGAGTGCAGGAACCGGAATGAAGTCGCTTCGTTCACGGTGCGACCGAGCATTGCGTTGAGCTGCTCCTCATCCCAGGTCGCGCCCGGCGTGACCGCCTGCTCGACGCTCTCGTCCGTGTTGACGAGCGTCACCGGCCGGGGTGCGTTGGCGCGGTACTCCCAGAGCGGCGGCTCGTAGTTCGCCGAGCCGTAGACGGACCGATTGCGGTTCCCCCACGACTCCGCCTCGTACGGGTTCGGGGCCGCACCGGCGTCGACCATCATGAAGCGGTAGCGGCCGCCCCAGATCCGGGCCCAGTCGATGCCGTCGAAGGCACCGGTGTCGGGGTCGAAGCGATTGACCTTCCAGACGTGGTACTCGTCCTGCGGCTTCAGGATCGCACGAGCCTCAGCCGAGTCCCACGTGTTCAGGATGTACACGGTGTAGCCGGGGTTGCGGCCGGGCCCCTTGCCGCGGGCCGGGTCGTCCCAGCCGAGCATCGCCTTCGAGTTGGCGGCGATCCAGTCCTCCGTCTTCTCGCCGTCGACGAAGCGAACCGGGGTGTTCGGCTCGATGAGCGCGCCGGTGCCGCGGTAGACACCGCGGGTGGCGTTGTAGCCCTCGAGGTACTGGCGGTTCCGCGAGCTCGAGAAGTCGCCGGTCGTCGAATTGGCCTTCATCGCGTTGAACAGGCCGCTCGTGAACGCCGCAGGCGCGTAGACGAACTGCGGCTTCCACTTGTATTCGTACGGGACGAGGAACGGCTTGCTGGTGTTGTAGTAGTTGCGCCCGTGGTTGACGAGCGTCTCCAGGCCGAAGAGCGGCGACTGGTCGCCGCTTGGGCTCGACCCGCGCGGGATCAGGACGCCCGGCCGCTGCGTGTCGGGAATCTGGCCGAGAATCTTCGACTCGTCGAGCTCGCCGGGAGCGAAGCCGACCGCGACGATACGAAGCGGCACCTCCGCGGTCGCCTGGGCGGCGGCGGGGTCGTAGTTGTAGAGGACGCTCCCCGTATCGGCGGCCGGGGGCGCGCCGACGCTCATTGCGGCGTTGCCGGTGTACGTCCCGCCGGGCCCGACGAGCCACGCCAGGGTGCTCACCGTGTAGGTGCCGGCAGCGGGGTTCGTGAGCACGACCTTCTCGTGGCCGGTCGCCGTCGTCGAACTGCCGACGCGCGAGCCTGTCGGGCCGTTGACGAACAAGTCGTAGTCGTCGCCCTCCGACGAGGGCGTCGTGGTGATCTCGACCGTGTAACTACCGGTCGCAGGGGGGAAGACCGTCAACGCGTACGAGTCGCACGACGGGTCGATCGCGAAACAGAGGCCGGAGGGATTCGAGGTGAGGAAGGGCCCGCCCGTCCAGCTTGACGAGGGCGCAGCCTGGGAGACGGTGCCCCCGGCGGGGGTCGCAGCTTGCGTGACGGCGGCGGGAATCAGGGCAGTGAGGCCGAGAAGCAGCAGGCCGGCAAACAGAAGACGTACGCGCATGCAGGGCTCCAATTCACGTCGGATTTTAGGACGATCTGTGCAAGCCTACCGCCGTAAAGATCACTCGAAACGAACTCGTATACATTTTTTAATTGACTGATTAATCAGTCGAAAGTGATTGACCAATCAGTCGACTGTGAATTCCGGGTGCTCCGACGCCACAAACCGGTGACGAGCTTTCGACCAGCTTCCGGACGCTGCGGCCGGCGTTGTATCGTCGAGGCCCTGTCCATTGCTGTAACTGGAGGCGCCTTGCCACTCGAACGACCGCAGATCGACAAACCCGACGGTGACATCCCCTTCGAGTTGGGGATCGAGGATCTCGTCGTCGGTGACGGCGACGAGGCTGTCGCCGGCCAGGTGGTGTCGGTCCACTACGCGGGGGTCGCCTTCCGCTCGGGCGAGGAGTTCGACGCGTCGTGGAACCGTGGTCAGCCGTTCGAGTTCAAGCTCGGCAAGGGCCAGGTCATTCCAGGCTGGGACGCCGGCGTGCAGGGGATGAAGGTCGGCGGCCGCCGCAAGCTCACGATCCCGTCCGCGATGGCCTACGGAGCGCGAGGGGCAGGTGGTGGCGTGATCGAGCCGCACGAGCCGCTGGTGTTCGTCGTCGATCTGCTTTCAGTGCGGCCCTAGCGCGCTGCGGTGACGGTGGCCGCGAGCGTCCGCCTTCGCGGGAGCGGCAGCGACGCGAGCGCGGCGAGCACCGCGAACACGGCGATCACGATCCAGCCCCGCCGGAAGGCGTCGAGCCGGTCCGGGTCGGTCAGCGGGATGCCGAGCACTAGTAGGTTGCGACATGCAACCTACTCAGCTGTTCATCGATACCGTTGCGAATCTCAGCTCGTCGGGATACGGGAAGAAGTCGACGATCTCCCCCGCCTCGACGCGGCGCTGGCACTCCTGCCAGAACGTGGGCTCGAGCAGTTCGGCGTGGTGTCGGAGGAAGGCCTCACGCAGACGGGGCTCGCCGAGTAGGAACGTGGCGAACTCCTCCGGGAAGACGTCGTTGCGGGCAACGGCGTACCACGGCTCGCCGGCGAGCTCGGCCTCAGGGTTCGGCGCCGGCGGGATCCGGCGGAAGGTGATGTCGGTCAGGTACTCGATCTCGTCGTAGTCGTAGAAGACGACTCGTCCGTCTCGGGTGACGCCGAAGTTCCGCCAGATCAGGTCGCCAGGGAAGATGTTGGCGATCGCGAGGTCGCGGATCGCGTTGCCGTACTCGAGCACGACCGGCTCGATCTCCTCGGGCAGCGCCCGGTCGAGGTAGATGTTGAGCGGCGTCATCCGCCGCTCGACGTAGCAGTGGTGGATAACGAGGCTGTCGCCGTCCGTCTCGATCATCGACGGTGCAAGCGAGCGCAGCTGGCCGAGTAGCTCGTCGGAGAAGCGCGCGGCGGGAAGTGCGAGCGCCGTGAACTCGAGCGTGTCTGCGAGCCTTCCGACCCGGTCGACGTGCTTGACCAGGTCGAACTTGGAGCGGACGGTCGCCCGATCGGTGTTCTTGCTGTGGCCGAAGACGTCCTTGATCAGCTTGAAGACGTAGGGGTACGAGGGCAGCGTGAACACGAGCATCACCTGACCGCGCACGCCGGGCGCCTCGACGAACGCGTCCTCGGAGTGGTGCAGGTGCTGAAGCAGGTCACGGTAGAAGAGCGTCTTGCCCTGCTTGCCGAGCCCGATCATCGTGTAGAGGTCGGCCCGTGACCGCGCCGGGGTCATCGTGCGGAGGAAGTCGACGTAGCCCGACGGCACCTCGACGTCGACCATGAAGTAGGCGCGGGAGAGCGAGAAGACGACGTTGATCCGCTCCTCCCCGGTCACGATCGCGTCGAGCGCAAGCCCGCCCGCGCCGTCGTGAAGAACGGGGACGACGAACGACAGCTCTTCGTGCCCGTTGACGATCTTCCCGAGCACGTACGCGGCCTTGTTGCGGTAGAACGCCGAGCCGAGCACCTGGAGCTGGAGGTTCGGCTCGAGGTGCGTGAACGGCTCACCGACGGCGGCGAGCAGCAGATCGACATCGCGATCGAGATCGGTGAACGGCACGGCCCAGCCGAAGTCGCCGAAAACGCGGAGGAGGCAGTCGCGCAGGCCGCTCTCGCCGGGGTAGTAGCTGCGGTAGGCCGGCGGGTCGGCTTCGATCTGCTCGGTCGAGATCGTGGCGCGAACGAAGATCAGGTCGTTGTTGGAATAGGTGCGGCGGAGAATGCGGGTGATCACCGAGTTGAAGAACGTCTCGGCGAGCTCGGGCTGGTGATGGTCGACGAGCAGCCCGATGAAGCGAAGCTTCACGTCGCGCCAGGCGGCTGCGTCGAGTGAGTCGAGGTCGAACTCGGTCGTCAGCCGCTCGACGTTTTCACGGACGCGCTCGTCGTAGAAGCGGATCCGCTCCTGGACGGCGCTTTGCGCCTCTTCCCACGCCGCGCGCTCGAAACGTGCCTTCGCCTGCGCGCTCGTCTCGCGGAAGAGGCGGTAATGCCGGTCGAACCCCTCGATCAGGACGGCCGCGATGGCCTGGGCGGTCGAGGGAGCCTCCATCCGCGAGACGATACGCGCGGGCTCGGTTACGCGGGCTCAGCCCGAGTAGGCGAAGGGCGCGTACTCCGTGTTCTTCCCCGAGTGGTCGTAGGCGACGCCGTCGCTGACCGTGAAGACGCTCGACGTGGCGTAGTAGCCCTCCTCGAAGACGAGCCCCTGCGGGAGCCGCACCGAGGGATGGGCCACGTCGCCGCTGACCGGGTTGCGGATCGGCTCCATCTCGAGCCTGGCGACGTCGCCGATCGTGTAGCGGCTCGTGTGCTCGGAGAGCTCGACGTCGAAGGGCGCGAAATGCGGCCCGTCGAGCTCGTAGGTGTTGATGAAGACCGCCCACGGCCCGCCGACCTCGCCGCGCGCGACGCGCGTGAGCGCCGCGCGCTGCTCGTCGTTCGCCCGCTCGTCGATGTAGACGCTCGCGACGCCGCCGCCCTCGTGGATCGCGCCGGGCCAGTCCGCGAAGACGGCGATGCCGAGCCCGTCGACCGTGACGCCGTCGAGCTCGCCCTTGTCGATGATCCAGGTCCAGCCCCCCTCGCAGTC
>JBKJML010000276.1:0-20478 GCA_046596415.1 Gaiellaceae bacterium | reverse complement strand
CACGGGTTCGAATCCCGTATGGGCCTTTACTGCGTTCTCCACGAATCCGGAGCCCCTTCGGCCCTCGGGTCGGGCTTCGACCGTTCGAGCTGGTCGATCAGCTTGTTCAGGTAGCGCCCGTAGCTGTCGCGGGTTCCTTGCGTTCGGCCGGCTCGCGCCAGCTCGCCCATCCAAAGGTCGACTGCGCGCGCGAGCCTCACCGCTGGCGCCCGTCGTACTCCTGCGCGGCTTCGATCTCGTCGTCTATCGCCGCTTCAGCGTCAGCCAACTCGCGCTAGCTGAGATATCTGATCGTGGCGGTTACGTTGATGCGTACGTTTTCTGCAGCCCTGTTGAGTCGACCGGCCTCGTACCCGCTCTTGAGTTCTTGCGCTTCGAGATCGCGTTCGACCCGCACGCCGTACTGAAGGAGTTCGCGTGCCACCTCGCTGGCCGTTTTGCCTCGCCATTCCGCGATTCGGTCGATTTCGCGCGCCAGCGCAGCGTCAAGTCGGACTCGAAGGTGGGCCGACAGCTCGTCGGGTTGCGCATCGCCCGGCCGACCCTTGAAGCGCTCGCGGGTTTCGTTGCTTCCTACAAGGCAAGAAGCCGGGCGCTTCGCGCCCGGCCCAAGGCGGTGGAGGTTCGGGGCCGGAGACGGTCAGAGCCGCGCCACCAGATCAAATGCTGCGCGGTTGACGCGACGCATTCCATCTGAGTGTCGCGAGCGCACGCTGAGCGTCGAATCTCCACCGGTCCTATCCCGAGAAGCAGGTAAACGAAGAGAAAAAAAAACAAAGTCAGCGATGCGCGCTCGTCGGTGGCCGGGGTTGAACGGTTCAGCCTGCCCGCGTAGAGTTCCGGATGATGGAGGCGTCTGACGCCGCGACCCGGTACGCGGATGGATACGGTCGTGCAGCGAGCGCGTATATGCGAGTGCTCGATCCGACCCTAAACGTTGTCGCTCGCCGAATCGTCGAGTTGGGCGCCATCGACGAAGACTGTCGCGTGCTCGATCTAGCCTGTGGAACGGGTGCCGTCGCTCGGGAGGCGTGGGCGCGCGGGGCGCAGGTGGTCGGGCTCGACGTGTCCCAGGCGATGATCAAGCTGGCGCGTCAAGTCTCCTCGCCAGAGATCACCTTCCTCGCAGGAGACGCAATCAAGCTGCCGTTCGACGAAGGGGTGTTCGACGTGGTGACGTGCGGATTCGGCCTGTCGCATATGCCGAAAGTGCAGGCGGTTCGCGAAGTAAGTCGCGTTCTGATCCCAGGTGGGTGGCTCGTCGGGTCGTCGTGGGGCGCCGATGGGGACAACCGTGCCTTCGCGGAAATCCTGAGTGAACTGTCGCGGGCAGCAGGCGGCAACGTTCATTCGTTTGGCGACATCCTCGACGAAGAGACGTGGGCCCACGCAGAGCAGGGGATCGCTGTGCTGTCGGACGCCGGGTTCATAGCCGAAGCCGTCACCGAGCGGTTGGACGGGCGGTACGCAGGTCCCGAAGCCGCTTTCGAGTGGGCACTCGCGTGGCCTGATTATCGAGAGACGTTTTCTGAGTTCTCGGAGGCGGGGCGGGAGAGCTTTCGTGCAGCCGCTCTCAAAGCGGCTGCGGACGCGCCGATGGAATGGTGGTTCGCGATCAACTACTTCCTCGGACAGAAACCCATTCCGTAGCGCATTGGCCTGCGCCAGTGTTCACGAATGACGTCTGACGGATGCGTCCCGCTTGGCGACTTGTGCCGCTTACCGTCAGCGCTCGCTCGCGTGAGCGGAGGTATCCGTGAGGTGCTTCTTTGGGGGCCAGCTTGTAGCATGCGCCGGCCAGCGAGTGCGTACTGGAACAGGCGAGAGGAGTGTCATGAGTCAGGATGAGAAGACGTTCGAAGGGCAGTGCTTTTGCGGCGCGGTCAGAATCGTCGTGACGGGTGACCCGGTCGGCGCCGGCTACTGCCATTGCGCGAACTGCAGGAGCTGGTCCGCCGGCCCGGTCAACGCGTTCACGTTGTGGAAGCCCGAGGCGGTCAACGTGACCCAAGGTGAGGAGCACATCGGGGAGTACCACAAGACGGAGCAGAGCTATCGGCAGTGGTGCAAGCTCTGCGGCGGCCATCTGCTGACGCGGCACCCGACGTGGGACTTGGTCGATGTCTACGCGGCGACAATCCCCAAGTTCCCGTTCACCCCTGGGATACACGTCAACTACGCGTCGACTGTCCTGCCCATGAAGGATGACCTCCCAAAGCTCAAAGACTTCCCCACAGAGCTCGGTGGTTCCGGCGAACCGATCGCGGAATAGCCGGAAGATGCGATTGGTCAGTTCACACGGGCCGACCCCAGCAACGCGCCCCGAGCCGTGAAGCCTTCGAGTCCGTGCACGGCACGCTTCGCGGGATCTACTCGCCAGACGTAAGCGGATCTCTACGCCAGAGGCGCACTAGCCTCTCGATCCCGAGTGCTCTCGCTCACCATCGCCGTCTTACCCGGTCCGCCTAACGACCCCCGGCGTACTCCGGGGAACAAGCAGCGTCGGATGGGCCAGTGTTCGGGAATGCCCCTCGACGCCGGGGCCTAAGCCGAGTCGTCCGGCACGCCTGGCATTGGCATCGCCAACTCGCGCCGTCGTTAGGAGTCGCACATCCGGGCAAGCAGTAGGACTGAGACGAACGCAGCCCGTCTCTCCAGCCACGGCTCACGAAGCGCCTCTTCGAGTGCCGAAGCGACCTCTTCATCTGCAACCGCCGCGAGCTTCACGACTTTCTGGCCCTTCTTCGTGATCCTCAGGTGCCCCGAACGCGGGCGCGAGCAGACCGTCCTCGAGACACGACTGCTCAAGCCTCGCAAAGTCCTCCAAGCTCTCCATCGAGGCACCGATATCGCACCATGCGACGCTGCTCGATCAAGAAAAGCAGATGCGCATGACATCTACTTGGCACCGAACGGCTGGAGGCTGCCCTGGGCCAGGGTTCACGAGTGCGCGTACTGACGCCTGGTGGTGCCGGGGGCTGGCGCGGGGGCGGGATGCCGCCCGGAGGGTGGCACCCGCGGCGGGCGGCTCCCGGCATTTCGGGTGGGTGCACTCTTTACTTGACGCAGACACTCGGTCCGATCCTCGACGGCCTGATGCGCAACACGCCCGACGCGCTCCGCGCGATCGAGCTCGCCGAGCGCGACGGGGTCGGAGCGCTCGTCGCCGGACGCGACGGGCCGTGGGGGGACTACTCGCAGGCGCCCGTCGACGAGCAGCCCGACCCACGGAACGTGATCGAGCCCTAGACGAGCGCCGGCTCTCAGCTCACCAGAACGACGAACACTCTCCTAGACCAGGTACCGGTACAGCGCTTCAGCCACACAGACGGGCTTGTCCTGCCCTTCGCGCTCGATCGTCGCGAGCACCTTCGCCTGCACGCCACCCGACACCTCGTCGACCGACTGGACGACGAACCGGCCACGAATGCGGCTCCCCACCGGCAGCGGCGAAGGAAAGCGGACGCGGTCGAGGCCGTAGTTCAGCGACAGGCGGTAGCCGTCCAGCTTCGGCAGCGCCTCGCCGAAGAGCGGCACGAGGAGCGACAGCGTCAGGTAGCCGTGCGCGATCGTCGAGCCGAAGGGGCCGGCGGCGGCCCGCTCGGGATCGAGGTGGATCCACTGGCGGTCGTCCGTCGCCTCAGCGAAGGCGTTCACGCGCTCCTGCGTGATCTCCCGCCATTCCGAGAGTAGTTCCTGGCCGATCAGGTCCTCGACGGTCATGCGCTGCCCCATCGAATCACGCTCGCCGCCCACGTGCCGCCGGTACCGGCGGCAAGGAGCAGCACGAGGTCACCGGCCGGATGGCGTCAAGCCCTCCGGCCTACCCTTTACAACTGGGCTAGCCGAGCTCGAGCCGAAGCGGCGCCGTATCGAGCGCCTCGAAGCCGATCCTGGCGGCGATCTCCTCGCTGCGTGGCTTCGTGCCCTCGGCGAAGAGCGCGCGGAGGCGCTCGCCCGTCTCGGCCCGCTTCCACCAGTCCTCCCCGACTTCGCTGCTGAGGTACGAGCGGAGCTGCGCCGACCGGATCCAGGCGCGAAGGTAGTCGGCCGAATAGAAGCCCGCATCCATGTCCGACATGAACCGCTCCCGCCGATAGAGGATCCCCGTCGCCGCAGTCAGCCGCTCGGAGTAGCCGTCCGCTGTGCCACCATCGCCGGCGAAGCGGCCCCAGAAGTCGAGCTCGAACTGGAGCTTCGCGGTGTAGCGCCGGAACAGAAGCGCCTCGAGGAAGGTGGTCGCCTCGGCGTTCTCGGCGGCCTGCGCGTCGGTGAGGCCGAAGTGCTCAGCGTGCCAGCCGGGCTCGCGCGAGATCGCCTCGAGGATGTAGGAGTAGATCTCGGTCAGCGCGTGGTCGCGCGAGAGCTTGCGGAAGGTGTACGGCAGGGTCGGGTCACAGCCCGCGTAGTGGAGTGCGTGCCCGGCCTCGTGCAGGAACGCCTGGTAGTCGTGCAGGCCGCCCTGCGCGAGCGTGATCAGGTGGACGACGGTCGGCGGGTCGGAGGCGATCACGCACGCGCGCGGCGCCTTCTGCGGCCGGTCGTCGAGGTCGAGCCTGATTCCGGGTGTGTTCTCGATGTCGAAGCCGAGCCGTCGGAGCGTCTCGACGCACACCGGCACGGAGCGCTCCTTCGTGTAGGTCGCCTCGAGCGGCGAGAGCCGGCGCAGGTAGCTCGTGTGGTTCGAGGTCGGAACCTCGTCGCGCTCCGTCCCGAGCAGGCGCTCGAACCAGCGCTCTCGCAGCCGCTCGTAGGCCTCCGTCGAGGCACGGCTCGTCGCGTCGAGCACCTGCTCGAGCTCACGGAGCGAGATGCCCTTCTCGTTCTCGTTCCGCTCGATCGGGTCAGCGATGCCGGAAAGCTCTGCTTCTCGCTCCTCGTAGGCGGCGGCGAGCGCGAGCCGGTCGTCGTTGAAGTGGGCGGAGGCGTGCGCCTGCAGGTCGCCGAGCTCGTCGCGGTCGCGGTAGCCGGGCAGCCGCGCGAGCCGCGCCTCGGCAGCGCGCAACGGCAGTTCCTCACCGCGCCAGGTGATGCGCGCGCCGAGGATCGCGTTCTCCAGTTCGTCCTCGCGCTCGGTCAGTTCGGCGGCCAGCAGGCCCGACTCGCAGGTCTTGCGCAGACGGAAGAGGCGCTCCTGATCGTCGCCCGACGCACCCTCCTCGGCTTCACGGAGTGTCTCGAGCTGGGCGACGCTGAACAGGTCCAGGTAGCGCTCGACGATCGCGGCCTGCTCCGAGGTCTCCTTCTCCCCCACGCGGACTGCGCGCCCCTCTTCGGAACGCTCGAACAGGAAGCGCTGGAGGCGTTGCTCGTACTCGGCGGGTGTCCGGACAGCGGTCGTGCTCATCGAGGCCAGACTACTCGACCGCGTCGGCCGTAATGACGGCTGAAAGGTGCTCGAGCGCGAACGGCTTCCCGAGCACGGCGTCGACCGTCGAGCGGGTCTGCTCGTCGATCTCCGCCGAGCCGGTCAGGAGGACGACGCGGGCCGGGCGGGCCTCCGGAATCAGGTCGAGCCCGTGCTCGTGCCCGACATGGACGTCAAGGAGAACGACATCGACCGCCTCTACAGCGAGATGCGCCCGTGCTTCGGCGAGCGACGCGGCCTCCAGCACGCGGTGCCCCTCGAGCTCGAGGTTGACGCGACAGAGAAGGCGGAGCGACGGTTCGTCGTCGACGACGAGGACGGTGCGCGGCCCGATCACGATGCGCCAGAGTACACTTCGGCACCCTTGAGGCCGACGGTTCCCACCGACGCGCCGCCGAGTTACACGACCGCCCTCGGCGATCTCTGGCTCGGGCTAGGCCCGGCCCTCGTCGCACTGGAACGGATCGCCGCGGTGCCGCTGCGGCTCGACGAGTCGGCCGACGACCTGCCCGCGCTCCAGCACCGGCTCCACACCGCCGTCGAGCTCGCCTTCGGGATCGAGCCCCCGGCCGGTGCCGAAGCTGCGCATGCGGCGCTGGCGCTGGCGCTCGCCGAGGCGCGGGACGCGACCGCCGAGCTTGCCGACACGCTCGAGGTCGAGGGCGCCGACGCTGCAGCGCCGCTCGTCTGGGAGTGGCGTGGATCGCTCTTCGGTGTGCGGCTTGCGCGCCGCGCGCTCGCCCAGCAGGCGACCGTCCCGTCCGACGGCGGCGCCGACCCGTGGCAAGGGCTCATGTCGCTCCTGCTCCTGCTCGCCGGTGTTGCGACGGTGCTCGGGGGCGCGCTCGCGCATGACTGGCCGTTCTGGGTCGGTGGGCTCGCATTCGTCGCCGCCTCGCTCGTGCTCTCGCGCGGCCGGCCGTAACGCCCACGGCCGTTCGACCGTTTACTAATTACAAATGATCTTCCACGAACACCCCCAGCAGAACGACAGCCCGCGGAGCTCACGTCTGTGTCGTGACCTGCCGCTGCCGACGGCCGGCTATCGGCGACGGGCGTGGACGAGCTTCCAGCGGGCACTCGACCCGCTCGCCGCCCCTAAGCCGCTGCGCCCGCCGAGCTCCTGAGCCTTCGCAGCGACTCGTCCTTGCCAAGCAGTGCGAGGCTCTCGTAGAGCCCGGGTGAGACCTTCGAGCCGGTCACCGCGACCCGAATCGGGAGGAAGACCTGCCGTGGCTTCAGGTCGAGGCGCTCACAGAGACCCTTCAGCGCCACTTCGATCGGCTCCGCCGCGAACGGCTCGACCCCCTCGAGCACCGTGGTCGCCTCGGCGAGGATCGCCGCGTCGAGCAGGTCCGGGTCGGGCTCGACCTCCTCGAAGAGGAATCGCGTCAGGCCGGGGAACTCGGCCAGCTTCGAGAGCTTCTCCTGCACGAGCGGCGCCGCCTCGCGCACCCGCCCGGCGTCCCAGCTCGACCCCTTGCCGGCAAGCCAACCGACAACCGCGCCCGCGAACTCGTCGGGGGTCAGCGCCCGGATGTACTGGCCGTTCATCCAGTCGAGCTTCTGATAGTCGAAGGTCGAGACGCTCGCGCCGACCCGTTCGAGGGTGAAGCGCTCGACGAGCTCGTCGCGGCTCATGATCGTCGTCTCGCCATCCGGCGCCCAGCCGAGCAGCGCCAGGAAGTTGATCAGCGCTGCCGGCAGGTAGCCGGCCTCGCGGAACTCGTCGGTCGAGACGGAGCCGTGGCGCTTCGAGAGCCGCTTGCCGTCAGGGCCGTTGATCATCGGCACATGCGCGTACACAGGCAGCTCGGCGCCGAGCGCGGTGAGGATCCGGATCTGCTTCGGGGTGTTCGAGACGTGGTCGTCGCCGCGGATCACATGCGTAATCCCGTCCAACCAGTCCTCGACAGGTGAGGCGAAGTTGTAGGTCGGGCGGCCGTCCGAACGGACGAGCACGACGTCCTCCAGCTGGTCGCTCGGGAACTCGATCCGACCCTTGATCGCGTCGTCCCAGCCGGTCACACCCTCGCTGGGCATACGGAAGCGGATCGCACCCTCGTCCTCGTAGGCGTGCCCGGCTTCGACAAGCCGGTGGGCCTCTTCGCGGCAGCGCTCGAGCCGGTCGAGCTGGAAGGTGACAGCTCCGTCCCAGTCGATGCCGAGCCAGGTGAGGGAGCGCTGAATCTGGTCGACCGACTCGGCGACCTCTCGACCCGTGTCCGTGTTCTCGATCCGGAGCAGGCATTCGCCGCCGTGACCGCGGGCGAAGAGCCAGTTGAAGAGGAAGGTGCGGACGCCGCCGATGTGGAGAAATCCGGTCGGGGACGGTGCCATGCGAACGCGGACGGCCATGCGGCTAGCGTACCGGCATGCTGTTCGGCGCCCATTGCGGTGGCGGGATCAAGGGCGCGCTCGACAATGCGGCCGCGATCGGGGCCGACGCGGTGCAACTCTTCGCACAGAGCCCGCGCATGTGGCGCTTCCCCGAGCACGACCCGGCCGACCTTGAACGCTTCAGGGAGCGCCGCACCGAGACGGGGATCGGCGCAGTGCTCGTCCACGCGCTCTATCTCTGCAACCTGGCGGCGCCCGACGACGAGATCTATCGCAAGAGCGTCGCGACGATGCGTTCGACGATGACCGCGGCCTGCGCGATCGAGGCGGACGGCGTCGTCTTCCATGTCGGCTCGCATCTCGGTGCCGGCCTCGAGCTCGGGCTCGCGCGAGTCATCCCGGCGCTGGAGCAGGTCCTCGAGCTCTGCTCCGACACGACGTGGCTCCTGATCGAAAACACCGCCGGGGCGGGTGCCACAATCGGGCGCTCCGTCGACGAGCTTGCTGTCCTCGTCGATCGGCTCGGCCGCCACTACCGGCTCGGGATCTGCCTCGACTCCTGCCACCTCTACGCCTCAGGCGTGGATGTCACCGAGCGCGACGAGCTCGAGCGGCTCGTCGTGGAGCTCGACGAGCGCATCGGGCTCGACCGGCTCCGCGCGCTCCACGTGAACGACTCGCAGACCCCGCTCGGCTCGAATCGCGACCGGCACGCGAACGTCGGCGAGGGGCTGATGGGAGACGGGTTGGCCACCTTCCTCGGCCAGCCCGCCTTCGCCGCACTCCCGGCCGTGACGGAGACGCCAGGGCCGCTCGGGCACGGCCCGGACGCCGCCGAGCTCGACCGGATGCGCGCCCTGCACGCCGTCGGCGCCGCCTTGTGGCTCTGAGCCACTAGGAGGGTTCTGCGAGCGCTGCCCACGTGAGCGGGCCTGCGATCCCGTCCGGCTCCAGGCCGGCGGCACGCTGGAACTCGCGCACTGCCTCGACCGTTGCCGGTCCGAGCACCAAACCCGGCGTGAAACGCGGCACCGGCCTCCCCACGCTCTCGTACCAGTCACGCAGAAGCGTCTTGAGCTCGGCGACCGCGGGATCGCGCATCCCCCGCGTCAGAAGCGGCCGGCGGGCGCGCCGGAACCAGACCATCCGCTCGAGCACGTCTGCCCCGTAGTCGCGACCGGTCGTCTCGAGATCGGAGTCGCCGGCGCCGTAACCGCGCAACGCGCCGAACGGACCGGCGTTGTAGGCCGAGAGCGCGAAGCGCATGAGCTGGGCGGCGCGGACGCCGTGCAGACGGCCGTAGGCGAGGTTCGACTCGACGATGGCCGCGGCGTAGGCAGCGGCCTCGGTCGGCGGCGGCGTCAGCCCGGGCGCGGCGGCCCCGTGGCGCGCCAGCCAGCCGCGGTGGTACCGGTCGTCGATCTGGAAGTAGCCGCGGCCGTGGCCATGATCGCCGACCACGTCGCGACAGCCGGTCTCGCGGGAGGCGACCGCGAGGAGCAGGCACTCCGGCAGCCCCGCCGCCCGCTCGGTGCGCGCACAGATCGCTGCCAGCCCGCTCGACTCGGCCGACCGCAGCTCGGTCGTCAGCCCGTCCGAAGGCGGCGCTGCGACCACGCCGGCGCGCTCAGGCTCCCGGGTCGAGCCGGGCGAAAACGCGGAAGCTCGGCCGCTCACGCGGAATCTCGTGGAACTCGGGATTCCGGCAGCCGAGCTCGTCGGTGCGGGCCTCGTAGCACTCGGCCACCTCGACCTTGCACATCGGCAGCGGCGCCCGCTGCGCCTTGACGGCGCCGAAGCCCGTCGCGTGCGCCTCGAGCGCCTTGAGCTTGTCGAGGTCGATCTCCACCTCGTAGACCTTCTGCATGCACCCGATGTAGGTATGCCCCCACGCCTCGTAGGCGTAGACGAACGGACACGAGCGGGCGAGACACGCTCCCGGGTAGACGACCTTCTCGCAGTGGACCTCGCAGCGCCGGCAATCGGTCTCGTCCTGAGGCCGGAGCGGCAGCTCTGTCGGGGCGTGCGCGGGGTGGGCCATGCGGAGATTGTGAAAGGTCCGACCCGGCCCCGCAAGACTTGACATGGAAGCCGGTTTCAGGTTGCGCCGATGAGACGTCGTGCGACGTTGAGGACGTCGTGCATCGTGAACGCCTGCTGATCCGGCTCGATCCCCTCCGCCGGGTCGGCGGTGAACCAGAGCGCCTGCACGGTGCTCATGCCAAGTGCGGCCGCACCTTGAACGTCCTCGACGAGGCTGTCGCCGACGAACATCGCCCGCTCCGGTGCGACCTCGAGCGCGGTCAGGGCCAGCTCGAAGATCGCACGGTCGGGCTTTCGAGCCCCGGCCTCTGATGCGAAGACGGCAACGTCCAGCCGCTCCGAAACGCCGAGCCGGTCGAGGTCGCGACGCAGGAGCGCGCCGGTCTCGGGCCAGCCGTTCGCGACGAGGCCGAGCTTGAGGCCGAGCCCTCGGAGCGCGTCGAGCAGCGCGTGGGTCTGCGCCTGGAGCTGGATCGCGGGCGCCCACGCGTCGTGCTCGGCGACCAGGTACGCGTCGAGCCGTTCAGCGTCGGTCTCGCCGAGCAGCGCTCGAAGCTCCGCCCGGTAATCGACGGTCGTCGGCGCATCGGCCGCCTCGAGCAACGGCAGCACCTCGGCGGCGAAGCGGCGTGCGAGCTGCTCCGCCTCGTCCGCCCGGCCGAGTGCCGCGAGGCCGGCGCGCTGCCCGGCGGCGAGCAGCTCGTCGCTCCACTCGAAGCGCGCGAGCGTTCCTCCCCAGTCGAACAGCACGGCCTCCAGCACGACTGACTAGGGTACCGGGGTGCTCCGCCGCTTCCTCTTCGCCTCGCTCCTACTCGCTCCGCTCGTCGTCGTCCTGCACTACACGGTGCATCCGGACAAGATGGTCGAGTTCGCGGTGGCTGCGGTCGCCCTCATTCCGCTCGCCTGGCTGATCGGGGAGGCCACAGAGCACGCGGCCGAGCACACAGGCCCCGGCATCGGCGGCTTCCTGAACGCCACGTTCGGCAACGCACCGGAGTTGATCATCGCGATGCTCGCCGTGAACCAGGGGCTGACCGAGGTCGTTCGCGGCTCGCTCTCGGGCAGCGTGATCGGGAACCTCCTGCTCGTGCTCGGCTTCTCGCTCATCTTCGGCGGGCGCGGCGAGTTCGACCGCCAGTCGAGCTTCGTCTCGCTCGGGCTCGTCGCCGCCGCCGGCCTTCTGTTCCTCGTCCCCTCGATTCCGAGCTGGGACGGCGACCCGGAGCGGCACCTGATCGAGACGATCTCGATTCCCGTCTCGGTCGCATTGCTCGTCCTGTACGTGGGCACGACCTGGTGGACGCTGCGACGCCACCACCAGCTCCACTCCGCCGACGCCGACGCCGACGCGACCGGAACCGGAACCGGCTGGTCGCTTCGCCTGTCGCTCGGAGTGCTCGCCGGCGCGACTGTCGCCACCGCGTTCGTCGCGGAGATCCTCGTCGGCTCGCTCGAGGCCTTCGCGGAGCAGGCGCACCTCTCCGACTTCTTCGTCGCCGCGGTGATCGTCGCGATCGTTGGCAACGCGGCCGAGCACGGCGGTGCCGTCGTCGTCGCCTACCGCGGCAAGATCAAGCTCGCGGTCGAGATCGCCCTCTCGTCGAGCGCCCAGGTCGCCGTCTTCCTGATCCCGGCCGTCGTGCTGCTCGCGCTCCTGATCGACCCGCTCGCACTCGGCTTCCGCCCGGTCGAGGTGGGGGCGCTCCTCGGCTCGGCGGGGCTCGTCTTCGCCCTGCTCGCTTCAGGACGCTCCAGCCGTGGGCGCGGAGTCGCGCTGATTGCCGCCTACGTCGGCATCGCCGCCGTCTTCTTCGCGGTCGGCGACCGCAACCTCTAGAACGTCGAGGGCTCGCGGCGCATCGGGTAGGTCGCGAAGTAGAGCTTCTCGACCTCACCGGCAGCATCGCGCACGACGCGGAGGAGCTCGCCTCGCTCGCGTCCCTCGGCGCAGCGGTATACCCCGTCACCCTCCTGCTTGAAGACGGAGACGTTCCGCCCTACCGGCCCCGCAAGCAGCACCGCCTCGAGGTGGTCGGCGCGCCAGCGCAGCTGTAGCTCGTGCCCCTCCGTCCACCATGGCCCGAGCAGCTCGGCGACCTCGGGCGGAGCAGCCTCACCCGGTTGCCACGGCTCGGGCGGCACCGGCCAGGCGTCGGCGGCGGCGTTCGCGAGCGCGAGGGCGAGGGCTTCCGGTTTCGGCCCGGCACCAGAGTTCGTGAGGACTGCGGCGCCGATCCGCTCCTTCCGCGCCACCACGAGCCCGGCGAGGAAGCCAGGCATCGCGCCGCCGTGGCCGGCAAAGACGCGTTCGCCGCTTCGGTAGAGCTCGAGCCCGAGCCCCCAGCCGAGCGACCAGCGATCCTGGTCGACCATTGTCTCGACGAACGCCATCTCGTCCACCGTCGCGAGCGCGAGCACCTGCTCGTCCGGCCGTGCGATGAAAGCGCCCCACGCGGCGAGGTCGCGTGCCGTCGACCAGAGGTGGCCGATCGCAGCGGTGCCGTTCCCTTCGACGTCGGGCTCGAGGCGCACGGCGTCGCTGAAGGGCTCGACGAAGTAGCCGCGGGCAGCCCGCGTCGGTTCGAGCATCGTGTCCGCGAGGCCAAGCGGCCGGAGCACGCGCTCCTCCAGCACCTCGAACCAGTCGCGTCCGTGCTGACGGGCGACCACCTCGCCGAGCAGCGCGAAGGCGAGGTTCGAGTAGTGCCAGCTGAAGCCGGGCGCCAGCACCTGCTCGGCGTCGCCGAGCTGCGCGACGAGTTCCTCGCGGGTCGGCGGCCGCATCGACTCCCAGATCTCCCCCGGCGGCTCCCGCTGGAGGCCGGAGGTGTGCGAGAGGAGCCGCCGGATCGTCGGCGCGTGCGGGCTCTCGGGGATGTGCTTGGTCAGCGGATCGTCGAGTGAGAGGGCGCCCGCGTCGCGGAGCTGCATGACGAGAACGGCCGTGAACGTCTTCGTGATCGAGCCGATCCGATACTGCGTGTCCGGGGTCGCACCGGCACCCAAGTCGACGTCGGCGACGCCGGCCGCGTGCGTCCAGACGGGGACGCCGTCGCGGAAGACACACGCCGAAAGCGACGGCTGCCGCTCCACCGATTGCGCGGCTGCGGCGAGCCGCTCGAGCTCGGCGAGCAGGGCGTCAGGCGCGGACAAGGGCTCCGAGCGCCTGCGGGATCGCGACGGCGGCGACGTCGATGTCGTCGTCGGTCACGTCGAGATGGGTGACGGCGCGGAGCACGGTCGGGTGGATCGTCCCGGATAGCCCGATGTCGTGCTCGGCGAGCTGCTTCATCGCGTCGGCGGCGCTGAGGCCGAGCGGCTGGACGTCGAGCTGCACGAAATTCGTCTCGACCTGGGCGAGGTCGACCGCGAGCCCTGCCGCGTACAGCGCCTCGCCGAGCCGGCGGGCGCGCGCGTGGTCATGTGCGAGACCGTCGACGTTGTGGTCGAGCGCGTAGAGGCCCGCGGCGGCGACGATCCCGGCCTGTCGCATGGCACCGCCGAAGAGATGCTTTAGTCGCCGCGCGCCGCGCATCAGCTCCTCGGAGCCGGCGAGGATCGCGCCGAGCGGGCAGCCGAGCCCTTTCGAGAGGCAGAGCGTGACGGTGTCGAAGCGGCGCCCGTAGTCGGCTGCCGCGATGCCGCTCGCGACAGCGGCGTTCATGAGGCGAGCCCCGTCGAGGTGGAAGCGGAGGTCGAGCTCGTCCGCGAGCTCACGCAGTGCATCGAGCTCGGGGAGCGGCCAGATGCGGCCACCGGAGGCGTTGTGGGTGTTCTCGACCCAGAGCAGTCGCGTCCGCGGCGAGTGAACCGCGGGGAGCCGATAGGCGCGGCGCACCTGCTCGGGCGTGAACCGGCCTGCGATCCCCGGCAGGCCGCGAGTGACGACCCCGGAGTGGACGGCCGGGCCACCGAGCTCGGAGATGAAAACGTGGCAGTTTTCCTCGCCGAGCAACTCGTCGCCCGGCTCGGTCAGCAGGCGCAGCGCAATCTGGTTCGCCATCGTCGCGGTCGGCAGGTAGACCGCCTCCTCCTGCCCGAGCAAGAGCGCCGAGCGCCGCTCGAGCTCGTTGACGCTCGGGTCCTCGCGCTTCTGCTCGTCACCGACCTCAGCGGCGGCGATCGCGACGCGCATGGCCGGTGAAGGGCGGGTGGCGGTGTCCGAGCGGAGATCGATCACGGCATCCACACGCTACCGTGAACGGTCATGGATCTCGCGCTGCTCGAACGGACGCTCACCGACGGCGGCGAGCCCGCCTACCGCACCGCCCAGGTGTGGGAGTGGGCCGCACGCGGCGCCGAAGGCTATGAGGCGATGACGAACCTACCGGCGGCGCTCCGTGGCGAGCTCTCGGAGGCCGTGCCGTTCACCACGCTCACCCTTGCCGACGAGGCGCATTCGAGCGACGGCACCGTGAAGGCGCTCTTCCGCACCCACGACGGCCACCCGGTCGAGGCGGTGCTGATGCGCTATCGCGACGGCCGCCGCTCGATCTGCGTCTCGTCGCAGTCCGGTTGCCCGCTCACCTGCACGTTCTGCGCGACCGGCTCGATGAAGTTCGGCCGCAACCTGACCGCGTCGGAGATCCTCGACCAGGCACTCCATTTCCGGCGGCTCGAGGCGATCGACCATTGCGTCTTCATGGGCATGGGCGAGCCGTTCCTGAACTACGACAACGTGCTCGCCGCGGCGCGGCGGCTGCCGGACGTCGGCATCACCCACCGGCGGACGACGATCTCGACCGTCGGCTGGCTGCCGAGCCTGACCTGCTTCATCGACGAGGTCGAGGAGCCGATCCGCCTCGCTCTGAGCCTGCACGCTCCGAACGGGAAGCTGCGCGCCGGGATCATGCCGGTCAACGATCGCTATCCGCTCGAGGACGTGCTCGCCGAGTGCCGCCGTTACCACGAGCTCCGCCATCGCAAGGTCTACATCGAGTACGTGCTGCTGGCCGGGGTCAACGATTCGCCGCGGCTCGCCGCCGAGCTCGCCGCGCTGCTCGACCGTGACGTCTTCAAGGTGAACCTGATCCCGTACAACCCGACCGGGATGTTCGACGGCTCCTCGCGCGACACGATCGCGGCCTTCAAGAGCGTGCTCGACAAGGCGCGACTGCCCGCGACGGTGCGCCTCACTCGCGGACGCGACATCGCGGCCGCGTGCGGGCAGCTCGCGGCGACTCGCTAGACGTCGAGTCGCGCCGCCTCGAGGTCGATGTCGCGCAGGACGCGGTTCAGCGCCTCGTCGCCGATCTCGCCGCTGCGCCGGAGCTCGAGGATCGCGTCGCGCTCGGCGTCCAGCAGTTGCTGGCGCAGCCGCTGGTAGGCGGTCGAGCGTTCCTCGATCGCGCCGTCGTCCCGATCGTCGAAACGTGCCTCGAAACGAGAGCGACGGAAGCCGTAGAGGCCGCGGAACCGCTCGGCGGTGTCAGCGCGGACCCACTCCTCGGGCGCGATCTCCTCGAGCCGCTCGAGGGCCGCCTCCGCCGCGCGCACGCGCGCACGCGCCTCCTCGAGCTCGTCGAGGTTGTCCGCTTCGAGCCCGAGCCCGCGGATCACGAGCGGGAGCGTCAGCCCCTGGAACACGAGCGTGGCGAGGATCACGGAGAAGGTGAGGAAGACGATCAGGTTCCGGTTCGGAAACGGGGAGCCGGCGTCGACGGTCAGCGGAATCGAGAGCGCCGCGGCAAGCGAGACGGTGCCACGCATGCCTGCCCAGGAGACGACCGCGGGGCTCCGCCAGGACGGCGCGGGGTCGCGCTCCCGTACGCGCCGACTCAGCCACCGCGGCAGGTAGGTCGCCGGAAACACCCAGGCGATCCGCGTCAGGATCACCGCCACGGAGACCGCCACGGCGTACCAGACGAGCCGACCGGGCGAGCGATCGTCGATCCCGTCGAGGATCGTCGGCAGCTGGAGCCCGACCAGGACGAAGACGAGCGCGTTGAGGACGAACATGAGGATCGACCAGACGGCGTCGGTCTGGAGCCGCACCTGCGAGTTCGTCAGTTCCGGTGTGTGCCACCCCATGTAGATGCCGACGGTCACGGCGGCGAGAACGCCCGAGACGCCGAGCGCCTCGGCAGGGAGATAGGCGAAATAGCCGGTGAGCAGGGAGATCGTGATCTCTACCGGAGGGTTGTCGATCCGTTTGCGGGCCTGCCGAACGACCCAGCCGACCGCGAGCCCCACGGCAATGCCACCGAGCGAGACGAGCACGAGCCGCACGCCGACCTCCCAGAGCGTGAACGAGCCGGTGACGACGGCAGCGACGGCAAAGCGATAGAGGACGAGCCCGGTGCCGTCGTTGACGAGGCTCTCGCCCTCGATCACCGCCACGATCCGGCGCGGCACTCCGAGCCGGCGCGCGATTGCGGTGGCCGCGAGCGGGTCGGTCGGTGAGACGACGGCGCCGAGCACGAAGGCCTCCAACCAGCCGAACGACGGCACGGCCATGTGAGCGACGACCGCGACGACAACCGTGGTCAGGGCGACGAGGCCGATCGCGAGCAGCGAGATCGGGCGGGCGTTCGTCCGCAGGTCGCGAAGCGACGTGAAGAACGCTGCTCCGTAGAGGAGCGGCGGCAGGATGCCGATCAGGACGAGGTCGGGTGGCAGCGCAACGTGCGGCAGACCGGGTGTGAAGCCGAGTGCGAGCCCGCCGAGCACGAGCAGGATCGGGTACGGGACGCGCAGCCTCGGCGCCAGCGCGAGCAGCGTGACGCTCGCGGCCAGCAGGCCGAGCAGGACGATCGAGTCACCTTGACCGAACTCCATCGGTCAATAATGCGGTCTCACCGAGAACAAGCGCCCACGCGTCGTGATCGACGGTGGATGCAGCAGTCGCGAGAGCGCCGATCTCTGCCAGTCGGACCTTGTCCCCGCGTCAACGAATGAACCAGTGCCAGACACTGGTCGCGCGGTTGACGAACGGCCGCGGCCGGTTTGGACGTGACCGTCTGTCAACCCGAGAATCAGGGACTGTCCCTGCTCGTCTCGTTGACGGAAAGACAGCTCACTTCGGGGCACGGCCCGCGTCGGCGCGATCCCACATCCGCCGCAGCCAGCCTCTGGCCCGCGAGCGCTCGCGCAACGCATAGCCGGCCGCACCCGAGCGCACGAGCAGCACGTCCTGGAGGAGGTCACGCTCCGCGGGAGAGAGCGTCGCGGCCAGCCGCTCGAGGTCAGCTCCGGGGCCAAGCTCCTCGACGCGCGCCTGCAAGTCTTCTCTCGTCAACACGGCCGCGGTCATTATCGTGGCCGGATGGGCAAAGTGTTCGAACAGCTGGAGCCGAAGCTCGTCGAGTGGATCGAGCGGCAGCGGCTCTTCTTCGTCGGCACGGCTCCACTCGACGCCGGCGGCCACGTGAACATCTCGCCGAAAGGGCCGCTCGACACGCTTCGCGTCCTCGACGGCCGCCGCATCGCCTATCTCGACTACGCGGGGAGCGGCGCCGAGACGATCGCCCATCTGAACGAGAACAGGCGCGTCGTCGTGATGTTCTGTGCGTTCGAAGGCCCGCCGCGCATCGTGCGCCTGCACGGCCGGGGTCGTGTGCATCAGCTCGGGACGACCGGGTTCGACGAGCTCTACGCGCGGTTCGGCCCGGGTGAGCGCGCCCCCGCCGTCCGATCGGTCATCGTGGTCGACATCGACCGGATCGCCGACTCGTGCGGCTACGGCGTGCCCTTGATGAGCTACGAGGGCGAGCGCCCGCAGCAGCTCGACTGGATCGATCGCAAGCTCCGCACCGGGCCGACTGCGATCGTCGAGTACATGGCTGAGAAGAACGCTACGAGCATCGACGGGCTGCCCGCGCTCGATCCCGAGACGCTCCCGGGCTAACGATTGTGATTCACGACCTCGACGTTGTTGCCGTCGGGGTCGAGGACGAAGGCGCCGTAATAGCCCGCGTGGTAGAGAGAGCGCTCGCCAGGCCGGCCATTGTCGCGGTAGCCCGCGGCCAGGGCGGCCGCGTGGAATGCGTCGACCATCTCGTTCGCGACGGCGGGAAACGCGAGGTGAACGTTGCGGGTCGGCTCGCCGGCGACAACGAGCCTCAGGGAGCCCGTGCCCGGGCCACCGGCGAAGGACGTGCTCTTCGGCAGCACCTCCTCGGCGTGGATTCCCGCCTGCGGGCCAATCGACTCGTAGAACCTCGTCGCAACGAGAAGATCGGCGACTCGGATCCGGAGGTGCTCGATCGTGCCTCGCGGCCCGCCAGGGTGGACGGCTTCGACGCTGTTGCCGTCCGGGTCGCTCAAGACGCGGTCGGGATGGGCACCGGAGTCTGCGCAGAAGCCGACGTGGAGCCCGGTCGTGACGGGGCTCCGCTCAGTCGCGGAGGCGAGCGAGAAGTCGCGCCACTCGGCGAAGTGCTCACCGCTATAGGTCTGCTCGATCCCGAGCGCCGCCAGCATCGTCAGGTAGAAGCGCTCCGACGTCTCACGGTCGCTGACGCGGATCGTGACGTGGTCGAACACCGCTAGGGCAGCGCGCGCCGGAGGAAGCCGAGCAGGTTGCCGGAGAGGATCGCGTCCAGCCGCTCGCCGTCGTAGCCGCGGGCTCGGAGCGCGTCGACGAGCGCCGGGTAGTCCTCCACGCCTGCGAGACCGGGAACGGCGGCATCGAGGTCGGCGGTCGCACCGACGATTGCGTCTTGCCGTCCTGGGCCGACCGCGCGATGCACCTGACGAATGAAGTCGCCGCCGAGCGCGACGTGGTCGATCCCCATCAGCGAGATGGCGTGGTCGACGTGGTCGACGACCGTCTCCACCGACGCAGCGAGTCCGAGCACGGCGGGGAGCATCATCACGCCGAGCACACCGTCGCGCGCGGCGATCGCCTCGAGTTGTGCGTCCGAGAGATTGCGGGGCGTGTCGCAAAGCGACCGACAGGCGGCGTGGCTGACGAGGACGGCCGCGTCGGGGGCACGCGCGAGCACCTGGTCGAAGGTCGCTTCCGACGCATGGGCCAGATCGAGGATCGCCCCGAGCCACGCCAGACGGTCGACGAGTTGCTCGCCGAGCCGCGACAGTCCGCCGCCGGCTGGCTCGCCCAGCCCGTCGGCGAACGCGTTGCGGCGGTTCCAGGTGAGCGCGAACATGCGGGCGCCGAGCTCCCAGAACACGTCGGCCGCCTCCGGGTCGTAGCCGAGCGGCTCGGCCCCCTCCAGCGCGAGGAGCAGACCGATGCGGCCGTCGAGCCCGTCGAGATCCGCGGCGGTGCGAACGGAAGCGACCCGGTCGCACTCGCGCAGTGCGCGGTTGAACGCCGCGACCGCCTCGACCGAGCGGCGCAGCGCGTTCTCCGGCAAGTCCTCGATCCCGACGAACACCGGGCAGACCTGGAGCCCCACACCACCCCGTTCGAGCTGCGGCAGCCAATGGCGCTCGAAGGGTCGCTCCTCGCCTCGCCGGTGGACGAGCTCGAGCAGCAGGTCGTTGTGGGCGTCGGCGATCAGAAGCCGTACTTCACGATCGCCTGCTTCGCGGCGCGCACCTCGTCGAGCCTGCGAACCGGCCGGGTCAGCGGAGCCTCCTTCAGGCGCTCCGGGTCGTCCGCCGCCAGCTTCGCAATCGCCAGCATCGCGTCAACGAAGGCGTCGAGGCGCTCTTTCGGCTCCGTCTCGGTCGGCTCGATCATCAGCGCCTCCGGCACGACAAGCGGGAAGTAGATCGTCGGCGGGTGGAAGCCGTAATCCATCAATCCCTTCGCCACGTCGAGAGCGGTCACGCCGTGCTCCTTCTTCAGGTTGCTGGCGGAGAGCACGAACTCGTGCATGCAGTGGCGGTCGTACGGCAGCTCGTAGGCGCCGCGCAGCCGCGCCAGCAGATAGTTCGCGTTCAGTACCGCCACCTCCGACATCTCCTTCAGGCCCGGGCCGTAGGAGCGGATGAAGGCGTAGGCGCGGACGAAGACGCCGAACGGGCCCGTGAAACCGCGCACCTTGCCGATCGTCTTGGGCCGGTCGAAGTCGAGGCGGAAGACCTCGCCGTCGCGGACGACGGCCGGCACGGGCAGGAACGGCTCGAGTGCTGTCCGTACGGCGATCGGCCCGCCGCCGCCGTGCGGCTGCGAGAAGGTCTTGTGCAGGTTGTAGTGGACGATGTCGAAGCCCATGTCGCCGGGCCGCGAGAGCCCGCAGACGGCGTTCAGGTTCGCGCCGTCGTAGTAGAGCAGCGCACCCGCCTCGTGGAAAATCGCCGCGACCTCGACGATGTTCTCGTCGAAGAGGCCGAGCGTCGAGGGGTTCGTGAGCATCAGCCCGGCGGTGCGCCCGTTCACCTTGGTGCGCAGGTCGTCGAGATCGAGATTGCCGCGCGCGTCGGTGGCGACCTTGTCGAGCTGGTAGCCCGCCATCGTCACGCTCGCGGGGTTCGTCCCGTGTGCCGTGTCGGCGGTGATGATCGTGTCGCGCTCCTCACCCCGGTCGGCGAAGTAGGCCCGCATCAGCATCAGCCCGGTCAGCTCGCCCTGCGAGCCAGCTGCGGGCTGGAGTGAAACCGCGGGCAGTCCCGCCACCTCGGCGAGGATCTCCTGCAGGCGCCACATCAGCTCGAGCGCCCCCTGTGCCCCCTCCTCTTCCTGAAGCGGGTGCAGATCTTTGAAGCCGGGCAGCATCACGACCCGCTCGTTGACGCGCGGGTTGTGCTTCATCGTGCAGGAGCCGAGCGGGTAGAAGCCCGTGTCGATGCCGAAGTTGCGGTCGGAGAGCGCCGTG
>JBKJML010000244.1:0-6848 GCA_046596415.1 Gaiellaceae bacterium | reverse complement strand
CACTCGTACCTGGCCCGGGTACTCGAGCTGATCCTCGATCTGGCGGGCGATCTCGACCGACAGGAGCGCCGAGCCTTCGTCGTCGAGCTCGGTCGGCTCCACCATGACGCGGATTTCACGGCCCGCCTGGAGCGCGTAGGCCTTTGCGACACCGTGGTGGGCGAGGGCCAGCTCCTCAAGCGACTCGAGCCGCTTGATGTAGTGCTCGAGGCTGTCCCCACGGGCGCCGGGACGCGAGGCCGAGATCGCGTCGGCTGCGATCAGCAGCACGGCCTCGACCGTCTGTGGCTGCACCTCGTAGTGGTGTGCCTCGATCGCGTGGACGACGCCTTGCGATTCGCCGTAGCGCTTCGCCCATTGGGCCGAGATGAGCGCGTGCGAGCCCTCGACCTCGTGCGTCATCGCCTTGCCGAGGTCGTGCAGAAGGGCGGCACGCTTGGCGGTCTTCGCGCTCGCACCGAGCTCGCTCGCCATGATCCCGGCCAGGTGGACGACCTCCAGCGTGTGCTTGAGGACGTTCTGGCCGTAGCTCGTTCGGAACCGCAGCCGGCCGAGCACCTTCGCAAGCTCCTCGTGCACGGCGCCGCAATTCGCCTCGAACACGGCCTGCTCGCCGGCCTGCCTGATGTGCTCTTCGAGCTCCGCCTTCGAGAGGTAGTACATCTCCTCGATCCGAGCCGGATGAATGCGCCCATCCTCGATCAGCTTGACGAGCGTCAGCCGCGCCGTTTCCCGGCGGATCCCGTCGAACGACGACAGCACGACGGCCTGCGGCGTGTCGTCGATGATGAAGTCGACGCCGGTGAGGTGCTCGAGCGCCCGAATATTGCGGCCCTCGCGGCCGATGATGCGTCCCTTCATCTCGTCGGAGGGGAGCTGGACGACGGTGACCGTCGTCTCGGCAGTGTGGCTCGCAGCGACTCGCTGGAGCGCATCGGCGACGAGATTCCGGGCGCGTCGCTTTGCTTCGCCACGCGCCTCTTCGTCGAGCTGCCTGACCCGGCGCTCGAGCTCGTGCCGGACGAGATCCTCCGAGCGCTCGAGCAGGTGTTGCTTCGCCTCGACCACCGTGAGTGACGAGATTCGCTCCAGCTCGCGCAGCGACTCCGCCTTGGCCGTCTTCAGGTCGTCCTGCAGCTCGCGCAGATGCGTCTCGCGGTCGCCCAGCCCCTGCTCGCGGCGAACGACATCGTCGAGCCGCCGGTCGGTTTCCTGTTCCTTCTGGTGCAGTCGTTCCTCTGCCTTCACGATCTGCGTGCGACGGTCCTGCACCTCCTGCTCGATCTCGGCTCGTAGCCGGACGGACTGCTCGCGCGCCTCGATCGCAGCCTCGCGCCGGATCGTCTCTGCTTCACGCCGGGCTGCTGCGAGCCGCGACCCGCCCGCGTACCGGAGCACGACCGCCACCGCGGCTCCACCTGCAACCAACCCGCCTAGCACCCCGATCAGCGTGAGCATTCGTCCTCCCAGCCCGGGCTGCGCCCGGGAGACGGATCGATTGGCCGCGGCAACGGCCGCGGTGTTGCTCACATCCGGCAGTCGGCCTGCAGGCCCGCGCTCCGGAATCGGGTCACGTCTAACCGCGCGGGGTCGAGCCCCCCGCGGCGTGTGGGCTGATGGTTGCTCGAAGGATCGAAGGGAAGTCGTTCACCGATTCGGAACTGCGCAGATGCAGGAAAAATGTCGGATGAAGCCCACTCATCCTAGCGCTTCGCGGTCGAGGCTTGCAACGAGCGGCTCGAGCGAGTCTTCGGTGAAGCCTTTGGCTGCCAGGGTGCGCAACGCCTTGACACCGCCACCACGCTTCGCTGCGAGCAGTCGCGCCCGTTCGGCTTCCGGCTCAAGCCCGGCGAGCACCTCGTCGACCAGTACGGCCGCGACGCCACGCCGCTCAAGGTCGTCACGGATCATCGCGTCGCCGCAACCGCGCTCCACGAGCGACGCAGCCCGGCTCCGGGCGACCCGCGCGTCGTCGACGAGACCCGCCGCCGCGAGCGTCTCGAGCGTACGAGCCCGCTCGACCGGGGCAACCCGGTGTGCCAAGAGGCGCACCTCGAGTGTCGAGGCCGTGTGGTCGCGGTAACGCAGTGCCTTCAGCGCCGTGCCGAGCGCTGCCTCCCGGCGAAGCGCCCGAGCGAGGCGCCGGGCCCGGGCCCGGTCGAGCGGGACATTGGGCGCGAGACCCGCCCGCACGGCCGCCTCTGCGGAGACGCGGCGCCAGGGCTCTCCGTCGAGGTCGACGACGACGCGCCCCGACCCCGCGGGCCGGAGCGCGGTCACCATTTTCATTCCGCTACGCGGCGGACGCCTTGGCGTCCGACTCGATCTGTTCGTCGACTGCTGCCGCAGCCTGGTCGGCGGCGGCGCTCGGCAGGAGCCGGGCCGAGACGATCTGGCCTTCCGGCGCCTCGAGTTGGATGCCGGCGAGGATCTGCTGCACGACGTCCGGATGCTCCTTCAGGAAGGCGGTGGCGTTGACGCGGCCCTGGCCGAGGCGCTCGTCGCCGTAGCTGAAGTAGGAGCCCGACTTCTGAACGATCTTCCGCTCGATCCCTACGTCGAGGACGGTGCCCTCCCACGAGATGCCGGTGCCGTAGATGATGTCGAACTCGGCCTGCTTGAACGGTGGCGCGACCTTGTTCTTGACCACCTTGACGCGCACCCGATTGCCGTAGGCCTCGGCGCCGTCCTTCAGCGTCTCGATCCTGCGGATGTCGAGCCTGACCGAGGAGTAGAACTTGAGCGCGCGACCGCCCGGTGTGACCTCCGGGCTGCCGAACATGACGCCGATCTTCTCGCGCAGCTGGTTCGTGAAGAGGCAGATCGTGTCGGTGCGGTTGAGCGTGCCGGCGAGCTTGCGCAACGCCTGGCTCATCAGCCGTGCCTGCAGGCCGACATGGGTATCGCCCATCTCGCCCTCGATCTCTGCCTTCGGCGTCAGTGCCGCGACCGAGTCGACCGCGACGACGTCGAGAGCACCGGAGCGGATCAAGAGCTCCGTGATCTCGAGCGCCTGCTCCCCCGTGTCGGGCTGCGAAACCAGGAGCTCGTCGACGTTGACGCCGATGTTCTTCGCGTACGTCGGGTCCATCGAGTGCTCCGCGTCGATGAAGGCGCAGATGCCGCCCCGGCGCTGGGCCTCGGCGATCACGTGGTAGACGAGGGTGGTCTTACCGGAGGACTCCGGCCCGAACACCTCGATCACGCGGCCGCGTGGCAGGCCGCCGATCCCGAGTGCGAGGTCGAGCGAAAGCGAGCCCGTCGAGACCGCGCCGATCGAAACCTGAGCCGAATCGCTCATCTTCATGACCGAGCCCTTGCCGAACTGACGCTCGATCTGCCCGAGGGCGACGTCCAGAGCTTCCTCGCGGTTCATCCGCTCATCCTCCTAAGCGCAAACGGTTGGAGCACCTCGTACCGGCTTTGCGGCCGGGTGCAGAACAGAAAAGAAAAGCAAAGCCGTCGGACGGAGCCGTCATGACCGCCACCGTAGTGGCGTCCGTCAGACGGCTTCGTCGCGGCTCTGTGTCAGAACACGCCGCACGAGATGGAGCGCAGCGACGGTGGAGCGTGCCCTGATCGTCGCCCGGTCGCCGGGCAGCTCGAAGCTCAGCGAGCGTTCCCCGTGCGGGCCTTCCGCGTGCAGGTGAACGAGCCCCACCGGCTTGTCCACCGTCCCACCACCCGGGCCCGCAACGCCGGTCACGGCAACGGCGATGTCGGCGCCCAGGCGCTCCTGCGCGCCCCGCGCCATCGCGACCGCCACTTCGGCCGACACTGCGCCGTACCTCTCGATCGTCGCGGCCCCGACCCCGAGCTGCTGCTCCTTGACCTCATTCGTGTAGGACACGATGCCGCCGAGATAGACGTCGCTTGAGCCCGCCACCGCCGTCAGTCGCGCAGAAACCATGCCACCCGTGCACGACTCCGCTGTGGCGAGCGTCAAGCCCTGCTCCCGGCACAGGCCGAGCACGAGCTCCTCGATCGGCCGCTCGTCCTCCCCGAACAGCCATTGTCCAAGCGGGCCGCGGAGACCGTCCGCCACGGCCGCTGCGCGTTCCTCTCCGCCTGGGTCGGCCAGCAGGTCGACATGGATCTCGAAGTCGCGGGCGCAGATCGTCGCCTCGACGCCGTCGCCGTCCCCGCCCGCGGCGGCAAGCGCCTGCGCCACCGCCGACTCGCTGAGGCCGAAGAAGCGCAGCACCGTGCGCTGCGGGGGCTCCGCCCGCTCGAGCAGCAGGCGAACGGGCTCCGACTCGAGCGCTCTCGGCCAGAGACGCTGAAGCTCGGCCGGCGGGCCCGGCAGGACGACGGCGACGCAGCAGCCGGTGTCGATCACGAGCCCCGGTGCGGTCCCGGCGAGGCCGAGCGAAATCGCTCCCTCGGGCACGGTCGCCTGCTTCGTGACCCCGGCCGCGAAATCCGCGTAGGGACGGCCGAGCCGCTCCGCAGCGCGTCGGGAGACCGACTCGATCTCAGCCTCGAGCGCCGGATCGACGACGAGCGCGCGTCCAGTGCATTTCGCGACGAGCTGGACGGTGCGGTCGTCGTGGGTCGGGCCGAGCCCGCCCGAGATGAGACAGATCTCGGCACGGAGCCCCTCGCGGATCGCAGCCTCCAACTCGTCGGCGCGGTCACCGACGATCGAGATCCGCGCCGGCTCGAGACCGAGCACGACAGCCTGTCGGGCGTAGAAGGGGCCGTTCAGGTCGTTGCGGTCGCCGCGGACAAGCTCGCTACCCGTGACGACGATCGACGCGCGTGGGCGGCTCAAGAGCTGGCTCTCAAGCGGGGCCGGCGGGCACGAGGCCCGCCCGGCTGAGCCGGAACGCACCCCCACGCGGAACGTTCACAGCCTTGCCGTTCACCTTCAAGGTCACGTTCTCGGGTGCGCCGAAGGAGACGTAGAGCGCCGTGCTCGTGAACTGCTGCGTCTGGCCACGCTCGAGCGTGCCCCCGTAGAGCAGTCGGCCGCTCGGCACCGAGGCCCGCACTTCCATCCAGGAGTTGCCACGGGCGGCCCGCACCACGAGCACGATTTGCTTCGTCACCGGCTTGGCCGGCGGCGTCGTCCCGCGTGTCGGTTCCGCGGTCGTCGTCGGCACGGCGTGCTGGCGAAGCCCATTGACGCTCGTCGTCTCCGGCCCCCCGAACTTCCAGGCCGCGATCACGAGCGCCGTGACAAGCGCGATCGCCGTCAGGGCGAGCAGTACGACGTTCGACTCGCGGCGCTCCTGGCGCCGGCGGCGCGCCGCAGGCACCGGCCGCCGTTGACGAACGGGGGCGTCGTCGTCGATCACCGTGACGTAGCGCGAGTTGTACTCGTCCACGTAGAGCTGCCCGTCGAGGCCGAGCGAATCGGCGTACGAGCGCAGGAAGCCCTTGATGTAGGTGTGGGACGGCAGCACCTCGAACCGCTCGTCCTCGAGCGCCCGCAGATACTTGGCGCGCACTTTCGTGATCGCCTCGAGGGCAGGGAAATCGAGCTCGCGCCGCAAGCGGGCCTCGCGCAGGCTGGTGCCGATCTCGAACACGGTGTGATTGTAGAGACGAAACGCCAAAACGTCTTGCGCCCCACCGCGGCAGGTCAGTTCGAGACGTAGGCGAGCAGCTCGTAGACTCCGACGGCGCCCGCCGCCGTCATGGCGACGAGGATGCCCGCGACCCCGAGGCGGCGCCCGAGCCTCACAGCGCGCACGCCGCCCGCCCGGCCGAGCGTCCGCTGGATGCGCTCCGCCGCTCGGCGGGAGAGCCCGACGGCACCGAGGCCGGCGACGATGGCAGCCGGAATTGCAACGGAGGCATGCAGGAGCTCGTACGTCGCCGACCAGCGGGTCGCGGCGACAGCGGCCGGGACGGTCAGAACCGAGAGCAGGCCGAGCGCGACGGCACCGCGGGCGCTCCCGTTCGGAAGCGCCCGCCCGTCGCTATTGCTTCTTGTACGGACGGCCAACGGACGCAGGCGGGATCGAGCGGCCGATCACACCGGCGACAGCGATCAGGGTCAGGACGTACGGCAGCGCCTGGAAGAGCGTCGCCGCCGACTCGGAGTAGGTCGGTAGGCGCTGCGCGATCGCGCTCGAGAGGCCGAACAGCAACGCGGCGCCGGCGGCGCCGAAAGGCCGCCAGTTGCCAAAGATCACGGCGGCGAGCGCGATGAACCCACGCCCGCTCGTCATGCCTTGGTTGAACGAGTTGACAAAGCCGATCGACAGGTACGCCCCGCCGGCGGCGGCGAGCATGCCGGAGAGGACGACGGCTGCGTAGCGGGTTGCGTAGACGTTGATCCCCACGGTGTCCGCGGCGCGTGGATGCTCGCCGACGGCACGGATCCGCAGCCCGATGGGTGTCTTGAAGAGCACGACCCATGACACGAGGACAAGCGCCAGCGCCGCCCAGATCATCAGGTTGAGCTGCCCGAAGAGCGGCCCCACGAAGTACCAGTCCTGGATCCCCGGGATCTGGACGCTCGGGATCGACGAGATCTCGGCCGGAGTTCCCTCACTGCCATAGATGTCGATGAACAGATAGCCGGTGATCCCGAGCGCCAGGAAGTTGATCGCCGTGCCCGAGACGATCTGGTCGGCCCGCAGGTGAATCGAGAAAAAGGCATGAACGAGCGCGAGGAGGCCTCCCGAGAGGAGCGCGATCCCGAGCCCGAGTGCCCACGAGCCGGTCACGTCGGAGCCCCAGATGCCGAAGAAGGCTCCGGTCAGCATCATCCCTTCAAGGCCGATGTTCACGACGCCGCTGCGCTCGGAGAACATGCCACCGATTGCCGCGAACATGAGCGGCGTCGCGTAGCGGAGCATGGCGGCGAAGAGCGCCGACCAGACGACGACGCTCTC
>JBKJML010000066.1:0-3022 GCA_046596415.1 Gaiellaceae bacterium | reverse complement strand
GCGGCGAGGCGCGAGAGCGCCTGCCCCTCGAGCTGCCGGACGCGCTCACGCGTCAGGTCGAGCTCGTGCCCGATCGCCTCGAGCGTCCAGGGCTCGCCCTCGAAGCCGAACCGCAGCTCCAGGATCCGCCGCTCCCGCTCGGGGAGGGCGTCGAGCGCCCGGCGGACACCCTGCCGGCGAAGCGATTCCTCGGCCTCGTCGAACGGGTCCGGAGCCTCGCGGTCTGCGAAGAGGTCACCGAGCTCGCCCTCGTCGTCCGCGCCGACCGTCTGGTTCAGCGAGACCGACGCGTGGGCGGCACCGAGCGCCTCCTCCACGTGCTGGAGCGGCAGGCCGGTGGCTTCCGCGAGCTCCTGCTTCGTCGCCTCGCGGCCGAGCTCCACCTCGAGGCGGCGCGCGGCGCGCGACAGCTTCTGCTGCCGCTCGACGACGTGCACGGGCACGCGGATCGTCCGCGCGTGATTCGCGACGGCGCGCTGCACCGACTGCCGGATCCACCAGGTCGCGTAGGTCGAGAACTTGTACCCACGCCGCCAGTCGAACTTCTCGACTGCACGGTTCAGGCCCAGCGTCCCCTCCTGGATCAGGTCGAGGAACGGCACACCGAGGCCGCGGTACCCCTTCGCGATCGACACGACGAGGCGCAGGTTCGATTCGATCATGCGCCGCTTGGCGACCGGGTCGCCGCGCTCGATGGCCTTCGCGAGGATGACCTCCTCGTGCGCCGTCAGCAGCTTGTGCTTGCCGACGTCGGCGAGGAACAGCTGGAGCGAGTCGGCAGACCCGGACATCGGGCCGGCCTCATGCACCTCGGGCTCCGGAGACTCCGTCTCGACCTCGGCGGCCACCTTGTCAGGCTGGCGCACTTCAAGGCCGATCGTCTCCAACTCCCGCGTCAGGATCTCGGACTCCTCGTCGCTCAGTTCGTGCTCGAGCGCAAGCGCCTCGAACTCGACGGCAGGGATGAACCCCCGCTCTTCCGAGCGCTCGCGGAGCGCCTTCACCTGGTCGGACTCAAGAAACTCGATCATCTGATTCTGCGTCAAGAAGCTGGGTCAGTCCTTTCCGATTCTGCTTCGAATGTGAGCAACAAACTTACGCACCATAAGCCCTTTTTCCTCTTTTTGCCAGGGGAACCGTCACATCCGAGGTGTCACAAGCTCAAACGTGTCCGGCCCAGCCGGTATTCCACTGCGGGTTCTCCGCCGGTTCACAGCGCAGGGAAACCGGCGCCTGAGGCGCGGCTCGTACCCATTGAGACGACGCGGAGCGGTGGTTGTTTGTGCTATTTGCGCTTCGCGGTACGGCTGCGCGCCGCAGGCTTGCGCTTCGGAGCGGGGCCTTTCGAGCGGCGCTCGGCGAGCAATTCGACCGCGCGCTCGACCGTGAGCGTCTCCGGCTCGTCGCCCTTGCGCAGGCTCGCGTTCGTCTCGCCGTCGGTGACGTACGGACCGAAACGGCCTTCCTTGACGACCATCGGCTTGCCGGAGACCGGGTCGGCGCCCAGCTCCTTCAGGGGTGGCGCGGCCGCGGCGCGCCCGCGCTGCTTCGGCTGGGCGAAGAGCGCCTCGGCCGCCTCGATCGTGACGGTGAAGAGCTCCGCCTCGTCCCCGAGCGAACGTGAGTCGGTGCCCTTCTTGACGTACGGGCCGTAACGGCCGTTCTGCGCGGTCACCGGCTCGCCGTCGAGCAGCCCGAGCGTCCTTGGCAGCGACAGGAGGCGCAGTGCCTCCTCGAGCGTCACGGTCTCGGGCGACATGTCCTTGAACAGCGAGGCGGCGCGCGGTTTCTCCTTCGAGCCCTCCTCGAACGCCTCGCTGACGAAGGGGCCGTAGCGGCCGGTCTTGACGAGGACGTCACGGCCGGTCTCGGGATCGACGCCGAGGGTGCGGTCGCCGCCGGGCGCGGCGAGCAACTCCTCCGCCTTGGCGACGGTCAGCTCGTCGGGCGCCAGGTCTTCCGGCACGCTCGCCCGCTGACCGTCCCGTTCGAGATAGGGGCCATACCGGCCGACGCGCAGGACGATGCCCTCGCCGATCGGGATCGAGTTGACGGCACGAGCGTCGATGTCGCCGACACCGGCGACGAGCACGTGCAGTCCCGTCCGGTCGTCGCCGCCGTAGTAGAAGCGCTTCAGCCAGGCGAGCCGCTGCTCGTCACCCGACGCGATCCGGTCGAGGTCGTCCTCCATCCGAGCGGTGAAGTCGTAGTCGACGAGCTGCCCGAAATGCTGCTCGAGGAGCGCGACGACGGCGAAGGCGATCCAGGCCGGGACGAGTGCAGTGCCGCGCTTGAAGACGTAGCCGCGATCGACGATCGTGCCGAGGATCGAGGCGTAGGTCGAGGGGCGCCCGATGCCGCGCTCCTCGAGCGCCTGCACGAGGCTCGCCTCCGTGTACCGGGCGGGCGGGGTCGTCGAGTGCCCCTCGGGCTCGAGCGAGGAGGCGCGGAGCTCGTCGCCGACGGCGAGGTGCGGTAGCGGC
The DNA here is from genome assembly GCA_046596415.1 of Gaiellaceae bacterium. Taxonomy (GTDB): domain Bacteria; phylum Actinomycetota; class Thermoleophilia; order Gaiellales; family Gaiellaceae; genus JBKJML01. The sequence goes on along the minus strand of JBKJML010000066.1, from coordinate 539 downwards.
CGCTCGGCCTCCGGCTCGGCAGGCTCCTCGTCGCGGCTCTCCTCGTAGGCAGCCATGAAGCCGCGGAAGGTGATGACGGTGCCGGAGGCGCCGAACTCGACGTCGGTTCCGTCCTGCACCGCGCCGAAGCGGAGCGACACGGTCAGCCCGCGCGCGTCCTCCATCTGCGAGGCGATCGTCCGCTTCCAGATCAGGTCGTAGAGGGCGGCTTCGTCGCGCTTCACCTCCCGCTCGACCTCCTTGGGGAGCCGGAACCAGTCGCCCGCCGGTCGGATCGCCTCGTGGGCCTCCTGCGCGTTCTTCACCTTGCGCTGGTATTGACGCGGTGCAGCCGGGACGTACTCGGGGCCGTACAGCTCCGCCGCCTGCTTGCGCGCCGCGACGACCGCCGTCTCCGACAGCGAGGTCGAATCGGTGCGCATGTAGGTGATGTAGCCGTTCTCGTAGAGGCGCTGGGCGACTCGCATCGTCGTCTGCGCGGAGAAGCGGAGCTTGCGGCTCGCCTCCTGCTGCAGCGTCGAGGTCATGAACGGCGCCGC
>JBKJML010000081.1:0-5257 GCA_046596415.1 Gaiellaceae bacterium | reverse complement strand
GGTGAGCTCGCGCTCGTGCGCCTCGATCGCGTCCATGCCGATCGCGGAGAGGTAGTCGAGCGCGGCCCCGAAGCCGACCGCCTCGGCGATCGCCGGCGTGCCGGCCTCGAACTTGTAGGGCAGCTCGTTCCAGCTCGTGCGGTCGAGCGCGACCGAGCGGATCATCTCGCCGCCGAGGTTGAAGGGCGACATCGCCTCGAGCAGCTCGCGGCGGCCCCAGAGGGCGCCGATCCCGGTCGGCCCGCACAGCTTGTGCGAGGAGAAGGCGAGGAAGTCGCAGCCGAGCGCCTGGACGTCGATCGCGTGGTGCGGCGCGGCCTGGGCGGCGTCGACGACCATGATCGCGCCCTGCTCGTGCGCCCAGGCGGCGAGCTTCTCGACCGGGTTGATCGTGCCGAGCGAGTTCGAGACGAGGTTGTTGGCGACGACCTTGACGTTGCCCTGCTTCGCGATCGAATCGAGAGCGTCGAGCTGCAACTCACCCGCGTCGTCGATCGGGATGTGCGCGAAAGTGGCGCCCGTGCGGTTGGCCATGAATTGCCAAGGGACGAAATTGGAGTGATGCTCGAGCTCGGTGATCACGACGACGTCGCCGGGGCCGAGGTTGTCGAGCCCCCAGGCGTAAGCGACGAGGTTGAGCGCCTCGGTGGCGCCGCGCGTGAAGATGACCTCGCGTTCCGACGGCGCGTTGATGAAGGCGCGCACCTTCTCGCGGCCACCCTCGTAGCCCTCGGTCGCCCGCTCGGCGAGCCGGTAGACGCCGCGGTGGACGTTCGCGTAGGAGTGCTCGTAGAACTCGCGCAACTCGTCGAGCACCTGACGCGGCTTCTGCGTCGAGGCGGCCGAGTCGAGGAAGGCGACAGGCTTGCCGTTCGTCAGCTCCTCGAGGTAGGGAAAGTCGGCGCGGATTCGCACCGAGTCGAGCGCCGGCTTCGCGGTCACTGCCACCTCGAGATCGTAGCGGCGCGGGGTCAGGCCGAGTCGTCGTCGCGTGGTGCGACCTTGCCGTTCGTCGCCGCGCGCGAGGCGATCTCCTGCTCGCGCTCGACCGTCGTTGCGGCGGTATCGAGAATGTCGCCGAGCATCCCGATGCGTTCCCGCTCCGAGCGGAGCGAGAGCAGCGCCTGCTTCAGCTCGGGTGCGAATTCGAACCGCGAAGCAACCGCGAAGGAGACCTGCTCGGCCTCGGGCTCCGGCTGCTCGACGATCGCACCGGTCAACTCGAGCAGCCGGTCGAAGAGCGTGAGCACGCGGGCGATCTCGTCGGCCTCTGCGGGGTCGTCCTCGTCCTCGACGGGCTCGACCTCGGCGGTCTGGTACTCCCGGCCCTCGGTCAGCTCGAGCAGGCGGAACCGCTCGCGGCCCTCGACGACGACGTTCAGGCGGCCGTCGTCGAACTGCTCGAGCACTTCGGTGACCCGGGCTCGGGTGCCGATCTCGGCCAGGCCGCCGTCCTCGTCGGCGAGCACGAGCCCGAACTCGCCTTCGCTCGCGAGGCACTCACCGATGAGGGAGCGATAGCGAGGCTCGAAGACGTGCAGTGGGATCTGCTCGGTAGGCAAGAGAACGATTCCGAGCGGGAAGAGGCCGAGCTCCGGCATGGCTTCAGCCTACGCGCACCGGTCGAAGGCTGCGACCTCCCACACCCGCCCACGCCTCACGTCGGCGCGCCGCAGGCCGCGGGCCAGAACGATCCGCTCGATCTCGGCGGGGTCGTGCACGAAGAGCCGGAAGCCGCCGCCGAAGACGGCCAGAATCAGGTTCGCCACCCGGGCGAAGGCGCGCGAGCCACGGTTGCGTCTCGGGTAGGTCGCGACGAGCGAGCTGCGCGCCCTGTCGGCGGCGGCGGCGAGGAGCCCCGGCAGGTCGGGATAGCAGCAGAGGACGCGCTCGAGCACGACCGCGTCGGCTGCCGGAGCGAGAGCCGGGTCGGTGACGAGGTCGCCGAGCAGGCGCTCCGCCCGCGCTTCGAGCCCGGCCTCGCGCAGGAGCGCGCCGGCCTCGGCCTCATAGCCCGACGAGAGCTCGACGTTCGTCGTCCGGGCCGCCCCGGCGCGCAGGAGCTCGACCTGGATCGCGCCGATCCCGCCGCCGATTTCCAGCACCTCGACGCCCTGCACGCCGCGTTCGCGCAGGAGCTGGATCACCGACGCCTGCGTCTGCTTCGGCCCGTGCTTGCGGTACCGCCGCGCGTCGTGGCGTGCGGTGCGCGCGCCGAAGATTCGCTCGTAGCCACAACAGCAGTCCATCGGAGTCCGAGACTACTCCCGCTATCGTCGTCCCGCCATGAGCGACTACGTCTACACCATGTACCGGGCCGACAAGTTCTACGGCTCCGACCGGCAGGTGCTCGCGAACATCTCGCTCTCCTTCCTGCCGGGCGCGAAGATCGGCGTGCTGGGCCCGAACGGGGCCGGCAAGTCGACGCTGCTCAAGATCATGGCGGGGCTCGAGGAGCCCTCCAGCGGGGTCGCCGAACTGGCGCCGGGCACGAGCGTCGGCATGCTCGCCCAGGAGCCGTCGCTCGACCCCGAGAAGACGGTGCGCGAGAACGTCGAGGACGGGGTGCGCGAGCTTCGCGACCTGCTCGACCGCTTCAACGCCATCTCCGCGGCGTTCGCCGAGCCCGACGCGGACTTCGACGCGCTGCTCGCCGAGCAGTCGAAGGTGCAGGAGCTCGTCGACCGCCACGATGCGTGGACGCTCGACGCGACGCTCGACCGCGCCATGGACGCGTTGCGGCTCCCCGAGAGCGACCGCGACGTCGTCACTCTCTCGGGCGGCGAGCGGCGGCGAGTCGCCCTTTGCCGCCTGCTGCTCTCGTCACCCGACCTGCTGCTGCTCGACGAGCCGACGAACCACCTCGACGCCGAGTCGGTCGCCTGGCTCGAGCGCTTCCTCGAGGAGTACAAGGGCACCGTCGTCGCCGTCACCCATGACCGCTACTTCCTCGACAACGTCGCCGGTTGGATCCTCGAGCTCGACCGCGGCAAGGGACTCCCGTTCCAGGGGAACTACTCCTCCTGGCTCGAGCAGAAGGCAGCCCGGCTCGCGATCGAGGAGAAGACCGAGTCGGCACGCCGCCGGACGCTCGCCCGCGAGCTCGAATGGGTGCGGATGAGCCCACGAGCGCGCCACGCGAAGTCGAAGGCGCGCGTCCAGTCGTACGAGAAGATGTTCGCCGAGGAACAGAACGTGAAGCTCGACAAGGTCGAGATCCACATTCCGCCCGGTGACCGTCTCGGTGACATCGTCGTGCAGGCGGAAGGCGTCTCGAAGGCGTTCGGCGACAAGCTGCTCTTCGAGGAGCTGACCTTCTCGCTGCCGCCCGGCGGGATCGTCGGCGTGATCGGGCCGAACGGCGCCGGCAAGACGACCTTGTTCCGGATGATCGCGGGCGAGGAGCAGCCGGACGCCGGTGTACTGCGGGTCGGCGACACCGTGCAGCTCGCCTACATCGACCAGGCGCGCGCCGACCTGGCGCCGGAGAACACCGTCTGGAAGGAGATCTCCGGCAACCTCGACACGATCGAGCTCGGCAAGCGGGAGGTGAACTCGCGGCAGTACGTGTCGTGGTTCAACTTCCGCGGCTCCGACCAGCAGAAGCGCGTCAAGGACCTCTCGGGCGGCGAGCGGAACCGCGTCCACCTGGCGAAGCTGCTGCGCTCGGGCGGCAACGTGCTGCTGCTCGACGAGCCGACGAACGACCTCGACGTCGACACGCTCCGCGCCCTCGAGGAGGGCCTGCTCGACTTCGCCGGCTGTGCCGTGGTGATCTCGCACGATCGCTGGTTCCTGAACCGGATCGCGACCCACATCCTCGCCTTCGAGGGCGACTCGCAGGTGACGTGGTTCGAGGGGGCCTTCGACGAGTACGAGGACTGGGTCCGCGAGACACGCGGCGCCGACGCGCTCGAGCCGCACCGGATCAAGTACAAGCCGCTCGTCCGCACGTAGAGCGAGGCCCACCGTCGCTTCACGCTGACGGCGCTCTAGGCCGTCGCGGTGATCGTGATCCCGCCGCGCGCCTTCTGGACGAGCGTCACGGTGACCCGCTCCGGCCCGAGCTCGAGCGCCTTGGCGACGTCGTCGCGGATCCGCACGGCGAGCGCCTCGCAGAACGCGCCCTCGTTCCGGAACGAGGCGAGGTAGAGCTTCAGCGACTTCGACTCGAGGCAGAGCGAATCGGGCTCGAACTCGATCGTCGCCAGGTACAGGTCGGCCTGCCCCGTGATCGGGCAGATCGCTGACAGCTCGTCGCTCTCGAGCTCGACGAGCGCGACGCCGGGGTTGGGGAAGGTCTCGAGCCCCGCATAGGCAGCGGAGCCCGCGTGGCCGAGGGCAACGAACTCGGGCAGGCTCTTCGAGTCGCTCACGCCCTTATCGTAGTGGCATGAAGCGCGTCTACCTCGCAGGCCCGCCGTTTGCGGAGGAGTACCGCCGCCGCGCCTCGGCGCTCCTGCGCGAGGCAGGCTGCGAGCCGGTCGACCCGATGCGACGCGATTTCCGCGGCAGCACGGAAGGGCACGAGCAGGAGATCGTCGAGGGTGACCTTGCCGACATCGACTCCTGCGACGTGGTGCTGGCCGACTTCACGAGGCCGGACGAGGGCACGGCGATGGAGGCGTGGTACGCGCACGGCCGCGTGATCCCGGTCGTCGCGTACACGGGCGGGCAGTGGGCCCACCCGTGGACGGTGTACGTCAGCGCCTCGATCCACAGCGAGCTCGAAGCGGCGGTCGAGGCTGCTCGCAGCTAGGCCTGCGGGATCCGCGCTTCGAGCGCGGCGCCGAGCGCTTCGCGGACCGGCTCCAGCTCGATCCGGTCCAGCACGTCCTGGAAGAAACCGCGGACGATCAGCCGCTCCGCCTCGCTGCGGGGCAGGCCGCGAGCCATCAGGTAGAAGAGCTGCTCCTTGTCGACCTGGCCAAGCGTCGCGCCGTGCGTGCAGCGCACGTCGTTCGCGAGGATCTCGAGGCCCGGGATCGCGTCGGCGTGGGCCTTCTTGGTCAGCAGAAGGTTCCGGCACTCCTGGAACGCGTCGGTCTTCTGCGCGCCCGGGTCGACGATGATGTTGCCCTTCCAGACCGCCGATGAGCGGTCGCCGATGATGCCTCGGAAGGCGAGGTCGGAGAAGCAGTGCTCGGCGGCGTGCTCCTGCGTGGTGTCGTAGTCGACGTGCTGGCGGCCGCGCGTGGCGTAGGCGCCGGTGACCCGTGCCTCGGCACCGGGGCCGGTCATGCGCGTGTACATGCCG
>JBKJML010000005.1:0-3989 GCA_046596415.1 Gaiellaceae bacterium | reverse complement strand
GTCTGGTAGGCGAGGTTCTCCGCCACGTTGCGGGCGTCGGCGAGCTCGCGCAGCTCGTGCGCCTCGCCGGCGTGTGCCTCGGCGTCGTGGATCATCCGCTGCACGTCGTCCTCGGAGAGGCCCGAGCCGCCCTCGATCGTGATCTGTTGCACGTTCCCGGTGCCGAGGTCCTTCGCGGAGACCTGGATGATGCCGTTCGCGTCGATGTCGAAGCTGACCTCGACCTGCGGCAGGCCGCGCGGAGCGGGCGGGATCCCCGTCAGGTTGAACTTGCCGAGCGTCTTGTTGTAGGTCGCCATCTCGGACTCGCCCTGGAGCACGTGGATCTGCACCTCGGGTTGGTTATCCTCGGCGGTCGAGAACGTCTCGGACTTGCGGGTCGGAATGGTCGTGTTCCGCTCGATCAGCTTCGTGAACACACCGCCCTTCGTCTCGATCCCGAGCGAGAGCGGGGTCACGTCGAGCAGGAGCACATCCTTGACCTCGCCCTTGAGGACGCCGGCCTGGATCGCGGCGCCGACGGCAACGACCTCGTCCGGGTTGACGCCCTTGTGCGGATCCTTGCCGATCAGCTCCTTGACCTTCTCCTGCACGGCCGGCATGCGGGTCATGCCGCCGACGAGCACCACGTGGTCGATCGCCGCCGCCTCGAGGCCGGCGTCCTTCAGGGCCTGCTTCGTCGGGCCGACCGTCCGCGCGACAAGGGCGGCGGAGAGCTCGGCGAGCTTCGCCCGCGTGAGCTGCAGGTCGAGGTGCTTCGGCCCCTCCTGCGTGGCGGTGATGAACGGCAGGTTGATCTGCGTCGTCATCGTCGAGCTGAGCTCGATCTTCGCCTTCTCGGCTGCCTCGTAGAGGCGCTGAAGCGCCATCTTGTCCTGGGAGAGGTCGATCCCCTGGTCACGCTTGAACTCGGCGACCATCCAGTCGACGACCGACTTGTCGAAGTTGTCGCCGCCGAGGTGGTTGTCCCCGTTCGTCGACTTGACCTCGAAGACGCCCTCGCCGAGCTCGAGCACGGACACGTCGAACGTGCCGCCGCCGAGGTCGAAGACGAGGATCGTCTGGTCGGCGCCCTCCTTGTCGAGGCCGTAGGCGAGCGCGGCCGCGGTGGGCTCGTTGATGATGCGCAGGATGTTGAGGCCGGCGATCTTGCCGGCGTCCTTCGTCGCCTCGCGCTGCGCGTTGTTGAAGTAAGCGGGGACGGTGACGACGGCGTCCTGCACGGTCTCGCCGAGGTAGGCCTCGGCGTCCGCCTTCAGCTTCTGCAGGATCATCGCGGAGATCTCCGGCGGGGCGTAGTCCTTGTCCTCGACCTTGACGCCGGCATCGCCGTTCTCGCTGCTGACGACGTCGTACGGGACCATCGTCATCTCGTCGGTGACCTCGTCGCGCTTGCGACCCATGAAGCGCTTGATCGAGGAGATCGTGTTCTGCGGGTTCGTGACCTGCTGACGGCGCGCGGGCGCGCCGACGAGTCGCTGGCCGTCCTTGGTGAACGCGACGACGGACGGCGTGGTGCGACCGCCCTCGGCGTTCGGGATCACGGTCGGCTCGCCGCCTTCGAGGACGGCCATGCAGCTGTTCGTCGTCCCGAGGTCGATTCCGATTGTCTTCGCCATCTCTGAGTGCTCCTTACGTGTCTGCTGAGAGAAAATCTAAGCCTGATCGTATCAGATCCACGCCAGACGGCTCAGCGAAAGGCGCCGATCAACGCTCCGCCGGCCACGATGAGCGCTGCACCCGCGAAAACGCGCCGGCCCACGACGTCGTGGCGGCGGAGCAGGAGCGCCGACAACCCGACCCCCCAAAGCGACTCGGTGGCGACGAGCGGTGACACGACGCTGACCCGGCCACGGTAGTACGCCTCGAACAGGCAGACGTAGGAGACACCGAAGAGCAGACCGGCCGGAACGTAGGCGACGAGCCCGCTCGTCGGCAGCCGCCGGCGTGACGCCAGCAGGAAGAGCGCGACCACGACGCCACCCGAGGCCAGGGTCGCGGCGGCTGCCAGCGCGGGGCTCACATCGGTGTCGCCGGAGAGGTGGCGCACCACGTTGTCGCGCACCGCGAACACGATCGCCGAGCCGAGCGCGAACACGAGCCCGATCCGCTTCACATGCTCGGGCCTCCCCCGCTCGCCGACGAGGAGCACACCGCCGAGGACGATCAGCGCCGCGCCGGCGAGCAGGCCGGCGTGCACCGGCTCACCCAGGAAGACGAGCGCGATCGCGACCGAGAAGAGGGGCGACGTGCCGACCGTCACCGAGGTGCGAGACGGGCCGGCATCCCGGATCGCGAGTGTGAAGAGGAGCTGCGAGAGCCCCGGGCCTAGCATGCCGGCCAGCACGAACGGCCAGATCCCTGAGACGTCGACCGGGCTTGCCAGAACGAAGGGGACGGTGACCGCGAAGGCCGGCAGGATCGTCAGCAGCGCCCCCGCCTCGGCGTCGGCCGAGCGTGCGAGCGCAAAGCGGAGCGCGACGGTCATCGCCCCGAAGAGGAACGCGGAGGTGAGCGCGAGGCCGACGGCGTCCACCGCGCGAGGCTACAGGCCTAGGATGGGCCTAGATGAGTAGTTCCACGGGATCGTCCCATCTAGTGTCCGATTCTCGCATCGAGGACTACGCGCGTCTGCTGGTCGACCGCTCGATCGGCGTGCAGCCGGGTTGGCAGGTGCTCGTCTCGACGACGACCGAGGCGCGGCCACTCGCCCGGGCGCTCTCCCGACTGCTCGCCGAGCGAGGTGCCTATGCGTTGACTCGCATCCATTTCGGAGCCCTCTACCCGGTCGACCTCGACTGGATCGAAGCAGCGCCCGAGCAGATCGCACGGACGCTGCCGCCCCTAGAGCAAGAGCTCGTCGACCGGGTCGATGCCTCGATCTGGGTGCACGCGCCCGAGGCGGGCCGCGACCCCGACACGGCCGAAGCGCGCCGGGCGATGCGGATCCACGGCCTCGCGTATCGCGCACGCGGCCGGGCGGGAACGATGCCGCACGTCCGCTGCGACTTCCCCTGTGCCGCGTTCGCCGAGCACGCCGGGCTCTCACTCGCCGAGTACGAGGACGTCTTCTACGACGCCTGCCTGCGGGACTGGGATGCCGAGCGGCGGCGGATGGAGCCGGTGCTCGAGTGCTTCGACCGCGCCGCCGAGGTGCGGCTGGTCGCGCCCGCAACCGACCTCGTCTTCAGCCTCGACGGACGCCATGGTGCGATCGACGACGGCCATCTGAACGTGCCGGGCGGCGAGGTCTTCTACTGCCCGGTCGAAGAGTCGCTCGAGGGCGAGGTCACCTTCGGCGACGTGAGCGAGCTCGTGCAGGACGTTCGCCTCCGCTTCCAGGGTGGCGAGGTGACCGAGTCGTCGGCCTCGCTCGGCGAGGAGCTCCTCCGCCAGGCGCTCGCGACCGACGACGGGGCACGCCGGATGGGCGAATTCGGGATCGGCTGCAACGACGGCATCTCCCGGCCGCTGCGCAACGTGCTCTTCGACGAGAAGATGGCCGGCACGGTGCACGTCGCCCTCGGCGACGGCTTCCCGAGCCTCGGCGGACGCAACCAAAGCGGGATCCACTGGGATCTCGTCAGGGACATGCACGGCGGCGGCGAGATCCGGTGCGACGGCGAGCTCGTGCAGAAGGACGGGGCATGGACGATCCCCGCGTAGCCCGGCTCGCGACGCTGCTCGTCGAGCGCTGCCTCGACGTGCAGCCGGGCTGGCAGGTCACGATCCGGACGAGCCCGCTCGCGCGCCCGCTCGTCCGGGAGCTGGCGCGGGCGATCGCCCGGCGCGGCGCCTACGCGCTGCCGCGGCTCTCCTGGGAGCTCGAGCGGCTGGCGGTGGACATCCCCTGGGCGCTCGAGGCACCGCTCGAGCTGCTCGACGAGCTCGCGCCGATCGACCTCCACCACGGGCTGACCGACGCGAGCTCGTCGAGCAGCTCGAGCGGTGCCTCGAGCGCCCAGGGGATGTCCACCGCCAGCCGCTCG
>JBKJML010000181.1:0-6090 GCA_046596415.1 Gaiellaceae bacterium | reverse complement strand
GCGATCTCGCGGCCGATGCCGCTCGCCGCTCCGGTCACCAGCACAACTCGGTTCTTCAGCATCGAGACCTCCTCCGAAGTACGTTAGCTCCATGAGCGCATGGACGATCACCGGGCCCCGCCATGCTGGCATCACCGTCTCAGACCTCGACCGCTCACTCGAGTTCTACTGCGGCCTGCTCGGGCTCGAGCTCCTCTGGCGGCGGCTCTACGAAGAGCCGGAGATCACGCGGATCGTCGGTGTTCCCGAGGCGACGGGGCTCGAGATCGCGATGCTTCGCCTGCCCGGGAGCGAATTCGAGGTCGAGCTGATCGAGTATCGGGGCTGTGAGCGCCACTCTGGCAGCTCCCGACCATGCGACCACGGCACCGGCCATTTCTGCGTCTTCGTCACGGGTATCGACGCGCTCTACGAGGAGCTGCGGGCACGCGGGGTCTCGTTCCGCTCGGACGGGCCGGTGGAGATGACCGCGGGCGCGAACGCGGGCGGCAAGAGCCTCTACTCGCTCGACCCGGACGGCTACGTCTTCGAGCTTCACCAGCGGCCGCCGCGGTGAGCGGCGAGACGACCGCCAGGGCGGAACGGCCGGCCGACCGGCCCTCGCTCCTCGAACAGCACCGGCTGATGGCGCTGATCCGCCGCTTCGAGGATCGCGCTGCGGAGCTCTTCCAGCAGGGCGTCATCTTCGGGACGGCGCACAGCTGCGTCGGGCAGGAGGCGATCGCGGTCGGCGCAGCGGGCGTCATGCGCGAGACCGACTACCTCGTCGGACACCACCGCTCGCACGGCCACCTGATCGCGGCCGGAGCCGACCTCCGCCGCATGATGGCCGAGATGTTCGGGAAGCGGACGGGTTACTGCAAGGGGCTCGGCGGGTCGATGCACATCGCTGACCTCTCGCTCGACATCCTCGGCTGCAACGGGATCGTCGGCGCCGGGATCCCGCACGCGTGCGGTGCGGCCTTGACGGCGAAGCTGCGCGGCACGGGGCAGGCCGCGGTCGCCTTCTTCGGCGACGGGGCAGCCGGCCAGGGCGCTGCGCACGAGGGAATGAACCTCGCCGCGACCTGGGCGCTCCCCGTCGTCTTCATCTGCGAGAACAACCAGTTCGCGCTCTCGGCCGACTGGCGGGCGCAGCGCGCCGTCGAGGATCTCGCCGACCGCGCCGCCGGCTACGGGATGCCCGGCGAGATCGTGGACGGAAACGACGTGCTCGCCGTCGAGGACGCGGTCGCCCAAGCACTCGTGCGGGCCCGCGAGGGGGCCGGCCCGACGTTTCTCGAGCTGAAGACGTTCCGCCGGATGCAGCACTCGATGCGCGCGAACCTGCCGGATGTCCGCGACGCCGCACTGGTCGAGGAGTGGGAGGCAAAAGACCCACTGCCGCGGTTCGAGCGGCTGCTACGAGAGCTCGGAGAGCTCGACGACGCGCGTGCAGAGGCCGTTCTGCGCGACGTCGAGCGCGAGGTCGAGCTCGCGATCGAGACTGCGCTCGCCGACGAAGACGCCAGTGCCGACGACCTCCTGCCCGCGGCGCTCGCCCCACAGCGGAGCTATTCGGCGCCCGCCGCCGAGACGGAACGGAAGCTCGGCTTCGTGGCGGCCGTGCGCGAGGCGCTCGAGCTGGAGCTCGAGGCCGACCCGAGCGTGTTTCTGATGGGTGAGGACATCGGCAAGGTCGGCGGGCTCTTCCGCGCCACCGAGGGCCTCTACGAGCGCTACGGCGCCGAGCGGATCCGCGACACGCCCCTGACGGAGAGCGGCTTCGTCGGTTGCGGAATCGGCGCTGCGCTGACCGGGTTGCGGCCCGTCGTCGAGCTGCAGTTCTCGGATTTCGCCGGCGTCGCCTTCGACCAGATCATGAATCAGGCCGCGAAGCTCCGTTTCATGATGGGCGGCACACCGAGCATCCCGCTCGTGATCCGGATGGTCTCGGGTGGCGGCGTCAGGCTCGGCGCCCAGCACTCGCAGAGCCTCGAAGCGCTCTTCGCGCACATCCCAGGTCTCGTCGTCGCGATGCCCTCCAACCCGTACGACGCGAAGGGCCTTCTCTCGGCTGCGATCCGTGGCGACAACCCGGTTATCTTCCTCGAGCAGAAGCTCCTCTTCTTCGACGAGCCCGCCCCGGTGCCGAAGGAGCGCTACGGGATCGAGCTGGGTGTGGGGCGGGTCGTGCGGGAAGGGACGGACGTCACCATCGTCGCCCTGGGCGCCCTGGTACCCCATGCGCTCCGGGCGGCGCATGAGCTCGAGCGGGAAGGCATCAGCGCCGAGGTCGTCGACCCGCGCACGCTGGTCCCGCTCGATACCGGCCTGATCGCGGCGTCGGTCACGAAGACGCATCGGCTCGTCGTCGCGCACGAGGCGGTGCAGTTCTGCGGCTTCGGCTCCGAGATCGCGGCGCATGTCGGGGAGCACTGCTTTTGGGAGCTCGATGCGCCCGTCGTCAGGGTCGGCGCAGCGTCGCACCCGATTCCGTATCAGAAGGATCTAGAGGCTGGGACGCTGCCTGGCCCGGCCGAGCTCGTGGCTGCGGTTCGGTCACTTCTCGCGGCGGCGTGAGCTCTCACGTCGCTCGGCGCCGAGGCGCCCGCTACTCCAGCGCGAGCGTGACGTTGACGACCGCGGTCACGTCTTTCGCGCGCGTCGAGACGTCGTAGACGCCGTAGTCGCTCACCTCGGTCGAGTTTGGCGAGGTGACCTGGAAGACGCCGACATTGACGCTACGGAGGCTGCCGAGGTTCGCGTCGGTGGCGCGGGCGAGCACCTCGGCCCTGGCTAGCGCGTCCTTCGTCGCATCCTCGAGCAGCACGGGACGCAGCGATCCCAGCTTCGTGTAGACGTACTGCGGCGGCTCGGCCGATCATAAGCCGAAGGCGGAGACCTGCGAGCGCTCGGCGGGCTGCTCCGCGGCCGTTCAGGATCGGGACACGTTGCGGGTTTAGCGCAAACCCGATCGGGAGTGGTACCGATGCCGGCACGGCCGTCCGACAGGAGGATGGCTTCGTGACTGCCCTCAGCCCCGAGAGCGTGAAGCCGGGGGGCCGCGGCGTCGCCGCGCAGCGCGAGCGGCTCGTCCTCGACGGCAACGAGGCCGCCGCCCGGATCGCGCACAAGACGAGCGAGGTCATCGCCATCTACCCGATCACCCCGGCCAGCCTGATGGGTGAGCTGGCCGACGCCTGGTCGGCCGAGGGGCGCACGAACCTCTGGGGCTCGGTGCCCGAGGTCGTCGAGATGCAGTCCGAAGCCGGCGCAGCCGGCGCCGTTCATGGGGCGCTGCAGGCGGGCGCGTTGGCGACGACCTTTACCTCCAGCCAGGGCCTGCTGCTGATGCTGCCCGACATGTTCAAGATCGCCGGCGAGCTGTCGCCGTTCGTGATGCACGTCGCCGCCCGCACCGTTGCCGGCCATGCCCTGTCCATCTTCGGCGACCACTCCGACGTCTACGCGGCCCGCACGACCGGCTTCGCCATGCTGGCGTCTGCCTCCGTGCAGGAGGCGCAGGACCTGGCGCTCATCGCCTTCATGGCGACCCTGAAGTCGCGCGTGCCTTTCCTGCACTTCTTCGACGGCTTCCGCACCTCCCACGAGATCAACGTGATCGAGGGCTTGTCCGATCGCGATCTCAAGGCCCTGATCGACGAGCAGCGGCTGCGCGAGCTGAAGGCCCGCGCGCTCTCCCCCGACCATCCGACGCTGCGCGGCTCGGCGCAGAACCCTGACGTCTTCTTCCAGGCCCGCGAGGCTGCCAGCCCCTTCTACGCTGCTGTGCCGGGCATTGTCGACGAGGCCTTCCTGCGCTTCGCCGGGCGCACGGGGCGCCATTACCAGCCGTTCGACTACGTCGGCCATGCCGAGGCCGAACGGGTCGTCGTCGCAATGGGCTCGGGGACGGCGGCCGTCGAGGCGGCTGTCGCAGAGCTCGTCGCCGATGGCGAGAAGGTCGGCTTGGTCAAGGTGCGTCTCTACCGTCCCTTCTCGGCCCGCCACCTGGCTGCTGTCCTCCCCTTCTCGACCCGGGCTGTGGCTGTCCTCGACCGAGCCAAGGATCCGGCCGCGGTCGGTGAGCCGCTGTACCAGGACGTCATCGCGGCGCTCGTCGAGGAGGGCCGGCTGCCGCGGACGGTGATCGGCGGACGCTACGGCTTGGCCTCGAAGGAGTTCACACCGGCGATGGCCCGGGCGGTCTTCGCCGAGCTCGACGAGGTGAGCCAGTGCGACCTGGCACCAGTCCGAGCGACCCACAGGCACCGCCGCCATTTCACGGTCGGCATCAACGACGACGTCTCCGGGTCGAGCCTGGAATACGAGCCGAGCTTCCGGGAGCCCGACGGCGTTGTTCGCTGCCTGTTCTACGGGCTCGGCGCTGACGGCACGGTCGGAGCCAACAAGAACTCGACCAAGATCATCGCCGAGGAGGCCGGGCTCTACGTCCAGGCCTACTTCGTCTACGACTCGAAGAAGTCGGGCGCAGTGACCGTGTCGCACTTGCGGTTCGGCCCACGCGCGATCGACTGCCCCTATCTGATTGCCGACGCCTCGTTCGTCGCCTGCCACCAGTTCAGCCTCCTGGAGCGGACCGACGTCCTCGAGCGTGCCGGCCTAGGCGCGACCTTCCTCCTGGCGAGCCCGCATGGGGAGGAGACGTGGTCTCATCTGCCACGGCGCGTGCAGCAGCAGATCGTCGACAAGGAGCTGAAGCTCTACGCGGTCGACGCGAAGCGCGTCGCCCGCGAGGCGGGCCTGGCCGGGCGCGTCAACACGGTTCTCCAGACCTGCTTCTTCGCCATCTCCGGCGTCCTGCCCGAGGCCGAGGCGCTGGCGGCGATCAAGCGCGCGATCGAGAAGACCTATGCCAAGAAGGGAGAGGAGATCGTCCGCCGCAACTGGCGCGCTGTCGACATGGCGCTCGCCGGGCTGATCCAGATCACTCCCGACGCCGTCGACGCCCCGGCTCCCTTGGATCTCTACGCCGACGCCTCGCCCGTCCTGCAGGCGCTGCTGGCCGACCAGGGCAACGAGCTGCCGGTGTCGGCGTTCTCGTCGACCCTGGCCGTCGGCGGCGTCTTCGACACCGACACCGCCCGGTTCGAGCGCCGCTCACTCGCCGACGAGCTGCCGGAGTGGGATCCGTCGATCTGCATCGACTGTGCCAAGTGCACGCTCGTGTGCCCGCATGCGGCGATCCGGATGAAGGTCTACGACCCGGCCCTGCTCGACGGGGCGCCGGAGGGGTTCCGGAGCAAGCCCTGGCGCGGTAAGGACTTCCCCGGCTACGCGATGACCCTGGCCGTGTCGCCCTCCGATTGCACCGGCTGCAAGATCTGCTCGATCATCTGTCCGGTGCTGTCGAAGACGCAGGCAGGCCACAGGTCGCTCGACATGGTCGACAAGGAGCACGAGTTCGAGCGCGCCGAGCGTGAGTGGAAGTTCTTCCAGACCCTGCCGGAGATCGACCGCACGCTTGTCGACCCGGCGACGATCAAGGGCTCGCAGCTGCTGGAGCCTCTGTTCGAGTTCTCCGGCGCCTGCTCCGGCTGCGGCGAGACGCCATACCTGAAGCTTCTGACCCAACTCGTCGGCGATCGGCTCATGGTCGCGAACGCGACCGGTTGCTCGTCGATCTACGGCGGCAACCTGCCGACGACACCCTGGGCCAAGGACGGCGCCGGCCGGGGGCCGGCCTGGGCAAACTCGTTGTTCGAGGACAACGCCGAGTTCGGCCTCGGGATGCGCCTGGCCCTCGATCAGCAGCACGCCGAGGCACGAAGGCTACTGCGCTCGCTGCGCGGGCTCGACCCTGAGCTGAAGCGCACCCTCCTCGAGCAGGAGCAAGACGACGAGATCGGCGTCGCCCGTACCCGCGGCCTCGTCGCCGACCTGAAGGCCCAGCTCGCGAAGCGTCATGACGGAGCGGCCAGGCGCTTGCTCGAGCTCGCCGATGCCCTGGTCGAGAAGAGTGTCTGGCTTGTCGGCGGCGACGGCTGGGCCTACGACATCGGCTTCGGTGGGCTCGACCACGTTCTCGCCTCCGGCCGCAACGTGCATGTGCTCGTCCTCGACACGGAGGTCTACTCCAATACCGGC
>JBKJML010000085.1:0-3242 GCA_046596415.1 Gaiellaceae bacterium | reverse complement strand
CGGCCTGCGGCTCGCGGTCGAGAGCCCGGAGCGCGTCGCGCGGCTCGTGATCCTGAACACCGGCATCGGCGGCGGCCGCGCGCCTTCCGAGGAGTGGCTGCGCTTCCGCGCCTTCGTACGCCGCGTCGGCACGGACATCGTCCCCGGTCAGCTGATCCGGATCACGACGGTGAACGGCCTCTCCGACGAGGTCGCGGCCGCCTATGACGCGCCGTTCCCGGTGCCCGAGTCGAAGCAGGGGATCCTCGCCTTCCCCGAGCACGTCGCGACCGAGCCCGAGCACCCGAACACGGCGCCGATGCTCGCGGTGCGCGACGAGCTCGCGAGCTGGGAGAAGCCGACGCTCGTGCTCTTCTCCGACTCCGACCCGATCTTCTCGCCGCGCGTGGCGGAGAAGATCGCCGACTGGATTCCCGGAGCCGGCCCGGCCGAGATCGTCGCCGGCGCCTCCCACTTTCTCCAGGAGGAGAAGGGCCCCGAGATCGGCGCGCGGATCGCGCGGTTCCTCGCCCAGACCTAGCTCTGCTGCTATAATCGTTAACGAGATTAATGGTTAACGACGTTATCGCCGATCCGACTGCTGTCGCGAACAAGCTTCGCCCCGTGCTCCTGCGCCTCGCGCGCCAGCTTCGCAAGGAGACGGAGTCGCTCGGGATCACGAGCCGCCAGGCGACCCTGCTCTATTTGATCCGCCAGAACCCGGGCCTCTCGCTGCGTGAGCTCGCGGAGTCGGAGGGCATCTCGGCGCCTGCGCTCTCGGGGCACGTCGACCGGCTCGAGCACGCCGGCCTCGTCGAGCGTGTGCGCTCCGGCACCGACCGCCGACGCGTCGGGCTGGCCCTGACCGACGAGGGCTCGAAGCTCCAACGTCGTGTTCGCGCCCGCCGGACGACCTGGCTCGCCGAGCGCCTCGACGGCCTCGACCCCGACGAGCTCAACGCGATCGAGGCCGCGATCGAGCCACTCGAGCGACTCCTGTGACCGCGGCAATCCTGGCGCTCAACGAGCGCACCTTCGCGAGCCTGCGCCGGCACCGCAACTATCGCCTCTTCTTCGCCGGCCAGGTCGTCTCGGTGAGCGGCACGTGGATGCAGAACGTCGCGCTCGCGTGGCTCGTGATCCAGCTCTCTCCCTCGCCACTCGCACTCGGCCTGCTCGCCTTCTGCCGTTTCATCCCCTTCACCGTCTTCGGCCTCGTCGCCGGCACGGTCGCCGACCGGATCGACAACCGAAAGCTCGTGATGACGACTCAGGCGACCTCGATGGCGCTCTCAGTCGCGCTGGCCACGGTTGCGATCTCGAACCACGCGCCGCTCTGGCTCGTCTACACACTCGCCGCGCTCACCGGCACCGTGACCGTCTTCGACGCGCCGGCCCGCCAGGCGCTCACCTTCCAGATGGTCGGCCGCGACGAGCTGCCGAATGCGGTCGCGCTCAACTCGAGCCTCTTCAACGCCTCGCGGGTGATCGGCCCCGCCGTCGCCGGCGTTCTGATCGCTGCGGTCGGCGTCGGCTCGTGCTTCGCGGTGAACGCGGTCACGTTCCTCGCCGTGCTGACGAGCCTCGCGATGATGCGCCCCGAGGAGCTCTACGCGGTGAAGCGCAAGGAGGTGCCACCGACGCTCTTCCGCGGCACCCGGGAAGGCCTCGCCTACGCGGCACGCAACGAGAACGTGCGCCTCGTGCTCTTCCTCGTCACGATCGTCGCCTCGGTCGGCTTCAACTTCCACGTCATTTTGCCGCTCCTCGCGTCGCAAACGCTGCAGACCGGCCCGGAGGTGTTCGGGCTCCTCTCCGCCGCGTTCGGGCTCGGCGCGCTCGTGGGCGCGCTCGTCTCGGCGGGGATCGGGCGCGCGAGCTGGAGAGTGCTGCTGCTCGGCACCGGCGGCTTCTCGATCGCCCTGCTCGCGCTGGCGCCGCTCAAGTCGGTCGCCGCCTGCTCCGTGCTGCTCTTCCTGGTCGGCATCGCCTTCACGACGTGGACTTCGAACGCGAACTCGATCCTGCAGCTCAACGTCCCCGACCACTTGCGCGGCCGTGTCCTCTCCCTCTACCTGTGGGCGTTCGCCGGCCTGGCGCCCGTCGGCGGACTGCTGGCCGGCTGGCTGGCCGACGTCGGCGGCACCGAGCTGAGCTTCGTCTTCTCCGGGCTGACGGGGCTCCTGGTGACGGGGCTCGTCGGAATGCGGCTTCAGGCTTTACGGAAAGTTTCGACAATCGCAAGGACTGCCTGACGCGCGTCCCGTTGGACCCATGTCGACAGCATTCGACCTGGGGGGATCCATGAACCGCAAGCTCACGGCCGCGCTCGTCGCGGTCGCTCTGGCCCTGACGCTGACCGCCGTAGCGGCCGCGCGTGGCGTCGTCACGATCAAGGGCACCGAGAAGGCCGAGACGCTGACCGGCACCGACGGCGCCGACCGCATCTACGCGGGTGGCGGCGACGACACCGTGCTCGCCGGCGGCGGCAACGACCGCGCCTGGGGCGGCAAGGGCAACGACAACCTCCAGGGTGGCGACGGCAACGACGTGCTGCGCGGCCGCCAGGGGAACGACACGATCGACGGCGGGCCTGGCAACGACCGGATCTGGGTCGGCCGCGGCGCCGACGTCGAGAACGGCGGCGACGGGGACGACGTGCTGCACGCCCTCGCCCGCGACAACCAGGTCGACACGGTCGACTGCGGCGCCGGCAACGACGTCGTCTGGCTGAACAAGGACGAGCACGACACCGTCGTCAACTGCGAGACGGTGAAGAGCGTGACCATCTCCGCCGCGGCGAGCGCCGGCGTCGAGTCCGACGACTAGAGCCTCACGGTGTGGGCGGGGGCATCAGAGCCTCCGCCCACACCATCCGGCGGCAGCTTTTCTCCCTCACGCGAGGGACGAAGGTTCCGGGGGCCTGAGCCGATAGACCCTCCTGAGAGGCACTGCGGCCCTCTCGACGTCACTGCGGTGGCGCAGCACGAGTCATGGGAGGAAGATAGATGCAGGGATACTCGTCGTCGTTCGGCGGAGCGGACATCGTCGCCTACGAGCCACCGCTCAGCCCACCGGAGCCGGTGGGACGCCCGTCCCTGGTCGAGGCGCCGACGCCCAGGGTCGAGGCACCTGAGGCGGCCACACCGGAGCCCGCGTGGGAAGCCGACCGCGAGCTCGAGCCGACACCGACCGAGGCGGGTCTCCGCCGGATCGTCGTGCGTCTGGTCGGCGGCGAAGAGGTCGAGTACGCCGAGGCCGAC
>JBKJML010000069.1:0-25526 GCA_046596415.1 Gaiellaceae bacterium | reverse complement strand
TGGATCGTCTGCGTGACCATGTCCGGGTACGATCCACGTCGGCGACTGCGAGCTGCTCGAGCGCTGGGCCGACTCGAAGGTGCTCGTCGATCCACTCTCGATGTGGCGGACATGGGTCAGCCGGACGCTGATCGAGGGCATGAACGCGTCCGCGCTCGTCCCGAACCCGTACGCCGTGCTGATGCCGTACATGCCGAAGCCCGGCTCGACCGAGTGCATCAACGGCTGGCGCGGCCTCTCGCCGCTCACGTTCAACCCGCACTACGGCACGGCACCGGGAGTCACGCCGGCGCAGCAGGCGGCGGTCGAGTGGACGCACTGGGGCGACCTCGTCAACATCTACGGCACCGACGAGAGCGGCTACGCACGCTCGCCATGGGACAACGTCGGCGTCCAGTACGGGCTTGCCGCGCTCCGCAGCGGCGCGATCACGCCGGAGCAGTTCCTCGATCTGAACGCGAACGCCGGGTCGTGGAAGGAGCCGAAGGACATGGTGCAGGAGGGTTGCCCGTTCATCGGGGCCCTCTGCGCCTCCCAACCGCCCGACGTCTGGAGCGCGCGGAACATGCAGCTCTCTCCGGACGGTGGGGCGACCCCTGCGCCACGCCGCGAGGGCGATCGCAAGGCGCAGTACGCGGCCTACCGGTCGGGGATGGTCTTCCGCGGCAAGCTCGACATCCCGGTGATCGACTGGCGCCACTACCTCGAGCCGCTGCTCGACATGCACAACTCGCACCAGTCGTTCGCATCGAGGCAGCGGCTGCTGAACTACGACGGCGACACGTCGAACCAGCTGATCTGGTTCACAGCCGCATCGCTCACCGGGCCGCGGTTCGACCAGACGCCTCAGGCGTTGCTGGTGCTCGATCGCTGGCTCGCGAACATCAAGGCCAACCCGGAGCAGAGCGTCGGGGAGAACAAGCCGGCAGGTGCAGTCGACTCCTGCTTCGCGACGAACGGGTCGCTGATCGCGAGCGGCAACGACGTCTGGAACGGGATCCTCGACGACGGGCCGAAGGGTGCCTGCGCGCAGCAGTTCCCGCCGTTTCGCACCTCGCGGATCGTCGCGGGCGGGCCGATCGAGGGCGGCGTCTTCAAGTGCCAGACGCAGCCGGTCGAGCGGGCGCTCGCGCACGGCCTCTACGGCTCGTGGAAGCCGACCGAGGCGGAGATCGCCCGCCTGAAGGCGATCTTCCCGACCGGGGTCTGCGACTACTCGAAGGGCGACCTGGGCCTGCCGCCGGAGCTCTCCGGCAGCTCGCAGGGCGCGAAGAAGTAACGCGGCTGGGTGGGGCGGCCGCGCTTCGACGCGGCCGCCCCACCCACCGGCCGTTCCTCTAGCCCAGCTGCGCCCGGATCGCGCCACCGGGGTTCTGGGTCGTGTGCACGTTCACGTAGAACCCTGCGGGCGACGCGAGGATCTCGTCGATCAGCGCCGCCGAGCTCGTGAGGCAGCCTGACGAGGTCGCCGACGCGCCCGGAGGCGTGAAGGGGACGACGACAGGGCCGTTCGTGCCGGCCGCACCCCGATGGATGTGCGCCCCCGTCGTGGGCAGCGTGACGCCCGCGACCTGCAGGCGGTAGCAGACGAGGCCTGCGTCCTTGCGGATCCGGACGACCGCCGTTCCCGACGCGCCCGGCTCGGTCGTGCCCTTCAACGTCGGGGTGAAGGTCGTTCCGAACGACGTCGTCGAGGTGCCGGTGAGCTGCCCGCGGATCGCGCCCGCCGGGAACTCGCTCGTGTGCACGTTCACGTAGTGCGCGGCCGGTGCGGCGAGGATCGCCTTCACGACCGTGCGGGCGACGTTCGCGCAGCCGGCGGCCATGCCGGCGCCGTTCGGCGTCTTGAGCGGAACGACGACGTTGCCCGCCGTCCCTGCGGCACCAGCGTGGATGTGCGCTGCAGCGGCGGCCGGGAGGTTCTTCGCGGCGAGCCGGTAACAGACCTGGCCTTGCCCGGCGCGGGCCCGGATCGTGGCCGTGCCGGTGGCGACGGGATCGCCGGCCGGGCTCTCGGTCTCACCGGTGAGCGCGACGGTGAACGCAGTGCCGCCCGAGGTCGCGAGGAGCGTCTTCGGGCAGCCGCCCGCCGGCACCGGAGAGATGTCCGGGGCGTGCTTCAGGTGCGCGGCGAGCTGCTTCGCGGAGACGCTGACCTTGACGTACGGCGTCTTGCTCGACGCTGTTCGGTGGCAGATCGTCCGTTTCGCGTCGGTGGCTGCCGTCGCGGTCGTCATCGTGGTCGCGGCGACCGCGACGAGTGCCAGTAGAAGACCGAGCCGCTTCATTGTTCTTCCCCCTCCGTTGGTTGCGCTCGCTACTACGGACGGCAGGGCGCCGGCGGATTGGCTGCGCTCGTGCAGGATGGCCCGTATGGATGAGGTGACGGCACCCGCAGGATTCGCTCGCTACGGCGCCCTGTTCCGGGTCCCGCAGACTCGCCGCCTGATCCTCAGCGGCCTCCTGGCACGGATGCCGATCGGGATGGTCCCGCTCAGCCTCATCCTCGTGATCCGCGAGAGCGGCTCGGGGTTCGCAGTCGCAGGCTCCGTGTCCGGTGCGTACTTCGTGGCCGCGGCGATCGGGGCGCCGATCGCCGGGCGGCTCGTCGACCGGCGCGGCGCGACACGGCTCCTGCTCGTGCGCGCAGCGGTCGTCCCGGCGCTGCTCCTCGGCGTCGGTGGCCTGGCGCTGGCCGACGCGCCCGTGCTCGCGATCGCGGCCAGCGCAGCGCTCGCCGGGGCCTTGCTGCCACCGGTCGGCTCGTCCCTGCGTTCGCTCTGGCCGCGCCTGCTCAACGGCAAGGAGCTCCTGTCCTCCGCCTACGCGCTCGAGGCTTCGCTGCAGGAGATCGTCTTCGTCGTCGGCCCGGCGCTCGTCGCGCTGCTCGCCGCGGTCGTCTCACCGGTCGCCGCGGTCGCCGTCGCGGCCGCGGCCTGCGGTGTCGGCACCGCCGTCTTCGCGCTCACGCCCGCGATGCGTGCGTGGCAGCCGGAGGAGGAGCGGCACGCGACCTCGATCTTCGGCGCGCTCGAGTCGCCGGGCGTTCGCACCGTCGTCCTCTTCGCGACGAGTTGCGGGCTCGCGTTCGGCGGCACCGAAGTCGGCATGCCCGCCTTCGCCGACGCGCAGGGGCAGGTGGAGCTCGGCGGTATCCCACTCGCCCTCTTCGCCGGTGGCAGCCTCGTCGGCGGGCTCGTCGCCGGCTCGCGCACCGTGGGGCACCCACTCCGCCTGCTGCGGGTTTCGGCGGCGCTCCTCGTCGTGGCGCTCGCGTTGCCGCTGCTCGCCACCTCGCTGACGATGCTCTCGGTGCTCGCCTTCGTGGCCGGGTTGCCGATCGCACCGGCGTTCATGGCGACCTTCGGCCTGGTCGACCACGTCGCGAAGCGTGGCACCGCGGCCGAGTCGTTCGCCTGGATCGGCACCGCGATCTCGACTGGGATCGCGGCCGGCACGGCGGCCGGCGGCGCGCTCGTCGACTACTCCGGGCCGAGAGCAGCGTTCAGCTTCGGGGTCGGCGGTGCGCTGCTCGCCTCGATCCTCGCCGCACTCGGGCGGGGGCTCGAGGAACGCGTCTAGACGAGCGACGCCAGGCGTTCGACGCCCGGCTCGATCGACTCGTCCGCGACCCGGCTGAACGAGATGCGCAGGCTCGCGGTGCCGCGGCCGTCGGGATAGAACGGGCCGCCCGGGACGACGGCGACCCCCACAGCAGCCGCCTGACGGGCGAAGGCGACGGCGTCGAAGCCGTCCGGGAGCGTCACCCAGGAGAAGAAGCCGCCGCTCGGCCTCGTCCAACGCACCGTCTTGGGCAGGTGGCGCTCGAAGGCGTCGAGCAGGAGCGCGCAACGGCGCGCATACAGGCCGCGTGAGCGGACGAGCTGCTCGTCGAGGGCGCCCGAGCGCGCGTAGGCCGCCCACAGGCTCTGGCCGAGCGCGGAGGAGCACTGGTCGGTGTTCTGCTTCGCGACGGTGAGCTCGGCGACCACCTCGGCGGGGCCTGCGGCCCAGCCGAGGCGCAGGCCCGGGAAGAAGGTCTTCGACGTCGTTCCGAGCTGGACGACGACCGCTGGATCGAGGTTCCAGAGGCTCGGCAGCGCGGTGCCGTCGAAGCCAAGCTCGCGATAGGCCACGTCCTCGACGATCAGGAAGCCGTAGCGCGCCGCGAGCTCGACCAGGGCCCGGCGGCGCTCGGTCGTGAGCGTCACCCCGGCCGGGTTCTGGTGGTCAGGGATCGTGTAGAGGAGCTTCGGCCGCAGGCCTGCCCGGAGCGTCCGTTCGAGCTCCGCCACGTCGAGACCGCTCTCGTCGATCGAGACGGCGACGACCTCGGCCTCGAAGCCGCGGAACGCCATGATCCCGCCGAGATAGGTCGGGCCTTCGACGACGACGACATCGCCCCGGTCGAGGAACGTCTTGCCGACGAGCTCGAGCCCTTCGATCCCGCCGCTCGTGACCAGCAGTTCGCCGTCGGCCGGGCGGCGGCCCTGCAGCGCCTCGAGCCGTGCGGCGAGCGCGTCGAGCGTCCCCGGCAGGCCGCGCGTCGGCGAGTACTGGAAGGCCGTAGGCTCGCCCGAGGCGACGATCTGCTCGAGGCAGGCAGCGACTGCGGCCGTAGGAAAGGTCGCCGGGTCGGGGAAGCCGCCGGCGAACGGGATCAGCTCGGTGTTCCCGGAGAGGGCGAGGATCTCGAGGATCCCGCCGTCGCCCAGGTGCGTGCGCGCTGCGAAAAGCTCCGTGAAGCGGTGCGCGCTCGGGGTCACTGCCATCCGCCAACGCTAACACTCAGGTCTCTCGACATCGAACGATTTGTTGCGCCACCGTTAAGGACTGCCCCGGGCGTCAACCCGTGGCGGTCGCAGCCGTCTTGTGGGCATGGGAGTCGCGCAGGCACGCACGCCAGTCGAGGTCGAGGCCAGCCGGCGGCAGTTCGACTTCTGGCTCGGCGAATGGGATGCCACCTGGGGTGACGGCGACCAGGGCACCAACTCCGTCTACCAGAGCTTCAGGATGCGCTGGTTCGAGCTCGGCGACGAAGCGTTCGACTGGGCGTGGGAGCGCTCGCTGGACGGCGGCGCGACCTGGGAAGCGCTGTGGGAGATCAGGTACAGCCGTGTCGTTTAGCTGGGTCGACCCGAATTTCGCCGTCCAGTACCTCCAGCGCGAGGAGATCCGGGCGACGCTCCGGCTCGCCGAGTTGCTGCGCGAGGTGGGGCGGAAGGCGCAGGTGCATGTGCCAGACGCCGAGGCGCTCGACCGGTCGCGCACGACTCCAACGGTGCCCTGGACCGGGACGCTGCGGGCGCTATGAGGCCGGTGGTCACCGACCTGTTGCGGAAGCTCGCGCAGGCGTATGAGCGCACCGTCGGCTGCTGAACCTGCTCTGAGCACGGGTTTCCCGGGCGGCGGTCGCCAGGTCCGAAAACGAGAAATGTGTCCTCCGGGGCGAGTCGTAAGATGACCTACCCGTGACCGCGTCCTTCGTCCACCTGCATGTCCACAGCGAGTTCTCGATCCTCGACGGGGCCTGCCGGATCCCAGGGCTCGCGAAGCGGGCGGCCGAGCTGGAGATGCCCGCAGTGGCGCTCACCGACCACGGCTCGCTCGCCGGCACGATCGAGCTCTTCAAGGCGGCGAAGCACGAAGGAGTCAAGCCGATCATCGGCTGCGAGGTGTACGTCGCGGACGACCGCAAGGCGCAGACCAAGGGCTACGCACACCTGACGCTTTTGGCGGAGTCGAACGAGGGCTACGCGAACCTGGTCAAGCTCTCCTCGCTCGGCTACCTCGAGGGCTACTACTACAAGCCCCGCGTCGACTGGGAGTTGCTCCAGAATCACTCGCAGGGAATCATCGCCCTCTCCGGCTGCCTCTCCGGCCGCGTCTGCAGGGCGCTCGAGGAGAACCGGCCGCAGGACGCTGCCAACGATCTCGACCGGCTGGCGCAGATCTTCGGGCGCGACTCCACCTACGTCGAGCTCCAGAACGCCGGGCTCGAGGTGCAGCAACGCGTCAACCCGCACCTGCTCGCGCTCGCCGCCGAGGCGAAGCTGCCGGTCGTCGCCACGGGCGACGTCCATTACCTGAACGCGACCGACGCCTACTCGCACGAGGCGCTCCTCTGCATCCAGTCGGGCGACTCGCTCAAGAACCCGAACCACTGGCACTTCGACACGAACGAGTTCTACTTCAAGACCCCCGCGGAGATGGCGCTCGACTTCCCCGGCCAGGAGGAGGCGATGCGACGCACGCTCGAGGTCGCGGAGCGCTGCAACGTCGAGATCGAGCTCGGCCGGATCCGGCTGCCGAAGTTCCCGGTGCCGAACGGCGGCGACGCCTTCGAGTATCTCGTCGAGCTCTGCGAGCAGGGGCTCGGGCGCCGCTACGACAAGGTGACGGCCGAGCTCCACGAGCGACTCGCCTTCGAGCTGAAGACGGTGCGTGAAATGGGCTTCGCCGACTACTTCCTGATCGTCGCCGACTTCATCGGCTTCGCGAAGCGAAACGGGGTCAGCGTCGGCCCGGGCCGCGGCTCGGCAGCCGGCTCGCTCGCCGCCTACTGCCTCGACATCACCGACATCGACCCGATGCGCTACGGGCTCCTCTTCGAGCGCTTCCTCAACCCGGCCCGACAGGACATGCCGGACATGGACATCGACTTCGCCGTCGAGGGCCGCGAGCGCGTGATCAACTACGTGAGCGAGAAGTACGGCCGCGACCGTGTCGCCCAGATCATCACCTTCTCGACGATGGCCGCCCGTGCCGCGATCCGCGACGCCGGCCGCGTGCTCGAGATCCCCTACGGCACCGTCGACCGGATCGCGAAGCTCGTCCCGGAAGGGCCCGGCCAGACGCTCACCGAGTGCCTCAAGCCCGGCGGCGAGCTCCGGCAGGCGGTGGACGCCGACCCGATCGCGAAGGAGATCGTCGACCTCGCGACACCGCTCGAAGGCTTGACCCGCGCCGATTCGATCCACGCGGCCGGGGTCGTGATCGGGGCCGAGCCGCTGATCGAGATCGTGCCGCTCCAGCAGAAAGGCGCCGACCAGGAGGTCGTAACCCAGTTCTCGATGAAGAACGTCGAGGCGCTCGGTCTCCTGAAGATCGACTTCCTCGGCCTGCGCAACCTCGACGTGATCGACAAGGCGGTCGCACTGATCGGCGGCGGGCTCGACATCGCGACCCTCCCGCTCGACGACAAGAAGACCTACGCGATGCTCGCGAAGGCCGACTCGAACGGCGTCTTCCAGTTCGAGTCGTCCGGTATGCGGGACGCCCTGCGGGCTGTCAAGCCGACCGTCTTCGAGGACCTGATCGCGCTCGTCGCGCTCTACCGGCCGGGGCCGATGCAGTACATCCCCTCCTACGCGGCCCGCAAGAACGGGCGCGAGCAGGTCAGCTACATCGACCCGCGGTTGCAGGCGATCACGGGCGACTCCTACGGGATCTGCATCTACCAGGAGCAGTACATGCGGATCGCGAAGGAGCTGGCGGGCTTCTCACCCGCCGAGGCCGAGACGCTGCGCCGCGCAATCGGCAAGAAGATCCATGATCTGATGGCGTCCCTGAAGGGAAAGTTCCTCGAGGGGTGCGCCGCGAACGATGTCACCCCGGGCGTCGCGAACCAGCTCTGGAAGGACATGGAGTCGTCGCAGGACTACTCCTTCAACAAGGCGCATTCGGCCTGCTACGCCCTGATCGCCTACCGCACCGCCTGGTTGAAGGCGAACCACCCCTGCGAGTACATGGCGGCCCTGATCTCGTCCGTGATGAACACGAAGGATCGCGTGCCGCTGTACGTGAACGCCTGCCACGAGCTGGGGATCACGGTGCTGCCGCCCGACGTGAACGAGTCGATGACCGACTTTGCCGTCGTCGAGGGCAAGATCCGCTTCGGCCTGAACGCGGTCAAGAACGTCGGCGACTCGGCGGCGCGCGCGATCATCGCGGCGCGCCAGGAGGGTGGCCCGTTCGAGTCGATCTGGGACTTCACCGAGCGGGTCGACCCGCAGGTCGTCAACAAGCGCGGGCTCGAGTCGCTCGTCAAATGCGGCGCGCTCGACTCGACCGGCGCCACCCGGCTCGGGATGCTCGACTGCCTCGAGCAGGCGCTCGCCTGGGGCCAGAAGCACGCCGCCGACCGGTTGGCCGGCCAGGGCTCGATCTTCGACCTCGGCGAGCTCGGCGGGGTGGAGGAGACGGGGCGTCCCAAGCACCACCCGGTGATCGCCGCCGGTGAGTTCGAGAAGGCAGAGCTGCTGAAGCTCGAGAAGGAGACGCTCGGCCTCTACGTCTCCGAGCATCCGCTCGCCGCTGTCCGCGATCAACTCCGGCGCAAGACCGACGCGTCGCTCGCCGAGCTCGAGCGGCGGCGCGACGGCGAGGTCGTCACCGTCGGCGGGATCGTCTCGTCGATCAAGCAGCTCACCACCAAGCGCGGCGAGCCGATGGTCTTCCTCACCCTCGACGACCCGACCGGTTCGGCCGAGGCGGTCGTCTTCAACTCGACCTACGCGACCGCGCGCGAGCTGTGCGTCACCGACCGGATCCTCATCATCAAGGGTCGGATCGACCACAAGCAGCAGGGGGAGACGAAGCTGATCGCGCTCGAGGTGACCGCGTTCGAGGCGGTGCCCGAGCGCAAGCTCGTCCGCTTCAAGCTCGACGCGCGGCAGGCGCGTGCCGGCCTGCTCAAGGATCTCGCGCACCTTGTCCAGGGCTACCCCGGCGAGTCGCCGGTCTTCGTTGCGCTCGAGACCTCGCTCGGCCCGAAGACGCTCGCCCTCGGCCCGAAGTACAAGGTTCAGATCGACTCGGACTTCCTCGCCGAGGCGAAAGCCCTGCTCGGCGACGCCGCCGTTCTCTAGGGAACCTCCCACCCCTGATCGGGGTAGGAGCGGCACACCGACCGAGGAGGGGGGGAATTCCGATGAGACGTCTGCTCGTGCTTGCAGCACTCGCTGCGCTGACCGTCGTGGCCGCACCCGGCGCACTCGCGGGCGGTTGGGCGACCGTGGGGGTGACGCCGCTCCCGTCAGACGAGATCAAGGCGGGCGAGGCGTGGACGCCGCAGGTCACCGTGCTCCGCCACGGCCGGACGCCCACCGACGGCGCCAAGCCGTCGATCACGATCAGCTCCGGCGGCGACAGCGAGACGATCGTGCTCGTCCCGGCCGGCAAGACCGGCGTCTACAGCGCCAGGGTCGTGTTCCCGCACGCCGGCACCTGGAGTTACGCGATCGACAACGGGCTCGGGGGCACCGGCTACGGCAGATCCCAGACCTCGACCTACCAGCCGATCCAGGTCGGTGCTGGCGCTGCCGGCGGGTTCGCGCTTCCCGGCGGCTGGGCGACCGGCGCTGCGGCCGCGCTGATGCTTGCCGTGCTGGCGGCGTGGCTTGTGGCCAGGCGCCGCGGCCCGAGCCCGGCCCGGACACCGGCGAGCCGCGTCGGCTAGGGAACGCTTCGAACGACCAGCAGATCCGACGACTGCGCCGCTGTCCTGACTTGTGCGCGCGGCTCGTAACGTCTACAAGTTGGGAATGAGATTCGTTGTCGCAATCGTCCTCGTGCTCGCGGCTGCAGCCGTCGCAGCAGCCGCCGGCAGCGCGCGGAGGGAGTCGGCGACGGCGACGCTCGCCTTCGTCTCGGTGGGCGACGACCGGGTCGGGACGACCATGCGGAACACCAAGCCGGACGGCATTCCGGACGCGCATTTCACGCTCGTTGTGGATGCCCCCGGCGAGACCGTGGTGAAGCTGGGGCTGCGCTCGACCGAGCCCGACGGCACACCCGCATTCGGCCAGCGCTGGGACACCGTGCCGGGCGGGGACTGGATCCTGGCTGTCTTCCGCAACGGCGTCCTCCTCAACCCGCTCGACTCCGGCGTCACCGACGCGCTCACGGGGCCGGCGACCTACGAGCTCTATGCACAGAGCGTCGCCGAGTCCGGGAAGGCGCTGGTGGTCACGGGGAACAGCTATCGGGTCGACGTCACCTTTGCGAGCGGCGGCGGGATCGCGGTCGGAACGAAGATCGGCTCCCCGGGGTCGAGGCTGCTCACCCCGATTGCGATCGCCTCTCCGCCAGGAACCGCCGCGCCGCCCGCGGTGACGCCACCTCCCACGACCACGCCCGCGGTACCCACGACACCCGCGGCACCGGTCGCCGGTGCGACCGGGAAACCGACGATCGCGCTGCGCTCAAATCGCCTGACGGCGCGAATCCGCGGCTGCGTCACCCTGACCGAGGTGGTAACGCGTGCGCCGGCGGCCTCGCGCGTCGTCTTCGAGTTGCGGGCGGAGGGACTCTGGCGCGTAGTGCCGCGGCGAGCGTGCTCGAGCAGTCCGGGACGATTCGTCTACCGCGCGACGCTCAAGAGCGGCGCGAACGTGCTCGCCCGCTCGAAGCCCCTCACGATCACCTGGAAGCCCTAAGAACTCATTTCAGAACGATGCCTTGAGCCGTCGGGCCCGCGCTGCGCGCCACGATCGCGGCGTCCTCAGTCGCCTCGATAGCGCTGCTATCGAGGCTCCCTGCGTCCTGGCGCTCGCACCACCCAGCGCACCCCGACGGCGAAGGGTCATTCCGAACTGAGTTCTAAGCCAGACCCTTCCCCCGCAGCTCGGCGAGCGCGGCGTCCGTCTTTCCGAGCTCTAGCCCCATCCCGCGCAGCACGCCCGGCGTCTTCGTGAACTGGATCTCGGCGTAGGCGACCACCTGGATCTGGTTCCCCCATGGGTCGAGGAACGAGTTGCCACCGAACACCGCGACGCCTGCCGCGCGCGCGGCAGCCAGCACCGCGTCGCGGTCGTCGACCACGAGGCTCACATGCCGTACCCGGTCGGGGCCGCCGTCGCGGCCCTCCATCAGCCCGAGGAACTGGTCGCCGAAGTCGACGAACGCCATTCCGGGAGCCCGGCTACGCAGCACGAGCTCGAAGAGGTTGCCGTAGAAAGCGAGCGCCTCGTCGACCGAGCCCACCTCGAGGGCGACGTGGTTGATGCCGACTGCGCGCGCCATGGAACGGAAACGTAGCCGGCGGTGTAGAACCCACGAGTGGTGAGCCGACCACCGACCGAGCAGGAGCTGATCGACCGGGCGCGCCGTGGAGACGGCGCCGCGTTCGCGCAGCTCGCCCGCGCCCACGAGAACATCTCCTTCCGCACCGCCTATCTCATCGCCCGCAACGCCGCCGACGCAGAGGACGCCGCCCAGGTGGGCCTCGTCAAGGCCTACCGCGCGCTCGGACGCTTCCACACCGGCTCGCCGTTCCGGCCGTGGCTGCTCCGGATCGTCGCCAACGAGGCACGGAACCGCCGCCGCTCCGCCGGCCGCCGCGACGGGCTGGCGCTTCGTGTGGCACACGAGGCTGCCTCGGGGGACGCGGCTCCGTCTCCCGAGGGCAGCG
The DNA here is from genome assembly GCA_046596415.1 of Gaiellaceae bacterium. Classification (GTDB taxonomy): domain Bacteria; phylum Actinomycetota; class Thermoleophilia; order Gaiellales; family Gaiellaceae; genus JBKJML01. Next base: position 14,113 of record JBKJML010000069.1, on the reverse strand, counting down.
TGCTCGCATCAGAGCGCCGCCGCGCCCTCGCGGCGGCGCTCGACACCCTCCGCGACGCCGACCGCGAGATCCTCACCTACCGCCACCTGCTCGAGCTCTCCGAACAGGAAACCGCCACGGTGCTCGGGGTGCGGATCGGCACCGTCAAGTCCCGCAACGCGCGTGCCCTCGCCCGGCTGCGCGAGCACCTGGGGGAGGCCCCGTGAGCGCCCTCGAACGCGAGCTCAGGTCACTCGCGATCCTCGTCGAGGTACCGCCGACCCCCGATCTCGTCGACGCGGTCGCGCCGCGACTCGTGAGCCCGAGCCGGCGCCGCTCGCTACGGCCGCTCGCCGTCGCGCTCGCCGCGCTCGTTCTCGCTGCAGCGCTCGCCGTGGCGCTCTCCCCGTCGGCGCGCAGCTCGTTCCTCGAGCTCTTCCACCTGCGCGGCGCCACCGTCGAGCGGCTCGAACGGCTCCCCGTCGTGCCGGTGACCGGCGAACTCGACCTCGGCGAGCGGATTGGCCTCGCGGCGGCCGAGCGCCGCGCCGGGCCGCTCCTCCGGCTCGACCTCGGTGACCCCGAAGAAGTCTGGATCCGCCGCGGCGCCGTGACGATGGTCTACGGCGGCAAGCGCCAGCTCAAGCTCCTCTTCACGCAGTTCCCGGGCTTCCTCGAAGAGGCGTTTATGAAGAAGGCGGGCGGCCAGGGAACGCGGATCGACCGGGTCGTCGTCGGGTCGGCGCCCGGGCTCTGGCTCGAGGGCGACCCGCATTTCTTCCTGTACCGCGACCAGCATGGCTCGATCCGCTCCGAGCAGCCGCCCTACCTGGCGGGGAACACCCTGATCTGGGAGCGCGACGGCCGCCTGCTCCGCCTCGAGGGCGGGCTCGAGAAGGCTGCGGCGCTCGAGCTAGCCCGCACGACTCGCTGACCGCCGTCGCTGCGGCTACCCTGCAAGAGTGAAGACCGATCGCGGTCGCGCGTCGCGGCGCTGATCGAATCCGTTCAAGTCCTTAACGAAAGATTCACTCGAATCACCCCCTCGGGGGGCATCCGACTTGTACAGATGGACGAATACAAGTAACACGAAGGACGCGAAGGAGACCAGGAAGCGTATGTCTGCGGCAGAGCTGACCCACCCCGAGACCGAGATCCAGCGGATCGAGCGCTGGCGCGCCGACGAGCTCGAGCGGGCCGGATTCGACCCGGCCGGTGCGGCCGCGATCGCGGCCCGCCACGACATCGACCTTCACCGCGCCGTCGAGCTGCTCGAGCAGGGTTGTCCTGCCGAGCTCGCACTGAAAATCCTGTTGTAGGAGCACGGCGAGCGCCGGACCGGGAGAATCCGGTTCGGTGCTCCCAATCGCCTCCATCCCGTCGCCGTCCACCGGGGCTCTCGAGCTCGGCCCGCTGACGCTGCACATGTACGGCCTGATGCTGCTGGCCGCGATCGGCGCCGCCCTCTGGGTCGGCGGCCGGCGGTTCGTTGCGCGCGGCGGCGACTGGGATCTGATGTTCCGGATCGCCGTCTGGGGCGTCGGCTTTGGCATCGTCGGCGCCCGGGCCTACCATCTGGCCACGAGCTGGAACGAGGTTCCGGACACCTGGTGGGGGCCGTTCGCGGTCTGGGAGGGCGGGCTCGGCGTGTGGGGCGGCATCGGCGCCGGCGTGATCGCAGGCGCGATCGTTGCGAGGCGTGCAGGCGTGAGCGTCAGCGCCCTGATGGACGACGTCGCGCCGGCGCTCCTCATCGCCCAGGCGATCGGCCGGATCGGCAACTGGTGGAACCAGGAGCTGTTCGGCAGGCCCACCGACCTGCCCTGGGGGCTCGAGATCGACCCGCTCCACCGGCCCGACCGCTACCTCGAACAGACGACCTTCCACCCGACGTTCCTCTACGAGCTGCTCTGGAACCTCGGCGCCGCGGGTCTCCTTCTCTGGCTCTCCGCCCGCTACCGCTTCAGGCCGCCGTCGCTCTTCGCGCTGTATGTCGCGCTCTACTGTTTCTTCCGCTTCTTCGAGGAGCTGCTGCGCGTCGACCCGGCGAACGAGATCGGGCCGCTCCGGGTGAACGGCTGGGTGTCGGTGATCGGCTTCGTCAGCTCGGCGACGTTCTTCATCTGGTGGCAGTTCGTCCACCCGCGCAGGCTCGCGCAGGCGGCCGCCGGGCCGCCCCCGCGCACCATGTCCGTCCCGAAGGGCCGCGTCCGACACCGTCGCTAGCCTGCTCGCGTGCAGGTTCGCGAGCTAGAACTCGACCTCGACGCGTTCGAGGGGCCGTTCGACCTGCTCCTCACGCTGGTCCTGAAAGAGGAGCTCGAACCGGCCGATGTCGACATGGCGGGCATCGTGCTCGCGTTCCTCGAGCGCCTCGCCGAGCGCGACGAGCTCGACCTCGAGGCCTGCGGCGAGTTCCTGATTCTCTTCTCGGCGCTGCTCGAGCTGAAGGCGCGAGGCCTGTTCCCCGACGAGGACGCAGAGCTGGCCGAGCTCGAGCCCGAGGAGGCTGCGGAGGAGCTGGCGCGCCGCCTGGCCGAATACCGGCGGCTGAAAGAAGCCGCGGCCTGGCTCGCCGAGCGCCTCGTCGCCGAGCGCGACCGCTACTTCCGCATCGGCCCCGCGCCGCTCGCGCCGGTGCCAGACCGCACGCTGGCGCCGCAGGAGCCCGAGCGGCTCGCCGCCGCCCTTCGTGCGCTCGCTGTCGCGCCGCCGGATGTGTCGCTCGCGCACATGGGGCTCCGCTTCCCACCGGTCGCGCAGTTCCTCGAGCGCTTCCGCGCCACGCTTCGCCGCCGCCGCCGCTTCGACTTCGACACCGAGGTGGCGGGTCTCTCGCGGATCGAGCAGGCCGTCGCCTTCCTGGCCCTGCTCGAGCTCCACAAGGCCGGTGAGATCCGGCTCGACCAGGCTGCTCCGTTCGCGGCGATCCGTGTGGCGCGTGCCGGAGCCGACCGGGCCGAAGAGGAAACCGAAACCGCTTCCGAAAGGATGTCCGCGTGGACCGTCCGCTCCGCCTGATCACCAGCAATCCGCTCGACAGCCTCGCCCGGACCGTCGAGGCGCTCCTGATCGTCGCCTCCGCGCCGCTCCCGGTCGATGAGCTCGCCCGTGCGGCCGACGACGACGCCGAGCGGATCGAGACGGCGCTCGGGCTTCTGACGGAGCGCTACCGCGAGGGGCGCAGCGGCATCGTGCTGGAGCACGTCGCGGGCGGTTGGGCCTTCCGCGCCGCGCGCGAGGCAGCCGAAGCCTGCTCGCGGCTCGTCGAGCGTCCCGTTGAGCGTGGCCTTTCGCAGGCCGGGCTCGAGACGCTCGCGATCGTCGCCTACCTCGGCCCGGTCAGTCGGCCGGAGATCGCGCGGATCCGTGGTGTCGCGGCCGACTCGGCCGTGGCGGGCCTGCTCGAGCGGGGGCTGATCTCGGAGGCCGGGCGCGACGACGGCCCCGGTGGGGCAGTCCGCTACCGGACGACGGCGCTCTTCGAACGGGTCTTCGGGCTCGAGGATCTCGCGGCGCTGCCGCGCCTCGACGATCTCGGCGACTCAGCCGCGGAGATCCGCGAGCGGCTCCACTCGGTCGCGGTCTCCCGTAGCGCCTGAGTAAGAGCCTCGAACAGCCTTGTGGCTCAGAGCCACTAGGTCGTTTTCGCGCTGGGCGTCGGCGACGTGAGCGGTGCTCGTCGGGCCACGGCCGAGGGACAGTCCCTGTCAGCGGGCGCTGACGCCCCTTCAGGGCACGTCTAGAGCTGCCAGTCGCCGCCGCGGAGGACGGGAACGCTCTCGCCGTCCGTCGTAACCCCGTCAACGTCGACGTCCTTCGAGCCGATCATGAAATCGAGGTGGATCTCGCTCTGATTGGCATTCGCGCGGTCGGATTCGTCCTCGACCACGAAATCGTAGGAGGCGCCGAGCGCAATGTGGCTGGCGGCGTTCTCGTCGAGGAGCGTGTTCCAGAAAACCGTGCCGAGCGCGTCGATCCTGCCCGAGCCGTCGACGAGCGCCACTTCGCCGAGGCGGGCAGCGCCGTCATCCTTCGCGGCGATCGCCCGCAGCACGTCGGCGTTCTCGTCGGCGTCGATCTGCACGGCGCGCCCGCCCTCGAAGCGGACGACGATCCCGTCGATCAGCGAGCCCGAGGCCTCGAGCGGCTTCGTTGCGCGGACGACGCCATCGACGCGGGCTGGGTCGGGGGTCGTGAAGATCTCCTCGGTGGGGATGTTGACGAGGCTCTTGACGCCGTCGACCCGCTCGAAGTAGCCCGTCCGCCAGCTGCTGCTCGGGAACAGGCCGACCGTCAGGTCGGTCCCGCGCCCCGTGAAGCGGATCGCGTCAAAACGCCGCGCCGTCAGCCGCTCCGCTGCTCCCTCGAGCTCCGCGATTCGCGCTCGCCACGCGTCGGCCGCTGACGGCTCGTCGAGCCGGGAGACGTGCACCAGCTCACGCCGGAGCCGCTCGAACGCGTCGCCGGGAGCGAGCGAGGGGAACACCTGGTGGGCCCATCCCTCGGTTGGCCACGTCGCGATCGACCAGTTCATCGTTCGTGCCAGCACCACCTCGCCCCGCTCTTTCACCCTCGGCAGCATGTCGCGGCCCGCGCGCTCGGCGTCGACGTCGTCCAGCGCGTCGGGGTGGGGATTGCCGATCAGCCAGATGAAGCACCCGCCCTCGGCGCCGAGCCGTGTGAAGTGCGAGCCGAGCTCCGGCGGTACGTAGTCGAGCGTCTCCGGCCGCGCGTGCAGCAGCCGCTGGCGCTTCGTCAGCGCGTCCCACCAGAAGACGTGCACGTAGAGCGCACCGCGGCGGTACGCAGCGCCGACCACCTCCCGCACGGCCTCCTCGGTGCCGAGGTCGGCCAGGATCAGGACGTCCTGTCCCGCCTGGACGTTCGCGCCGACCTCGACCACGAGCTCGGCGAGGCGCTGGGCGTCGGTCAGAGCTGCCATTCCCCGCCGCGTAGGAGCGGGGTGCGCGTCCCGTCCTTCGCGATCCCGTCGACTTCCATCTCGTCGGTGCCGATCATGAAGTCGACGTGGATGTCGCTCTTATTGATCCGGGGTAGGTCGGCTTCGTCCTCGACGGGGAACGAGTAGGCGTTACCGAGCGCCACATGGCTGGCGGCGTTCTCGTCCAGCAGGGTCTCGTAGAAGATCGTCTTCAGCGGCCCGATCCGGCCCTGGCGGTCGACGAGCGCGAGCTCGCCGAGGCGATTTGCGCCATCGTCCTTCGAGGCGATCGAGCGGAGCGAGTCGGCGCCCTTGTCGGCGTCGATCTTGACCGCGCGGCCGCCTTCGAACTCGAGCCGGATCCCCTCGATGCGCGAGCCGTAGAAGTCGAGCGGCATCGTCGCAACGACCGTGCCGTCGACTCGCGCCGGGTCGGGTGTCGTGAAGATCTCCTCGGTCGGCAGGTTCGGATAGTGCGTCCGGCCGTCGATCGTCGTGAACTCTGCGCCGAGCCACTTCGAGCTCGGTAGCAGGCCCACCGTGACGTCGGTGCCGTTCGGGGCCTTCAGGTGGATCGCGTCGAACCGGTGCGACGTCAACCGGGCGGCCGAGTCGACGATCACCTTCATCCGCTCCTCCCAGGCGCCGATCGGGTCGTCGGTGTCGAGTCGGCAGACCCACTTGATCTGCTCCCAGAGCTTCTCGTACGCATCCTCGGGTGAGAGGCCCGGATGGACGAGCTGCGCCCAGCCCTGCGTCGGGCACGGGCCGGCGCACCAGCTCGTCGTGCGCTCGTTGACGATCACCGGCACCTCCTTGAGGTACGGCATCACGTCCTTCCCCGTTCGCGACGGGTCGAGACCTTCGTAGGCGCGCGGATCGGCGCCGGTCAGCGAGACGCGCGCCGCATGCACCTCCGAGAGCCACAGGGCGCGCTGCCCCATCCACGGCGGCACGAAGTCGAGCGTCGACTCGTCGGCGTGCAGCAGCCGCTGGCGCTTCACAAACGGGTCGAACCAGAGGATGTCGACCCACTTGGCGCCACGCTCGTAGCCGGCCCGCGCGATCTCCCGGGTCAGCTCCTCCATCCCGAGGTAGCTACTGACGCCGAGCACGTCGCCGGGCTGGATGTTGGAGCCGAAGCCGACGAGGAGGTCGGCCAGCCGGCGGAAGTCGTCACCGTGGTTCTGCACGGTGCGTGAGACTACAAGGCAATGCGCCTCAACGCCTACCTCGCCCGTGCCGGCGTCGCGTCGCGTCGTGGCGCCGACGAGCTGATCAAGGCCGGCCGCGTGAAAGTGAACGGCGAGCCCGGCCAGCTGAACACGTTCGTGCTCGAGCACGACAAGGTCCAGGTCGACGGCAGGCCAGTCGGCAAGCAGCGGCTGGCGTACGTGCTGCTGCACAAGCCGATGGGCGTCGTCACGACAGCGAAGGACCCGGAGAACCGGCCGACGGTCGTCGGCCTCGTCGGCCACGACGCGAAGATCGTCCCGGTCGGGCGGCTCGACGTGAACACGACCGGAGCGCTCCTGCTCACGAACGACGGCCCGCTCGCCCACCGGCTCGCCCACCCGCGCTACGGGGTCGACAAGGTCTACGAGGCGACGGTCGAAGGGCGACCCACCGACGGCACGCTCCGCAAGCTCGCCGAGGGGGTGACGCTCGAGGACGGAAAGACGGCGCCGGCTCAGGTGACGCGCCTCGACGCGAACCGGATCGAGCTCGTGCTGCACGAGGGCCGGAACCGGCAGGTCCGCCGGATGCTCGATGCGGTCGGCCACCCGGTGAAACGGCTCCACCGGCCGCGCTACGCGACGCTCGACCTGCGTGGCCTGCCGGTCGGGCGCTGGCGCGAGCTGACCCGCGCAGAGATCGACGCGCTCGGGTCGGCTACCCGGGTGGAAGCGCCCAGAAGGCGCCGCTGAGCCCGAGCCGCTCAAGGATCGCCTGATTCTCGTCCCGCGTGTGCGGCCGCCACGACGGCGAGACGCGGTCTGCCCACCAGGCGTGGGCGAGGTCGCAGAGCGTTGTGACGGGGATCGTCGCTCCGGGCTCGCTGCCTCGCAGCCACCGCCTCACGTGCTCTTCCGACCGGAAGAGGTTCATCGACCTTCAGGTGAAGACGATGTCGTCCCACCAGTGTGCGGCGGGAACGAGGCAGTGGAAGAGCAGGCTCTCGTCGTCGGGTCGCCGGTCGCGCACCACGACGGCGAGCTGCTCGCCACAGTCGGCGCATGCCGTCTCGATGCGACCGTCGGTGCCGAGCGCGGCGCAGATCCCGAACGCGTCCCAGGCGCAGTTCGCGAACCAGGAGCGGCCGTCCGCCTCCACCCGGTAGGGGGTCGGGATGCCCGAGAACGGGTTCGCCATCCGGATCGCGCCCGTGTTGGCGTCGAGCACGAGCGCGTGGGCCTCATGCAGTCGCCGCCAGCCGCTCTCGACATCGCCAGCCTCGATCCCGTTCGCCAACGCGGTCTCGACGGCGGTCGGCATCCGGCCCAGCGAGACGACGAGCCCATAGGTCGTGTTCCGCAGCGCGAGATCGACGTCGTCCATCAGAGCCTGACGAACCCCATGCGCTCGTACATCCGCTCCAGCACCGGCGCCGACGTGGCTCGCGCCTTCTCGGCGCCGAGCGCCAGCAGGCGCCGCAGTTCGCCCTCGTCGGCGCGGAGCTCCCGATAGCGCTCCTGCACCGGCCCGAGCAGCTCGACGATCGCGTCGCCGACGTCGGTCTTGAACTGCCCGTACCCCGAGTCGCCGTAGTGCGACTCGATCTCGGCCTGCGTCTTGCCGCTCGCGACCGAGAGGATGTCGATCAGGTTCGTGACACCCGGCTTGTCGGGTGCCCGGGTCACCTCGCGGCCGGAGTCGGTCACGGCCGAGCGGAACTTCTTCCGGATCGCATCGGGCTCGTCGAGGATCCGTACCGTTCCCTGCGCGCTGCCGTCGCTCGTCGACATCTTGCTGGTCGGATCCTGGAGATCCATGATCCGCGCACCGACCTCCGGATAGACCGCCTGTGGCACGACGAACGTCTCCCCGTAGCGCGCGTTGAACCGCTCCGCGATGTCGCGTGTCAGCTCGAGGTGCTGGCGCTGGTCGTCGCCGATCGGGACGATGTCGGTGTCGTAGAGAAGGATGTCGCCCGCCATCAGCACCGGATAGGTGAAGAGGCCGGCCGAGACGAAGTCACGCCGGTCGGACTTGTCCTTGAACTGCGTCATCCGGCCGAGGTGGCCGAAGCTCGTGACCGAGCCGAGCAGCCAAGCGGCCTCCGCGTGCGCCGTGACGTGACTCTGCGCAAAGACGGTCGAGCGGTCCGGGTCGAGCCCGGTCGCGAACAGCATCGCGGTCAGGTCGAGCGTGCGCGCGTGGAAGTCGACCGGGTCGTACTCGGTCGTGATCGAGTGCAGGTCGACGACGCAGAAGAACGCCTCACCGCGCTCCTGGGTCGACGCGTACTGGCGGAAGCCGCCGATCAGGTTGCCGAGGTGCTTGTCGCCGGTGGGTTGGATGCCGGAGAAGATGCGCATGGGTGCTGGAGCCTTTCAGAAAGGATAACGACGAAATAGGCCTCCGTCGGAGGGCCGAGAGCGCAGCGGGCTGTCAGAGGCGGCGCTTTAGGTCGCGCGCAGGCTCCCGCCACGCTCGCGGCGCCAGTGCCAGCTGCGACCGATGCAGGCGGAAGTGATGTCGAAACAGGATCGGGCTGGTGCCGGAAGGGCGCAACTACACTGGCTTCCATGGTCGTAACCCCAACAGCATGGACGCCCTCGTCGTGGCGCAGCCAGCCGGCGCGGCACCAGCCCGAGTGGCCGGACGAGGCCGGCGCCGAGGCTGCGCTCGCACGGCTGAAGGCGCTACCGCCGCTTGTCTTCGCGGGTGAGGCGCGCGATCTTCAGGCCGCCCTCGCCGAGGTCGGGGCCGGTCGCGCCTTCCTCCTCCAGGCGGGCGACTGCGCCGAGTCCTTCCACGACTTCACGGCGGTGTCGATCCGCGAGAAGCTGAAGATCCTGCTTCAGATGTCGGTGGTGATGATCTACGGCTCGGCCCTACCGCTCGTCAAGGTGGGGCGAATCGCAGGCCAGTTCGCGAAGCCCCGGTCGACCCCGACCGAGCTCGTCGGCGAGCTCGAGTTGCCGTCCTTTCTGGGCCACATGGTCAACGACGACGCCCCGACGGCGGAGGCCCGGGTCGCAGACCCGGAGCGGATGGTGCGCGCCTACCACCAGTCGGCCGCGACGTTGAACCTCCTGCGCGCCTTCACGAAGGGCGGGTTCGCCGACCTGACTCAGGTGCAGATGTGGAACCAGGAGTTCGCGGCGAGCGCGCCGGAGGGACAGCGGTACCAGGCGATCGCGATCGAGATCGAGCGGGCGCTCGGGTTCATGCGCGCCTGCGGGATCGACCTCGTCGCTTCGCCGCAGCTGCACCAGGTCGACGTCTGGACGAGCCACGAGGGGCTCCTGCTCGACTACGAGGAGGGGCTCACGCGTAAGGACTCGCTCACGGGCGACTGGTACGACTGCTCGGCGCACATGCTCTGGATCGGCGAGCGGACGCGGCAGCCGGAGGGCGCACATGTCGAGTTCTTCGCGGGCGTTCACAACCCACTCGGGGTGAAGCTCGGGCCGGCCGCGACTCCTACGGACGTGCTCCAGCTCTGCGAGCGGCTCAACCCGGCGCGGGCACCCGGCCGGCTCACGTTCATCGTGCGAATGGGCTCCGAGCGCCTCGCCGAGGTGCTGCCGCCGCTCCTGCGCGCCGTTACCGAGGCCGAGCAGCCGGTCGTCTGGGCGTGCGACCCCATGCACGCCAACACCGTCCGGACCGCAAGCGGGATCAAGACGCGGAGCTTCGAGGAGATCATGGCCGAGGTCAGCACCTTCTTCACCGTCTGCCGAGCCGAGGGGGCCTGGCCGGGAGGCGTCCACCTCGAGTTCACGGGCGAGGATGTGACCGAATGCCTCGGGGGGAACGCGGCGGTGCTCGAGGAGGAGCTGACGGTGCGCTACGAGAGCCTCTGCGACCCACGCCTGAACGCCCGCCAGTCGCTCGACCTCGCGTTTCGCGTGGCCGAGCTGATGCGAAGCTAGATGAGTAGTTCCACGTTCTCGTGCGCTCGGTTGCGTGTGCTGGTGCGTCTGGGTCGCTCCCGGCCCGTCCGGCTGGCCGCTGCGCGGCCCTCCGGGCGTGCCGTGCGCTTCGCGCCGCCAGTCCTCACCGATGCCACCGGCATCGGCATCGGCCTGCCGGCGCGCCCCAGAGCGACCAGCCCACGCCCCGAGACGGACGATCCCGTGGAACTACCCAGCTAGGAGTTCCGTGGCTCCGCTCCGCTCACTCGCCGTCATCGGCACCGGTCTGATCGGCGCGTCCGTCGGGCTCGCAGCGCGGCGGGTCGGCGTCGAGCGCGTCACCGGCTGGGATCCCGACGCCGCCCACCTCGCGATCGCAGCCGAGCGCGGCGCTGTCGAGCCTGCCGCGGACCTTGCCGCCGCGCTCGCAGGGGCCGAGCTCGCCCTGGTTGCGGCGCCTGTGGCGTCGCTGTCGGCCCAGGTTCGGGCGGTGCTCGACGCGAGCGGGGCAGACTGCACGGTCACCGACGTCGGCTCGACCAAGGGTGGCGTGTGCGCGGCGGCCGCCGGGGACGGACGCTTCATCGGCGGCCATCCGATCTGCGGCTCCGAGGCGCGCGGGCCCGACCGGGCGAGCGGCGAGCTCTTCGAGGGCGCGACGTGGTTCCTGACCCCGGTCGCCGCGACCGAGCCCGAGCGCTACAAGCTCGTGCATGGGTTCGTCTCCGCGCTCGGCGCGATCCCGGTCGCGGTCGATCCTGAGGCTCACGACCGGCTTGTCGCGGTCACGAGCCACCTCCCGCATGCGCTCGCGAACGTGCTCCTGAATCAGGCGGGCGGCGCTCGGGTCGACGGGCACGAGCCGCTCGCGGCGGCCGGCGGCTCGCTCCGCGACATGACCCGGATCGCAGGCGCGAACCCGCGGATCTGGGTCGACATCTTCCTCGAGAACCGGGCAGCGCTCGGGGCCGCGCTGGTCGAGCACCGTCGCCGGATCGAGCAGGTCGAGGCGGCGCTCGCCTCGGAGGATGCGGGTTTCCTCGCGCGCTGGATCGGCGAGGCAGCCGGGAACCGCCGCCGTCTGCTCGAGACCGCGTACGACGATCCCGGCTCGCTCCAGCGGCTCCGCGTGCACGTGCCCGACCGGCCAGGCGTGATTGCCGGGATCGCGCAGGCGCTCGGCGCCGAGCGGATCAACATCGCCGACTTCGACCTCGAGCACCTCTCGAGCGAGCGCGGGGGGACGCTGACGATCCTCGTCGCCGGCGAGAGCGAGGCGGCCCGTGGGGCAGCAATCCTCGAAGCACAAGGCTACGGCGTCGTCGTTGCCCCTGTACTCGAGTCGAGCCCGGAATGAGAGTCGAGCCCGCGGCCTCGCTCGTCGGCCACATCGTCGTGCCCGGCGACAAGTCGATCTCGCACCGCGCCCTCCTGCTCGCCGCGATCGCCGAGGGTGAGACGCGGATCGTCGGCTTCGGCCGCTCGGACGACACCGAGGCGACGATCGCCGCGCTGCGAGCGCTCGGGGTGAAGATCTACGAGGCCGGGGAGGACGTGTTGCGCGTCTACGGGCAGGGCTTGCGCGGCCTCGTCCCACCGCGCGCCGCGATCGACTGCGCCAACTCAGGCACGTTGCTGCGCTTGCTGGCCGGCGTGCTCGCCGGGCATGAGGGCCGCTTCGAGTTGACCGGCGACGACTCGCTCCGTACACGTCCGATGGAGCGCGTCGCCGAGCCGCTGCGCCGCATGGGCGCAACCATCGAGACCGCCGAGGGAGGAACTGCACCGCTCGTGATCGAGGGCGGAACGCTCTCGCCTCTCTCCTACGAGTTGCCGGTCGCGAGCGCGCAGGTGAAGTCGGCGACGCTCCTCGCGGGCCTCTACGCCGAGGGCGGCGAGACGACGGTCGTCGAGCCCCGTCCAACTCGCGATCACACCGAGATCATGCTCCAGGCCGCCGGCGCCAGGGTCGTTCGACGCCCGACGAGCGTCAGCGTCTGGCCGCCCGAGCGGCTCGTACTCGGTGAGGTCGAGATCCCCGGCGACTTCTCCTCCGCCGCCCCGTTCATCGTCGCGGCCACGCTCCTCGCCGGCTCCGAGGTGACGATCCACGGCGTCGGTGTCAACCCGCGCCGGATCGGTCTGATGGACGTGCTCGAGCGGATGGGCGCCCGGATCACGGTGTTCAACCGGCGCCGGATCGGCGGCGAGGCGGTCGCCGATCTCGACATCCACTCGTCCGAGCTCACCGGCGCGAAGCTTCACGCGCGCGAGATCCCGGCGATGATCGACGAGCTGCCGCTCTTCGCGCTCGCCGCCGCCTCGGCCCGCGGCGACACGATCGTCCGCGGCGCCGAGGAGTTGCGCGCGAAGGAGTCCGACCGGATCGAGGCGCTTGTCGACGGTCTGCGTGCGACCGGCGCCCATATTCGCGCCACCCCCGACGGTTTCAAGATCCGCGGCGTTCCGACCCGGCTGCGCGGGGGGCGGATCCGCTCGTACGGCGACCACCGGATCGCGATGCTCGGGGCGCTCGCAGGCCTCTACTCGCGCGACGGCGTCGAGGTCGAGGGCGCCGAATGTGTCTCGGTAAGCTTCCCCGGCTTCTTTCCGCTCGTCGACTCACTCAGGAGCCAGGCCAGCCAATGATCGTCGCGATCGACGGCCCCGCTGGGGCCGGCAAGAGCACCGTCGCACGCGCGCTCGCCGAGCGGCTCGGCTTCCGCTACCTCGATACGGGCGCCATGTATCGAGCGCTCACCTGGCTCGCGATGCAGAGGGAGTTGCCGCTCGACCGGGGAGACGAGCTTGCTGCGCTCGCGCGGGAGCATCCGGTCGAGTTCGACGACGCGGGGCGCGTCTCGATTGCCGGCACCGAGGTCACCTCTTCGATTCGGAAGCCGAACATCGACCGGCTCGTCCCGGTCGTCGCGCGGCATCCGGCGGTGCGACACGTCATGCGCGAGCGCCAGCAGGCGCTCGGGGAGGAGGGCGACGTCGTGATCGAGGGCCGCGACATCGGCACCGTTGTTGCACCTAACGCTCAGGTAAAGGTTTACCTCGTGGCCGACCCTTCCGTGCGGGCCGGACGCCGGATCGCAGACCGCCCCGGGATCGGTGCCGACGCACTCGCGACCGACCTGCGCGTGCGGGACGAGAAGGACGCTGTCAACATGCGCCCGGCCGCCGACGCGATCGAGATCGACACGACCTCACTCGGGGTCGAGGAGGTCGTCGGCCGGATCGTGTCGATGGTCCGGGCGGCGCAGACCGCATGAACAGGGACGAAGTCGCCTGGGCGGTCGGCAAACTGACGATCTCGCCGCTCGTGCGCGCCTTCACGCCACTGCGTAACTACGGGGTCGAGAATGTGCCCGCACGCGGCGGGCTCGTCATGGCCTTCAACCACTTCCACTGGATCGACCCGCCGGTCTTCGGGGCGCTCTCACCGCGACGGATCCAGTTCATGGCCAAGATCGAGGCGCACCGCATCCCCGGGCTCGGACAGCTGATCCGCAGCTTCGGCACGATCGCCGTCCGCCGCGGCGAGTCGGACCGTGAGGCGGTGCGGCTGATGCGCGAGGCCGTTCGCACCGGCGGCGCGCTCGGGCTCTTCGTCGAGGGCACGCGGCAGCGCTCCGGCGCCCCCGGCGAGGTGCAGGCGGGCGCGGCGATGTCTGCGATCCAGGAAGACGCGCCCGTCGTCTGTGCGGCGATCCACGGCACGCAGGACTGGAAGCTCGGCAACTGGCACCCCGTCTCGGTCGCCTGGGGCGAGCCGATGCGCTTCGAAGGGCTGACGAAGAACGCGAAGGGCTACCGGGAGGGATCGCACGAGATCCAGCTCGAGATCCGCCGCCTCTGGGATTTCCTGGTCGAGATGCACGCCCTCGGCCGACCCCGCCATGCGACGCCGCCGCCGCGATGAACGACAAGCGCGACAAGCCCGAGGACCTCGAGCCCGAGGAGCTTCAGGACGAGCCGAGGCCCGAGCCGGTCGAGATCGCCGGCACGGTCGCGATCGTCGGCTACCCGAACGTCGGCAAGTCGACGCTGATCAACCGGCTCACCGAGTCGCGGGCGGCCGTCGTCCACGAGACGCCGG
>JBKJML010000059.1:0-7857 GCA_046596415.1 Gaiellaceae bacterium | reverse complement strand
CACCGATCGACCGCGCGTGGAACCCGGGCGACTCGATCCAGCTCACGATCGGCCAGAAGGACATCGCCGTCACTCCGCTCCAGATGGCGCGCTTCTATGCGCTGCTGGCGAACGGCGGCAAGCTCGTCACCCCGTACCTCGTCCAGGACGTCGAGCGGCCGGGCTCGAACGGCGCGTCGGCCGTCACCCAGGCGCGCTTCGCACCTGACCCGCCGCGCGCTGTCGGGATCGACTCGGGTGCGCTCGCGGTCGTCAACGAGGGCCTCTACGCGGCGACGCACGACAAGGACGGCACCTCGTCCGGCGTCTTCGGCTCGTTCCCCGTCGCGGTCGCCGGGAAGACGGGCACGGCAGAGAAGATCGTCAACCTGCCGGGGTACCCGATCGGCCACCAGGAGGACCAGGCCTGGTGGTGCGGCTACGGGCCCTACGACGGCTCGCGCTACAACGGCAAGCCGGCGATCGTCGTCTGTGCCCTGATCGAGAACGGCGGCCACGGCGGCGTCGCCGCCGCCCCGGCCGCATTGCGCGTCTTCGAGGAGTGGTTCAACACGAAGGCCGGAGCCCAGGGCGTGGTTCCCTCCGACTGATGATCGATTACGCCGGCACCCGCAATCAGGCCCGTGCGCGCCGCGCCGAGCGCGCCGACGCCGTGGCGTTCGTCCGCCGCCTGGACTGGCTTCTGCTCGCGACCGTCGCCGGGCTCGTCGGCTACGGCCTCTGGGCGATCGACGGCATCACGCGCTACTCGGTCGAGGGCGACCCGGGCCACTTCCTCGTGCGGCAGGGGATCGCCGCCGCCGCCGGCGTGGCCGGGATGCTCGTGCTGATGTTCGTCGATCCGGAGCTCTACCGGCGCTACCGCAAGGTGCTCTATGCCGGCACGACAGTGCTGATGGTCGTCGTGTTCGCACTCGGTGAGGCCGCACGAGGCTCGACCCGGTGGATCGACGTCGGCCCGTTCGTCTTCCAGCCGTCCGAGTTCGGGAAGCTCTTCTTCGTGCTCGCGCTCGCCGGCTTCGTGACCGACCGCGCCCGCCGGCTCACGCGCTGGCGCGGTGTCGTCTCGATCGTCGGCCTCGGTCTCGTGCCGATGCTGCTCGTGTTCGTGCAGCCCGATATCGGCACGACGCTCGTCTACGGCGCCGCGCTCGCCGCGATCCTCTTCGTCGGCGGCGTCCGCTGGTCCCACCTCGTCGTGCTGGGTGCGATCGGCGTGACCGGGATCGTCTGCGCGCTCTGGCTGCTCCCGTCGCTCGGCGTCGAGGTGTTGAGGCCGTACCAGACGGCCCGCCTGACCGGGTTCACGAACCCAGACCGTGACCCGGCCGGACTGACGTACAACGTGACGCAGTCGATGACCGCGGTCGGCTCCGGCGGCCTCGACGGCCGCGGTGTCGCCGGGGCGACTCAGACCCGTTACGACTACGTACCGGAGCATCAGACCGACTTCGTGTTCGCCTCGTTCGCCGAGCAGCGTGGCTTCTTCGGCGCGGCGATCCTGCTGCTCCTCTACCTGCTCGTCGTCTGGCGCGGCCTCCGTGTGATCACGCTCGCTCGCGACCATTACTGCGCGATCGTGGCAGGAGGCATCGTCGTTGGGTTCCTGTTCCAGATCTTCGTCAACGTCGGGATGACAATGGGGATCGCGCCCGTCACCGGCATTCCGCTGCCGTTCGTCACGGTCGGCGGCTCGTCGATGGTCGCGAACCTGCTCGGGATCGGCGTGCTCCAGTCGATCCACGCGCGCGGCAACCAGCGCCGACGGATCGGTCGATAGTTGGCGTCGCTCAACCCGACCGTCCTCTTCGGGCTGCTGAAGGAGGCACGCTCACTCGGCGACGCGCGGCCGTTGCAGGTAAGCGGCGTGCTCGCGGGGCAGCTCGCGAAGGAGCTCGCGCGGGGCGGCGCCCCGCGCGTCGTCCGCGAGGGCGGCGAAGTGGGGGCAGCCGAGGCGCTCGTGCACGTGCTCGCCGGCGAGCCGACCGATACCGACCGAGAGCTGCTGAAGGCGGCAAACCGGGCCCGGGTGCCGATCGTGGCCGTCCAGACCGGGGCCGAGGAGCTATGGGACGTGCCGTACGTGCTCGCCACCGATGTCGTCTTCTGCGCCCCGGGCAGCGGCTTTCCGGTCGAGCAGATCGCCGAGGTGCTCGCGGCGCGGCTCGGCGAGCGCGGCACGTCGCTTGCGGCGCGGCTGCCCGTGCTCCGGGAGCCGGTGTGCCGGGAGCTGATCCGAGACTTCTCGCGCAAGAACGGCATTCTCGGCGCAGCCATCTTCGTGCCCGGCGCCGACCTGCCGGTGCTGACGCTGAACCAGGTGCGGCTCGTGTTGCGACTCGGCGCGGCCCACGGCGTCGAGATCGACCAGAGCCGGCTCCCCGAGGTGCTCGCCGTCGTGGGCTCCGCCTTCGGCCTGCGCCTGCTCGCACGGGAGGCGCTCGGCTTCGTTCCGGTCGCCGGCTGGGCGCTCAAGGGCGCGATTGCCTACGCGGGCACTCGCGCGCTCGGCGAGGCCGCACTGCGGTACTTCGCAGCGACCGCGGCCCGCTAGCGCTCGTTCCGTCCGGTCCAGATCCTACGATCCCCGAAATCGACCTTGAGGGAGGCGAGATGGCCGCCATGGAGCACGCGGAAGAGATTTTGCAGATCGAGGAAGCCGACGCCTGGTTCGAGTACCTCGAGGCGACTCGCGGCCAGGCCGAGCGGCGCTATCACGAGGTCGAGCCGTGGGCCTGGGCCCGCCTCAGCCAGCGCCTCCGTGCGGTGCACGCGCGGCGCGCGCGGCTGCGCCCCGCAGCGGCTTAGAGCCTCTAACGTAATGAGACTCAGAGCTTCATTGCGTTAGAGGCTCTTAGAACCCACGCGGGGAGGGCCGGAAGCCGGGGCGACTGCTAGCCTTCGCCCTCAGAGGCTCATGCCCAAGCTTTTCACCACTCATCGCGCGCGGCCGGCCCGGACTCCAGGGGCCCTTGACCTGCGCGCGGTCATCAACCTAGGAGAACTCTCTCTTGCCATGGTTTCGTTTGAAGAAAGAGCGTCCTCAGGACGCTCAGCAGGACACGCCGGCGGCGCAGGCCCCGGCTCCCGTCGAGCAGCCGGCACCGCCGGCTGACCGCACTCCGGCGGCTTCGTCCGCCGGCCCTACAGATCCGGCCGCGAGGCCGAAGCGCCGCCGCGGTACCCGCGGTGGCCGCAACCGCAAAAAGCCCGGCGAGGCTGGTTCGACCGGCTCGACCGCCAAGGCAGACGCCGTTGACGCCTCGGACGAGGCGAAGCCGAAAGAGCAGCGCACCGAGCGCAAGCGAGAGCCTCGCCCCGAGCGCAGCCAGCGCCAGGAGCGTCGTGCGAACCAGCCGCGGCGGCGTGTACCGCCTCGCCGCGCGCCGCTTCCGGCCGCGAAGCGCGAGCTGCTGATCTCGGTCGACGTCGGCGAGTCCCGCGTCGCGATCCTCGAGGACGACCGCGTCGCCGAGGTCTACCTCGAGCGGCCCGAGCGGCGCTCGATCGCCGGCAACATCTACCTCGGCACGGTCGACAACGTCCTACCCGGGATGGAGGCCGCATTCGTCGAGATCGGGCTCGAGAAGAACGGTTTCCTCTACGTCGACGAGATCATCGCCCCCGAGCTCGAAGGCAAGCGCCACGGGAAGAAGATCACCGATCTGATCGCCCGCGGCCAGACGATCCTCGTCCAGGCGGTCAAGGACCCGATGAAGACGAAGGGCGCGCGGCTGACGACCGAGATCTCGCTCCCGGGCCGCTTCCTCGTCTACGTCCCGCACGGCGAGGGCCTCGGCGTCTCACGGCGGCTCGACGACGCCGAGCGCGCGCGTCTCAAGGAGATCATCAAGGGCCTCGATCCGAAGGATGGCGGCATCATCGTCCGCACCGCGGCCGAGGGTGCCTCCGCAGAGGATGTCGAGCGTGACCTCGTCTTCCTCCAGCGGCTCTGGAAGACGATCGATGCCCGCGCCAAGAGCGCCAAGGCCCCATCGCTCGTCTACCAGGAGGCCGAGCTGCCGCTCCGCATCGTCCGCGATCTCTTCGCGGGCGACTTCTTGCGCGCCGTGATCGACCACGAGCGCACCTACAAGCGCATCGTCGGCTACCTGAAGAAGACCTCCCCTCACATGCTCGAGCGGGTGAGCCGCTACAAGGAGAAGACACCGCTCTTCGAGGGCACGGGCGTCGACGCCGAGATTCGCTCCACCTTGTCCCGGCGGGTCGATCTGCCCTCCGGGGGCTACCTGGTCTTCGACTATGCCGAGGCGTTCACCGTCATCGACGTGAACACGGGCCGTTTCGTCGGCTCGCGCTCGAAGACATCGGGCGCCCGGCTCGAGGACACGATCACGAAGAACAACCTCGAGGCCGTGAAGGAGGTCGTTCGCCAGCTCCGGTTGCGCGATATCGGCGGCATCATCGTCATCGACTTCATCGACATGGCGAACCCGAAGAACCGGGCCGCGGTCGAGGAGGCGCTACGGAACGAGCTCGAGCGCGACCGCACCAAGACCTACGTGGTCGAGATCTCGCCGCTCGGCCTCGTCGAGATGACGCGCCAGAACGTCACCGACGGGCCGCGCGAGATCCTGACCAAGAAGTGCCCGACCTGCGCTGGCGACGGCATCGTCGTGTCGGAGGCCACGGCCGCAATGGAGGTGGAGCGGCGCTTGCAGGCGCTCGCGGCCGGCTCCCGCGCCCAGGCTTTCCGCATCGAGGTCGCCGCACGCACCGCATCGCTCGTCACCGGGCCCGGTGGTGCGCGGCTCGTCGAGATCGAGGCCGCCGCGAAGAAGCGCTTCTTCCTCGTCCCGCTCGACGGCGTCCACGCCGACCACGTCAACGTGCTCGCCGAAGGCAAGCTCGAGGAGCTCAAGCCCGAATCCAGCGTCGAAGAGGGTGCCATCGTCGAGGTCAAGCTCGGCGAGATCGGCCGTTACGACGCCCAGGCGGGAGCCGGCAAGGTTGGCGATCGCACCGTGATCGTCGGCGGAGCCGCCGGGCTCGTCGGCAAGAAGGCCAAGGTGCGGATCGAGCGCGTGCTCGACGATGCAGCCTACGCCGTGCTCGTCGGCGGCCCCGAGGAGGCGCTGCCGATCAGCTTCGAGAGCGAGGCCGAGAAGCCGACGCGTGCTCCCAGCCGTAAGAAGGTCAGTGCGGCCGACGCGGAGGCGCAGCCTGAGGTCGACGCTGGGGAGAACGAGGCCGAGGACGACGACGTCGTCGAGCCGGTCGACGCGGTAGCTGACGCCGAGCTAGACGAGGCCGAGGCCGAGAGCGACGAGCCCGAGGCCGTAGCGGCCGCTGGGGCGGCTGCGGTGAAGAAGAAGACGCGTCGTGGCTCCCGCGGCGGGCGCAACCGCAAGAAGAAGCCGCCCGGAGGGGCGACCGATGGGGCCGAGGCCCCTGACGAAGCGCTCGGGCCCGACGTAGTGGCTGACGCGCCAGCCGGCGCCGTTGCCGTCGTGGCTCCGAAGCCGGCTCGCTCGCGCGCCCCGCGCATCCATGTCCCGGCGCCGCCCCGCGGCGACGACGAGGACGAAGAGGACGAGGTCGGAACGGGCGCAGCGGTGATCGACGAGGCAGGGCCGGAGAGCGATGCCACGAGCGACGCGGCCGCCGACGGCGCCACGCCGGTGAAAAAGAAGACACGCCGCGGTTCCCGCGGTGGGCGCAACCGCAAGAAGAAGCCGACCCTCGCCGGTGCTGCGGCAGCTGCCGCAGCCGACGCGGCCGACGAGGACGCCGAGGAGCTCGAAGCCGAGCCCGAGGCCGTCGAAGAGCCGCCGGCCGGGCAGGCCGTCGAAGCGGCTGTCGCGGACGACGCCCCGAGCGACGAGGCCGAGCCGGCGCGCTCCGACGACTACGTTCCGATGTCCGAGTGGCTCGACGAGATCGAGGCGTAGATGCCCCTGATTCGCTACACTGCCTCGGTTCGCGGGCTCTTGCCCGCGTTTTCCACGCTATGAGCTACGCGATCATCTCCGTTGGTGGCAAGCAGTACCGCGTTCGTGAGGGCGAGCGGCTGCTCGTCGACCGCCTGAAGCACGGCGTCGGCAACACCTTCGAGCCCACGGTGCTCCTGATCGGCGGTGGCGACGGTGGAACGCAGATCGCGCCGAAGAACGCGACCGTCACGGTGCGCGTCGTCTCCGACGAGCTCGGCAAGAAGATTCGCATCGGTAAGTACAAGGCCAAGGTCGGGTACAAGAAGCACACCGGCTTCCGCGCCAGCCTCACACAGATCGAAATCGAGTCGATCGGAGCGAAGGGCGCGACTGCCTCGAAGCCTGCGGCGAAGCCGAAGGCGTCGGACACGCCCGCCAAGCCGAAGGCCGAGGCGCCCGCGAAGGCGACGCCGAAGACGGATGCCGCCGACGACCACGTGAAGGGCATGCCGTCCGGCTACGAGGAGCTGACCGTCGCTGCGATCAAGGAGCAGTCGTCCGGCTGGAACCACCCGATGCTCGAGGCGGCGCTCGCGTACGAGCAGGCCCACGGCAAGCGCAAGGGCGCGCTCGCGGCTCTCGAGTCTGCGATCGCCGAGAAGGAGAACAACTAGATGGCACATAAAAAGGGCCTCGGCTCCTCGCGCAACGGGCGCGACTCCGAGTCCAAGCGCCTCGGCGTCAAGATGTTTGCCGGTCAGACGATCAAGGCCGGGATGATCATCGTCCGCCAGCGCGGCACGAAGTTCAACCCGGGCGACGGCACCGGCATCGGCCGTGACCACACGATCTTCGCCAAGCGCGAGGGTGTGGTCGAGTTCGGCAGAAGCGGTGAGAAGCGCACCATCTCCGTCGCTCCACCGGCCGAGTAGCTCCCGGTGTTCAGCGACCGGGCCCGCATCCATGTGCAGGCGGGTCGCGGCGGTGACGGCAGCCTGAGCTTCCGCCGCGAGAAGCACGTTCCCAAGGGTGGGCCGGACGGCGGCGACGGCGGCCCGGGCGGCGATGTTGTATTGACCGCGAATCCGGACCTGCGCGACCTCTCGGGCTTTCGCTCGAAGACGCGCTTCCGTGCCGCGCGAGGTGATAACGGCACCGGTGCTCGTAAGCACGGCGCCACTGGCGCGTCGATCGAGCTCAGTGTGCCGGTCGGCACGCAGGTGCGCGATGCCGAAGGGACGCTCGTCACCGACCTCGCAACGCCGGGCGCACGGGTCGTGATCGCGCGTGGGGGGCTCGGTGGCCGCGGGAACATGAACTTCGCGACGCCCACGAGACAAGCGCCTCGCTTCGCCGAGACGGGCCTGCCCGGCGGCGAAGCCGAGCTCGACCTCCACCTGAAGCTCGTCGCAGACGCTGCGCTCGCCGGGTTGCCGAACGCCGGCAAGTCCTCGCTGCTCCGGCGCATCTCGAACGCCAAGCCCAAGGTTGCCGAATACCCGTTCACGACGCTCGCGCCGGTGCTCGGCATCGTCGAGTCGCCTGACGGCGCCCAACTGACCGTGGCCGACGTGCCCGGCCTGATCGAGGGGGCGAGCGAAGGGATCGGCCTCGGCCACGAGTTCCTCGCCCACCTCGAGCGCGCCCGCCTGCTCCTGCATGTGATCGACGTGTCGACCGAGGACGTCGAGGAGCGCTTCCGCACGATCGACCGCGAGCTAGCGGCATACGGCGCCGGGCTCGAGCTGCGGCCGCAGGCGCTCGTCCTGAACAAGATCGACCTGCTTCCCGAGCCGCCGACGGTCACGATCGACGACCCGCGGATCGTTGCCGTGTTCCCCGTCTCCTGCGCGACCGGCGCGGGCATCGAGGAGCTGAAGCGTGCGCTCTTCACGCTCTGCCCTGCGGCGCCGCGCCTCGAGACCGAGGCGGAGCCCGAGCTACCCGACTTCCTCGACTACCG
>JBKJML010000197.1:0-4287 GCA_046596415.1 Gaiellaceae bacterium | reverse complement strand
CAGCCGACGTCCGCCCAGCGAGACTAGGGCGCTACGGGGCCGGACGCGGCTCCGCCGATGACGCGCAAGACTTTCTCGACGATACGCCGGTCGTCGGCGAAGCGGTTGGCGATGTTGACGGTCACCTGGCGTCAAGGTCCGCCTCACTCGCCACCCGCGCGCCGCTCCCTAAGAGATCGGTCTCATAGAGCGGATACTCCTGTGATGCACCAGCGCAACGGCAACACCTACCTTTCACCTTCGGACGTCACGGCCTTCCTAGCCTGCGAGCACCTCACCACGCTCTCCCTCGCACAAGCGCGCGGCGAGATCACTGCGCCGGAGGTCGAGAACGACCAGATGGAGCTCGTCTTCCGCAAGGGCCTCGAGCACGAGCGCGCCTACCTCGAGTCGCTCCGCGCCGAGGGGAAGACGATCGTCGAGATCGAGTTCGAGGGGCGCGACTGGGAGGAGGCTCAGGCACGGACGGTCGCTGCGCTGGAGAGCGGCGCCGACGTCGTCTTCCAGGCCGTCTTCGCCCACGACGGTTGGCGCGGGGTCGCCGACTTCCTGATCCGCCAGCCGGACGGCAGCTACGAGGCGCTCGACACGAAGCTCGCGCGCAGCGCGAAGCCGGCCTACATCCTCCAGCTCTGCTTCTACAACGAGCAGCTCGCGCGGCTCCAGGGGCGGGAGCCGGAGCGGATCCACGTCATGCTCGGCTCCGGCCAGCTTGTGTCCTTCCGGCCGAGCGACTTCGGCGCCTACTACCGGCGCGTCCGCTCGCGACTGGAGCGTTTCGTCGCCGACCCGCCGCCGACCGAGGCGATCCCCTGCGACCACTGCGGGAGCTGCGGGTTCAGGCCGCTGTGCGACGCGCACTGGGACGCCGTCGACCACCTCTCGCGCGTCGCCGGGCTCTACCGGACGCAGATTGAGAAGCTCGCCGCCGCCGGGATCACGACGCTCGCCGCGCTCGGGCGGGCGCCGGCGGAACCGGCGCCGGCCGGGATCAGCGCCGACACCTGGGCGAAGCTCCGCGAGCAGGCCGGGCTTCAGCTCTGGGCGCGCGAGAACGGCGACGACCGTTTCGTCGTCCTCGAGCCGCAGCCCGAGTCGGGCTTCTCGCTCCTGCCCGACCCCTCGCCGGGCGACCTCTTCTTCGACTTCGAGGGCAACCCGTTCTGGGACCAGGACGGGAGCCTCGAGTACCTCTGGGGGATCCTCGACGTCGACCTCACGTTCACGCCGCTCCACGCGCACGACCACGCGAGCGAGCAGGTGGCGTTCGAGCAGTTCATCGACCTCGTCCACGAGCGCCTGCGCGCGCACCCCGACCTGCACGTCTACCACTACGCGCAGTACGAGATCACCGCCCTCAAGCGGCTGATGGGCCGCTACGGGACGCGCGAGGCCGAGCTCGACGACCTGCTGCGCCGCGGCGTCTTCGTCGACCTCTACAAGGTCGTCCGCAACGGCGTCCGAACCTCGCGGCCCGGCTACGGGCTGAAGGAGCTCGAGGCCTTCCTCCCCTTCGAGCGCACGGCCGAGGTGAAGGACGGCGGCACCTCGATCGTCGTCTTCGAGCAGTGGATGCAGACCGGCGAGCAGGCGCTCCTCGACCAGATCGACGCCTACAACCGGGAGGACTGCATCGCGACGCTCCTGCTGCGCGACTGGCTGCTCGAGCGCCGGGCCGAGGCGCTCGCGACGTTCGGGCCGTTCCCGCTGCCCGAGGTGAGGGAGCCGAGGCCCGTGCCCGAGGTGAAGGTCGAGCGGGCGCTGCTTCGCTCGCAGCTCCTCGACGCCGGAGAGGAGCTCGCCGCGCAGCTCCTCGACTACCACGACCGCGAGCGCAAGCCCGTCTACTGGGCGATGTTCGACCGGCTCGAGCGGACGCCGGCCGAGCTCGTCGACGACGCCGACTCGATCGGGCGGCTCGAGCGCGAAAGCGGGCCCGAGCCGGTGAAGCAGTCACACGCATATGTGCTCAGCTTCCCGGCGCAGGAGCACAAGCTCGGGCCCGGCCAGGACGTCAAGGATCCAGCGACGCGCGAGAGCGCGGGGGAGATCCTCGCGCTCGACCGTGACGCTCGCAAGCTCACCTTGAAGCGCGGGCCGTCGCTGGCCGACGTGCCGCTGCCGGAAGCGCTGATCCCCGGCGACCCCTACCGGACGCCCGCCCAGGAGGACGCCCTGATGCGGCTCGGCCGCTCGCTCCTCGCCGGCGACCACCGCTACCCGGCCCTCGAGTCGGTCCTCCGGCGCGAGCCCTTCGAGCGATCGATTCAGACCTCCGAGCTGGACGAGATGAAGGCGCTTGCGCTCTCGCTCGACGGGCGCCACCTCGTGATCCAGGGGCCGCCCGGCTCCGGCAAGACCTGGACGAGCGGACGGCTGATCGCGCACCTCATCGCACACGGCAATCGGGTCGGGGTCGCCTCGACGAGCCACAAGGCGATCCACAACCTGCTCGACGCGGTCGAGGAGGCGGCCGCCGAGCTCGGGCTCGACTTCCACGGGCTCAAGAAGGCAAGCGGCGGCAACCCGGAGTCGCGCTACGAAAGCGCGCACATCGGGAGCGTCGACGCTTCGGGCGCCTGCGTCGACTGCGAGCTCGCCGCCGGCACGGCGTGGCTCTTCTCGCGGGACGAGCACGACGGGACGCTCGACTACCTCTTCGTCGACGAGGCAGGACAGGTGTCGCTCGCCGACGCGCTCGCGATGGGCACGTGCGCCCGCAACCTCGTTCTCGTCGGCGATCCGCAGCAGCTCGACCAGGTGATCCAGGGCACCCATCCGCCGGGCAGCTCCGCCTCGGTCCTGAAGCACCTGATCGGCGACGTCCCGACGATCCCGCCCGACCGCGGCCTCTTCCTCGAGCGCACCTACCGGCTGCACCCGGAGGTCTGCGAGTACATCTCGGCGGAGTTTTACGAGGGTCGGCTCGAGGCGGACGCGATCACCGCCACCCGCTCGACGCCGCTCGGCGTCGGCCTGCGATTCCTCGGCGTCGAGCACGACGCGCGGCGGCAGGAGTCGGCGGAGGAGGTCGAGGCGGTCCGCGCCGAGGTCGCGCGGCTGCTTGGCGCCGGTGTCGCCGCTGCGGAGATCATGGTCGTCTCGCCCTACAACATGCAGGTCAACCTGCTGCGGGCCGCGCTGCCCGACGACGTGCGCGTCGGTACGGTCGACAAGTTCCAGGGGCAGGAGGCCGACGTCGTCCTCTACTCGATGGCGAGCTCGAGCGGCGACGACGTCCCGCGTGGGCTTGAGTTCCTCCTCTCTCGCAACCGGCTGAACGTCGCACTCTCGCGGGCGCGCTGCTTTGCGTATCTCGTCTGCTCGCCGCGCCTGCTCGAGGTGAACTGCCGCTCGATCCCGCAGATGCGGCTGGCAAACGCGCTTTGCCGGTTCGTCGAGCTCGCGCAGGTAGAGGCGAGCGGTACCGTTCCGGCATGAAGCTGACCGACCTTCCCGGCCAGGAGCTCGTCCTGACGGGGCTCGACGATCTCGCGCGCGGCGAGGAGACCGTCGAGTCGCTGCTCGTCTCGATCGGGGCGCCGCGGCTGCGGCAGGCGGGGATCGACGTTCCGGAGCCTTTTGGGTCGCCCGAGATCCGCCTTTACGAGCGTCTTGCCGAGGAGGACTCGGACGCCGCACACTCGCGCTACAACGCGCTCGTCCGCCGGCTCGTCAGCTTCGAGAACGCCGCGGATGCGCGAGCTCACTGACGCCGAGCGCGTGCGCGCGTTCATGCGCGCCGCCGGGGCGGCCGCCGCACGCGAGGGCGTCTGCTACCTGACCGGCGGAGCGACCGCGGTGCTGCTCGGCTGGCGCGCGACGACGGTCGACGTCGACGTCAGGCTCGAGCCCGAGCAGGACGAGCTCCTGCGCGCGTTGCCGCGGATCAAGCACGAGCTGAGCGTCAACGTCGAGCTCGCCTCGCCGGGCGACTTCATCCCGCTGCCGGCCGAGTGGGAGGGCCGTGCGATCAGCATCGCGAAGGAAGGGCTTCTCTCCTTCGCCCACTTCGACCCGTACTCGCAGGCGCTCGCGAAGCTCGAGCGAGCGCACGCGCAAGACCTCGAGGACGTCCAGGCGCTGCGGCGGCTCGGTCTCGTCGAGCCAGAACGCCTGCTCGAGCTCTTCGCGGAGATCGAGCCGGAGCTCTATCGCTTCCCCGCGATCGACCCGGCGAGGTTCCGCGCGGCAGTCGAAGCCGCCGCCGGCCGCTGAACTCGCTCTCTTCCGACACGAAGTCGTGGCACACCCGGGATGATTTCTTCGCTTCAGTAGTGGAATGGA
>JBKJML010000105.1:0-11106 GCA_046596415.1 Gaiellaceae bacterium | reverse complement strand
GCACCGAGGTTGTCGAAGACGCGCAGCGGGCTCGTGGCGGCCTTGGCGCGCGTGTCGTCGTCGAGCAGCTCGAGGTGCTTCTTCAGCCACGCGCCGAGCGCTTCGAGGTAGACAGGGCGGCACTCGCGGCAGCCGATCGAGTTCAGCTCGAGGTGGTAGGAAGGGACGCCGAGCCGGTGGAGGAGCGTGTCGTAGAGCTGGATCAGCTCGGCGTCGATCGCAGGGTCGTCGGAGCCGACCGCCTCGACGGACGCCTGCCAGTGCTCCCGGTAACGGCCCCGGCCCGGTGCGCCGTAGCGGTACATCGGCGCGATCGTGAAGAGCTTCTGCGGCTGCGGCTCGCGGTGCAGGCCGTGCTCGACGTAGGCGCGACAGATCGGCGCGGTGCCTTCCGGCCGGAGCGTCAGCGAGCGCTCCGAGCGGTCCGGGAAGGTGTACATCTCCTTCTGGACGACGTCGGAGCCCTGGCCCGACGTCCGCGCGAAGAGCTCGGTGTCTTCGAAGACGGGCGTCTGGATCGGGCGGTAGCCGTAGAGCGCGCAGAGGCGCTCGATCTCACCGGTGACCAGCCGCCAGAGCGGCTGCTCCGCCGGGAGCACGTCATGCGTCCCGCGCGGCGCCTCGATGCCCTTCACGACGCGCGCAGCTCGGCGAGGAACGGGTTGCCGGCAAGCTCGGCGCCAAGCGTCGTCGGCACGCCGTGGCCGGAGTAGACGATCGTCTCCGGCGGGTACGCGTCCGCGAGGCGCCGGATCGAGTCGAGCAAGGTGTCCCAGTCGCCGAACGGCAGGTCCGTGATCCCGACCGAACCGGCGAAGAGAACATCGCCGCTGAACAGACACCCCTCGGCGTAGTAGGCAAGATGGCCCGGCGAATGGCCCGGGACGAACGTCACCTGGAACGTCAGGCCGGCGAGCTCCACCATCTCGCCGCCCGCCAGCGGCGTCGAGACGCCATCGTAGGCGGGCACCGGAACGCTGGGAAAGTACTGGTGCGGGTGGGCGAAGACGTCGAGCTCGCCCTCCGGTAGCCAGACCGGCGCCCCGGTCGCCGACTCGAGCTCCGCAAGCGCGCCGACATGGTCGTAGTGCGAATGCGTGAGGAGGATGCCCACACACTCCGCTCCGAGCTGCGCGAGCGTCGCGCTGATCGTCTCCGCGTCGCCGCCGGGGTCGATCACGACAGCAGCGGTGGCCTCGCCGGAGGAGCGGACCACGTAGCCGTTCGTCCTGACTGGGCCGAGCTGGAGGCGGGTGACGGTAAGCGACATCGGGGTTCGAGTCTAACCGGGGTCAGCCGGTCACTTCCCCACTCCGAGCTGGAAGCTGCCGCGACGGGTGGCTACCCGAGCCGGTCGAGCCGCTTGCGATAGGTCCGGTAGGCGACCGAGTCCATCAGGTACATGAAGGGCACGAAGAGGATCGAGTAGAAACCGGCGATGGAGAGGCGTGCACCGACCGCCGAGTCCTTCTCCAGCAGCATGATCACGATGAACATCAGCGGCGCCATGAGCGCTGCGCGCCGGAGAGCTCGACCCCACGACGGTGGCTGCACGACTCGGGCGCTGCGGGCGCTCCCACGCTGGTCGCGCTTGGCGGAGGGTTTCGTCGCCGTGAGCGCCTCGGCCGCGTCCGCCTCGACCTCGTTGCCCTCCTCGTCGACGTAGACGGTCTCGTAGTCGTGGCGCTTCGACTTGGCGCGGCGCCGCTGCTGCTTCTTCGAAGGCATGGGTCGATTATGCCCGCATGCCACCGACGACGACCGTCGCAACGATCTCACCGCCGAGGTGGTAGGCGAGGTACCGCCAGTCGGGAGCGTCCAGGAGCACAATGTCGGCCGCGTAGCCGGGTGCGAGCCGGCCGAGGCGATCGGCGCGGCCAAGCACGTGTGCCGCGTTGACCGTGCAGGCGGACAGTGACTCCGCCGGCGAGAGCCCGAGCTGCGTCGCGGCGAGCGAGCACGTGAGCGGCAGGCTCTCGCAGAACGCGCTGCCAGGGTTGAAGTCGGTCGCGAGCGCGATCGCCGCGCCGGCGTCGACGAGCGCCCGGCCGGGCGGCATCGGCCGGCCGAGGAAGAGGGCGCTCGCCGGCAGCAGGACGCCGACGACCTGCGATGCGGCGAGCGTCCGCACTCCGTCGTCCCTGGTCGCCTCGAGGTGGTCGACCGACCGCGCGCCGAGCTCGATCGCGAGCGCGATCGCGCCGCTCTCGGTGAACTGGTCGCCATGCAGGCGCAGCGCAAGCCCGGCTGCCGCGCAGGCCTCGAGGTAGCGCCGCGCCTGGCGGCCGTCGAAAGCGCCGCGCTCGAGGAAGACGTCGGCCGCCTCGGCGAGCCCGGCCGCTTCCGGCAGCACCTCGGCGAGCAGGAAGTCCAGGTAGGTGTCGGCGTCCGCGTGCTCGGGCGGCGTCGCGTGGGCGCCGAGGAAGGTCGGAATCCCACCCTCGGCGCGGATCGCACGAAGTTGCGCGAGCTCGGTCTCGCGGTCGAGCCCGTAGCCCGACTTGGCTTCGAAGGTCGTCGTGCCGGCGCGGAGCATCCAGCCGCGGTGCCGGCGAACCGCGGCGCGCAGGCCGTCCTCGCCCGCGGCGCGCGTCGCACGCACCGTCGAGAGGATGCCGCCGCCCGCCGCATGCAGCTCCTCGTAGGTCGCGCCGCCCGCGCGCAGCGAGAACTCCTCGACACGATCACCGGCGAAGCACGCGTGCGTGTGGCAGTCGACGAGCCCCGGGATCGCGCAGAGCCCCCGCCCGTCGAGCTCCCGCACGTCGCCGTCGAGGCGGCGAAGCTCGCGCATCCGCCCCACTGCCTCGATCGTGCCGCCGTCGCAGAGGACGTAAGCGTCGTCGAGCACCTCGACGGTGCCGAGGGAGGCGCCGCGCAAGGGGGCCTCCCGGCCGCCTGGAGTGGCGACCTGGGCGAGGTCGCGGATCAGCAGCCGCGCCACTAGATGGAGGGCAGGTCGAGGCCGTGCGTCCGCGCGGCGTCGATTGCCTCGTCGTAGCCGGCGTCGGCGTGGCGCATCACGCCCGTACCGGGGTCGGCGGTGAGCACGCGCTCGAGCCGTTCGGCGGCGTCGTCGGTGCCATCGGCGACGATCACCAGGCCGGCGTGGATCGAGTTGCCGATCCCGACGCCCCCGCCGTGGTGGACGCTGACCCACGTGGCGCCCGCCGCCGTGTTGAGCAGCGCGTTCAGCACGGGCCAGTCGGCGATCGCGTCGGAGCCGTCGGCCATCGCCTCCGTCTCGCGGTACGGCGAAGCGACCGAGCCGGAGTCGAGGTGGTCGCGGCCGATCACGACCGGCGCCTGGACGCGGCCCGAGCGGACGAGCTCGTTGATCGCGAGTCCGGCGCGGGCCCTGTCACCCATGCCGAGCCAGCAGATCCGTGCCGGCAACCCCTGGAAGGCGACCCGCTCGGATGCCAGCTCGAGCCAGCGTTGGAGGAGCGCGTCAGCCGGGAAGAGACGGCGAAGCTCGTCGTCGATCGCCGCGATGTCGGCCGGGTCGCCCGAGAGGACTGCCCAGCGGAACGGCCCGATGCCGCGGCAGAAGAGCGGCCGGATATAGGCCGGGACGAAGCCCGGGTATGAGAAAGCGTCCTCTACGCCTGCGTCACGGGCCTCCCCTCTGAGGTTGTTGCCATAATCGAAAACATACGCTCCGGCTCGGACGTACTCGAGCAGGCCCCGAACGTGGTCGGCGATCGAGGCTCCGGCCCGGCGGAGGTACTCACCCGGGTCGGCCGCACGGAGCTCCGCGGCCGCCTGGACGGAGAGGCCAGCCGGTACGTAGCCGGTCAGCGGGTCGTGAGCCGCAGTCTGGTCGGTGACGAGGTCGAAGTGCTCGCCACGCCGCGCCAGCTCGGGTACCAGCTCGGCCGCGTTCCCGAGCACCCCGACCGAGAGCGCACGCCCCTCGGCGGCGGCCGCGCGCACTCGCGCGAGCGCGTCGTCGAGCGACTCGGCCGCTTCGTCGAGGTATCGGGTCTCGAGGCGGCGCTCGATCCGCGACGGGTCGACCTCGATGCAGAGAATCGCCGCGCCGGCCATCGTGGCGGCGAGCGGCTGCGCCCCGCCCATGCCGCCGAGCCCGGCGGTGGGGGTCGTGCGGCCGGCGAGGTCCGGCGAGCCGAAGTGCTTCTCGCCTGCGGCCGCGAAGGTCTGGTAGGTGCCCTGGAGGATCCCCTGGGTGCCGATGTAGATCCAGCTCCCGGCGGTCATCTGGCCGAACATCGTCAGGCCCTCGGCTTCGAGCCGGCGGAACTCGTCCCAGGTTGCCCAGTGGGGCACGAGTAACGAGTTCGCGATCAGGACGCGCGGCGCACCGACGTGCGTGCGAAAGACGCCGACGGGCTTGCCGCTCTGGACGAGGAGCGTCTCGTCGTCGCGCAGGCGAAGCAACGTGCGAACGATTGCCCGCAGTGCCTCGTGGCTGCGGGCGGCACGGCCCGAACCGCCGTAGACGACGAGATCCTCAGGCCGCTCGGCAACTTCGGCGTCGAGGTTGTTGAGCAGCATCCGCAGCGGTGCCTCGGTCAGCCACGAGCGCGCATTCAGAGTGGTACCGCGTGGCGCACGAATTGCGGCAAGGTCGCCGCAGAGCGACTCGACGAGGGCCTCGGCCGCGGTCTCCGTGGCGCTCAAGCGGCGCCGCCGTTTCGACCTGGGTCGGGCGGCTTGCGCTTCGCGGTCTCTTCCTCGGCAATGCGGTTCCGGAACCGCCACCAGCTCCAGCCGGTCGCGAGCACGAAGTAGCCGAGCCCGAACACGAAGGCGCGCCCGAGCTCGCCGCCGGTCAGCCAGGCGGTCAGAAGCAGCAGCACGGCGAGGATCGCGTTGATCAGTGCTGCATCGCGGAAGGGATGTTTCGGCAGCGGCAGGCGCCCGCCGAGTGGCTCGCGCCGCCGCCTCATGCGAGCTCCCCGATCTCCGCCTCGGCGGCAGCGACCACCGATCCGCCGGCGATCGCGAGCGCCACGCGCTCGATGTCCTCCGAAAGGGAGCGGTCGTCGCGCAGACGCTCGGAGAGCGTTCGAACGTGCGCGTGCGTGGCGCGCACGCCTGGGCCTGGTTCGAGCGGGGCCAGGAACTCGACCCCCTGGGCGCCGGCCAGCAGCTCGATCGCGAGCGCGCGCTCGGCGTTCGCGAGCACCTGGAGTGCCTTCAGGCCGGCTGCGTTCCCCATCGAGACGTGATCCTCTTGGCCGGCGCTCGTGGGAATCGAGTCGACGCTGGCTGGATGGCAGAGCGACTTGTTCTCGGAGACGAGCGCTGCCGCCACGTACTGAAGGATCATGAAGCCGCTGTTCAGACCGCCCTCGAGCGTGAGGAACGGTGGCAGCCCGTCCGACAGGGACGGGTTGACAAGCCGCTCGACACGCCGCTCGGAGATGCTCGCCAACTCGGCTACCGCCATTGCGAGCGCGTCGAGCGCGAAAGCGAGCGGCTGTCCGTGGAAGTTTCCGTTCGAGACGACGATCCCCTCGTCGACGAGCACGAGCGGGTTGTCTGTCGCCGCGTTCAGTTCGACGGCAACCGTCTGCTCGACGTAGCGAAGCAGGTCGCGGCTCGCGCCGTGCACCTGTGGCGCGCAGCGCAGCGAGTAGGCGTCCTGCACCTTGTCGCACCAGCGGTGCGACTCGATGATCGCCGAGCCTTCGAGCAAGCGGCGGATGTTCGAGGCGGATTCCGCCTGCCCGACGAGCGGCCGCGCCTCGTGGATCGCCGGGTGGAAGCTCGTGCGGGATCCCTGGAGGGCTTCGAGCGAGAGTGCACACGCGAGATCGGCGGTCTTCGCGAGCCGGCGCGCTCGAACGAGCGCGAGCGTCGCCATCGCCGCCATGAACTGGGTGCCGTTGATCAGCGAGAGGCCCTCCTTGGAGGCGAGCCGAATCGGCTCCAGGCCGGCCGCCGCGAGCGCGTCGGCGCCTGGCAGGAGCTGGCCCTCGAACCACGCCTTTCCCTCGCCGACGAGCGGGAGGGCAAGGTGCGCGAGTGGGGCCAGGTCACCGCTCGCACCGACCGAGCCGCGCGAGGGAACGTACGGCAGGACGCCGCGGTTCAGGCATTCGACGAGCAGCTCGACGGTCGTGACGCGTGCCCCCGAATAACCCTTCGCGAGCGCGTTCGCGCGCAACAGCATCGCCGCGCGGATGACCTCGTCGGGGTACGGGGCGCCGACGCCGCACGCGTGGCTGCGCAGGAGGCGGTGCTGGAGCTCCGAGGCCTGCTCGTCGGGGATCGAACGCGAGACGAAGCGGCCGAAGCCCGTATTGACGCCATAGGTGTGCTCGGCGGCCTGTTCGACGAGCGCTCGTGCCGCGGCCATCTTCGGCCGGGCCTCGGCCGCGAGGGCTGCCGGGGCGCCGTGGACGGCGACGTCCCAGACATCTTCGATCCGGAGGTCGTCGCCGCTCAGCGCGTGGCTCGCGATCACGCGAGCGAGTCTAGCTCCGACGTGTTCGCGCTTCCTAGGCGGGAACGACGTGCACGCGTTCGCCGGGCGCGAGGCAGGGAACGTTGCGCATGGCGTGCGGGTGACGGACCGAGATCTCCCGGCCGCCGGCGAGTCGAACGCGATTGAGGCAGTTCGAGACCCCGCGGGAGTCGGCGGCGCAATCCTCGTCGCTCAGAACCGTCCCTGCCGTCGCGGCGTCCGGCATCGACCCCTCGGTCAGACGGCCGTGCAGGAGGTTGCCGGGTTGCGAGGCGGTGGGTTGCGTGCGGCTGACGACGAGCGTCCGCACGCTGGCGATCACCGCTCCATGCGGATCGACGGCGACGCGCTTGCCGGCAGGCGCCGGGGCGTCGTGGCGCTCCGCGAGCACGATCGCACCGCCGAGGACGGCCAGGAACAGCACGACGGCGAGCAGGCGCTTCATCCCCTCGACCCTACGACGGCGCCGACGCGCCCGCCTGCGGGTTTGCCCGCGCAGCTGCTGCGGGGAGTTACGGATTGTTCGAGCGTCTTAGAACTCAGCTCAGAACGAAGTCTTGAGCCGTCGAAGGGTCATTCCGAGCTGAGTTCTTAGTGGTGCATCGGCGCTTCGGTCCCCGTCGTGTGCAACAGGTTCTCGACCTCGCGCACACCGTGGATCCGACGCGTCTGCTCGACGAGCGTGTCGATCAGCCCCTGTGAGGGGAGCTCGCCCCGCAACTGCACGACGCCCTCCTGAGCGTTCACGTTGACCGCACCTTTCACGTCGTGCTCCGCGCGGAAGAGCTCGCTCTCAACCTTCGCCTTCAACGTCGCGTCGTCATATTTCGTCGGGCGCAGCCCGCTCGTCGCGCCCCGGAGCCGCCCGAAGGCGACGCCGGCGCGGCGACCCGTGAAGACCCGGACGCCAACTGCCACCAACACCAGCGCTAACCCAATCCTCCGCATCTGTCCCCTTTCGTTGCTCGCCGTTCCTCTACCTGGCGAACCGGCGCGAGAAACATCGTCACTCGAGGAGGCGCAACTCGACCACCCGGGATGCGTCGAGGCCCTCGACCCCGAGCACGGCACCGGCAGCGGCCGAGACGGCCCCGGCGGGCAGCAGGCCGACGAGCTCCGAGCCGGCGACCTCGACGCGGAGCGCTGCCGCCTCGGCCGCGATCCTCGCGACGATCTCCTGCAGCGGCGCGGCTTCCCAGTCCTCGACGTTCATCGACACCTGCACGACCCCCGCTCGCGGCAGCGCGAGGCCGAGCGCACGGACGCCGGGGAAGCCGCCGCCGCTCTCTCGCACGAGGCCTGCAATCGTCCGTGCCACCTCGACGTCGGTCGAGTGGAGCGCGACGTTGAAGGCGATCAGGGGAGGCCGGGCGCCGACGATCACGCCGCCGGCGGACGAATCGAGCCTGGCGGGGCCGAAGTCGGGCCGAAGCTCGCCGGCGTCGAGCCTGCTTTGCAGCTGCTCCGGGCCGCCGCGCCGGAAGAACGCCGGCCCGCGGCCGGCACCGAGCTCACCGTAGAGGAAGACGGGCAGCTTGAGCTCCGTGCCGATCCGCTCCGCGACGCGTAGCGCGACCGCCTTCGCCTGCTCCAGCTGCGCCGGGCGGAGTGGCACCACGGGTACGACGTCGGCGGCGCCGATCCGCGGATGGACGCCCTCGTGGCGGCGGAGATCGATGCGCTCCCGCGCGCAGGCGACTCCGGCGACGAGTGCCTCGACGAGTGCGTCATCGCCACCGACGAGTGTGAAGACCGAGCGGTTGTGGTCGGCATCAACGTGTACGTCGAGCAGGCGAGCGTGCGCGGCGAACGCCGCTCCCACTGCCTCGACCACGGCGGCATCGCGTCCCTCCGAGACGTTCGGCACCGACTCCAGCGGCAGTTCCACGGCGCGTACCCTACGGCCGTGGAGGAGTACTACGAGCGCCGCGCGCCGGAGTACGACGACTGGTGGCTCGGGACCGGTCTGTTCGCGGAGCGCGACCGGCCGGGCTGGGAGGACGAACGGGCGGCGCTGATCGACGTGATCGCTGCCCTGGAGCCGGTGCGAACACTCGACGTCGCCTGCGGGACCGGCTTCCTGACCCAGTACCTGCCCGGCGAGCTGACCGCGCTCGATCAGAGCCCAAGCATGATCGAGATCGCCGCAGCGCGCATCACCCGTGCCGTCTTCGTGCAGGGCGACGCGCTCCCGCTTCCCTGTTCGGACGACGAGTTCGAGCGGATCTTCGCCGCCCATTTTTACGGGCACCTCGAGGGCGAAGCGCGCAGCCTGTTCCTGAGCGAGGCACGCCGAGCCGGTCGCGAGCTCGTCGTCGTCGACTCGGCGCTACGCGACGATGTGCAGGCGAAGGAGCGGCAGGAGCGGGTGCTGAACGACGGCTCGCGGCACGAGGTCTACAAGCGCTACTTCACCCCCGACGAGCTGGCCGAGGAGCTGGGCGACGGTGAGACGCTCTTCGCCGGGCGCTGGTTCGTCGCCGTCCGCTCGCCACGGTGACGGTCCGCAAGAGCCTCTATCGCTCGCTGCCGTCGCTCCAGCGCGACACGGCGGTCTGCCGCGCGTGTGCCGAGGCGGGCTATCCGCTCGAGTCGTGGCCCGTCCGGGCGCCGCTGGCCGGTCAGCGGGCCTATCTGTTCGGCCAGGCGCCGGGAATCGTGGAGGGCGTGGAGCGCCTGCCCTGGCGTGGCCGCGCCGGGGCGACGCTTCGCCGCTGGACGGGCCTCGACGAGCAGGCCTTCTACGCGACGTTCTACTGCGCGTCGGTGACCCGCTGCTACCCGGGCCGGCCGGCTTCCGGCCGCGGCGACCGGACGCCCACTCCTCGCGAGCAGGAGCTCTGTGAGTTCTGGCGCGACTGGGAGCTCCGCCTGCTCCGCCCGGAGCTCGTGGTGACCGTCGGCGGGCTGGCGCTGAAGCGGCTGCTTGGGATCCCGACGCTCACCGAGTCGATCGGCAAGAGCTACACGCTCGACGGTGCGATCGTGATTCCGCTTCCCCACCCCTCGGGCGCCAGCGGCTGGCTGAACGACGGGGCGAACCGGGCGCGGCTTGGCAAGGCGCTCTCGCACGTGCGGCGCGAGCTCGGGCGACTCGGCACCGGCGGCTAGATTGGAACGGTGAGCGCCCCGGTCGCCTATCGCACCACCTTCCGCCGTCTCGTCGGTTTCCTGCGGCCCTACCGCGGCTCGCTGATCGCCTCGACCGTGCTCGCGATCCTCTCCCAGAGCGCCGCGATCGCGATCCTCGTCGTCACCGGCCGCGTGATCGACGAGCTGCGGCAAGGCGCCGAGCAGTCCAATCTCTCGCTCGGGATCGCCCAGATCGTCGCGCTCGGTCTCGTCAAGGCGCTGCTGATGGTCGGGCGCCGCTTCATCTCCGGCCGGCAGGCGCTCGGGGTCGAGTACGACCTTCGCGACGCCCTCTACGCGCGCCTCGTTCGGCTCTCGTTTCGCTTCTACGACCGCCACCAGACTGGCCAGCTGATGTCGCGGGCGACGGTCGACCTCCAGGCGGTGCGGTTCTTCCTCGGCTATGGCCTGATCTTCTTCGCGCAGCACATCGTCACGATCGTCAGCGTCACCGCCGTTCTCTTCGTCTACGAGTGGCGCCTGGCGTTGATCGCGCTCGGGATCACACCACTCCTGATCGGGGTCGCCTACCGCTACAGCCATGTCTCACACCCGGTCCTGCGCGACGTGCAGCAGCGCCTCGCCGACGTGGCGACCGTGGCCGAGGAGTCGATCGTCGGCGTCCACGTCGTCAAGTCGTTCGCGCAGGAGGATCGTCGCCAGGAGCGCTTCGAGCGGAGCTCCTACGGGGTGTTCGACCAGAGCGTGCTCGCGAACCGCCAGCGCGCGATCTACGTGCCGCTGCTCTCATTCCTGCCGATGATCGCTCAGGCGGCGGTGCTGATCGCAGCCGGGAACATGGTCGTGAACGGCTCCCTGACCCTCGGCGACTTCGTTGCCTTCAACCTGTTGCTCGCGATGCTCGTGCTGCCGCTCCGGCAGCTCGGGATCTGGATCGGGCAAGCTCAGCGCGCGACTGCTTCGGGGGAGCGCATCTTCGAGGTGATCGACGAGCCGGAAGGGATCGCCGACCTGCCGGACGCGAAGCCGCTGCCACCGGGGCCGGGCGCGATCCGCTTCGAGTCGGTCGACTTCGCGTACGAGCCGGGGCGGCCCGTCCTCCAGGGGATCGAGCTCGAGATCGCGGCCGGCACGACCGTGGCGCTGATCGGCCACACCGGCTCGGGGAAGACGACGCTCGCGTCGCTCGTGCCGCGCTTCTACGACGTGAGCGGCGGCCGGGTGCTCGTGGACGGCGCCGACGTGCGGGAGGTCGGCCGCCGGTCGCTCCGCCGTGAGATCGGGGTCATCTCGCAGGATCCGTTCCTCTTCTCGGCGAGCGTGCGCGACAACATCGCCTTCGGGACGCCCGGCGCGACGCACGAGCTGGTCGAGGCGGCCGCGCGCGCAGCCCAGGCGCACGGCTTCGTCGAGGAGCTGCCGCAGGGCTACGACACCGTGATCGGCGAGCGCGGGATCACGCTCTCCGGCGGCCAGCGGCAGCGGCTCGCGATCGCGCGGGCGCTCGTGATCGACCCGCGCATCCTGATCCTCGACGACGCGACCGCCTCGGTCGACGCCTCGACCGAGTCGCTGAT
>JBKJML010000011.1:0-4973 GCA_046596415.1 Gaiellaceae bacterium | reverse complement strand
GCGTCGAGGTTCTCGACGCCGCGCGGGTCGGAGACGGTGACGAGCCGGTCGAACTCCCAGTAGTCCTTCACCGGCAGCGCGATCCCCTGCTCGTGCGCGAGGCTCCACATGATGTCGGAGGCGACCGACCCACCGAGGTGCGTGTGCAGCTCGGCGAGGCCTCCGTCGATCATGCGTCGAGTCTAGACCCAAGCCGGGAACTCCGTCCGGGCAAAAACGAGGCCTTGTCGACCGATGGGCGCTCGCTTTGATGCTTGCCTTCGGTCTGACGCCGGAGGCGGGAGACCGCAGTCCCCCGCCTCCGGCGGCTGTTACTCGTCGATCGGTATCCAGACGGCCCTACCGGTCGCGCCGCAGCGCGGGACGACCGTTCGCTCGGCCGGGGCGGCACCGGGTCGCGATCCGTGTTTTTGTGTGTGGGAGCACCGTAAGGTGACGAGGAGTGCTTGTGCAAGATGTCACTTCCGGCCATGTCCTGTTTGGCCAGGTAGAGCTCGGCGCTGGAGCGTTGTGACCTCCGTGGGCTCGATCAAGTCTCCGGCGAGGCCTCCGTCGATCGTGCATCGAGTCGATTCACGCAGTGGAATAGCCTTGCGCGGTGCGCAGGATCCTCGTCGTCGGCTCGCCGGGAGCGGGGAAGACGATCTTCGCGAGCGAGCTCGCCGCGAGGCTCCGGCTGCCGCTCGTCCATCTCGACCGCGAGTTCCACCTGCCCGGCTGGGTCGAGCCGCCGCGAGAGCAGTGGGTCGCCCGCGTCGAGGAGCTGATCGCGGGCGTGGAGTGGGTGATCGACGGGAACTATGGCAACACGATGGAGCTCCGGCTCACCCGCGCTGACACGGCGATCTTCCTCGACCTGCCGACGCGCACCTGCGTCGCCGGCATCCTCCGGCGGGTGCTGCGCTGGCGCGGGCGCTCGCGGCCGGACATGGCGGTGGGCTGTCCCGAGCAGTTCGAGCTGGAGTTCCTCCGCTACACGCTGCGCTTCCGCCGAGACACGCGCCCGCGGGTGGTCGAGCGGCTCTCCCGGTTCGACGGCGCGGTCGTCGTGCTGCGCAGCCGCCGCGCGGCGCGCCGCTACCTCGACGCGTTGTGAGGGAGGGCCGCGGCGATGAAGTCGCGAAGCTCCGGCAGCAGCCGCGGGTCGATCGTGTGCGGGACGGGCGCCTCGCGGTAGAGCACCGATGCGCCCGCCGCCTCCATCACGCTGCGGGCGCGGCGGCTGAACTCGACGTCGATCACCGGATCGAGGCTGCCGTGAGCGATCGCGACCGGATAACCGTCGAGCCCCTCCAGATCGAGCTCGAGCCCCTCGACCTCGGGCTGGAAGCCCGAGAGACAGACCAGCGCCGCGGGGCGCGGCCGGCCCTGGCCGAGGCCGAGCGCCCAGCCCATCACGGCACCCTGCGAGAAGCCGCCGAGGACGACCCGCTCGATCGGCACCGGCAGCGCGTCGAGCCAGGCGGAGAGCGCCTCGAGGCTCGGCCAGAACGTGTCCGGATCGGGGGTCGGGATGCCGCCGAGTGAGTACCAGTGAGCGCCTCCCGGCGGGAGCGACAGCGGGCCGCGCGGGGTGTAGCCGACCAGACGCCGATTCGGGTCGAGCGCATCGAGGAGCGGGAAGAGGTCGTGCTCGTCGGCGCCCCGGCCGTGCAGCAGGACGAGCGCGCCCTCCGGCTCGCCCGCAGCCGGCCGCTCCAGGTACGAAAGCCCGGTCAAGGCCGCGGGTTCGGCAGCGGAGTCAACAGCGGCTCGACCTGCTCGCGCAGGTGCTCGAAGGCCGGCGGCAGCGAGAGGCGCTCGCCGAGGTGCTCCAGCGGCTCGTCGGTCGCGAAGCCCGGGCCGAGCGTGGCGATCTCGAAGAGGACACCGCTCGGCTCGCGGAAGTAGATCGACTTGAAGTAGAAGCGATCGATCGGCGGCGTGGGGGAGGCCCCGCCCTGAGCCGCCCGGTCGCGCCACGCCTCGTGTTCCTCGATTGTGGACGACCACGCTACGTGGTGCACCGTGCCGGCGCCGCCACTGCCCCGCTCGGCCGGAGCGGCGTCGTAGGCGTAGAGGCCGCCGCGGTCCTCGCCACGCACTTCCCACTCGCTGTCGCCCCGTGGCTCGAAGCCGAGCGACTCCTCGAGGAGGCGCCGGCTGCGCTCCGGATCCTGGGCGTAGGCGCGCACGGAGTGGAAGCCCTGCAAGGCCACCTCGGCCGGGATGTCGGGATGAGCGGCGACGAGCGGCTCGTCGGGCGTCTCGACCACGGCCAGCTCGAGCGCGAGGCCTTCGGGGTCGCGGAACGCGAGGCTGCCCGGGGTGCGGCTCGTCTCGACTCCTTCGCCGCCGAGACGCTGCTCCCAGAAGTCGAGCGCCGCCTCAGAGGCGAGACGCCAGGTGACGAGATGGACCATGCCCGCACCCGCCCGCCCGCGCTGCGCGCCGGGGTACTCGAAGAAGGTGATGTCGGAGCCGGCGCTCCCCTGCTCGTCGGCGTAGAAGAGGTGGTACACGGTCGGGTCGTCCTGGTTGACCGTCTTCTTGACGAGCCGCAGGCCGAGCACGCGCGCGTAGAAGTCGACGTTCCCGGGCGCGTCGGCGGTGATGCAGGTGACGTGATGGATGCCGTGGAGCTTCAACGAGACCTCGTTCTCTGTGGTAAGGTGGTTGTCGAGTCAAGGAGTTTACTTGCAGAGTCAAGCGCCTGTCAAACCACTGAACCGCGTCGAGCTCGGGGCCTGGCGCGGATTATTGCGCGTCCACGCCGATCTCGTCCGGCAACTCGACGCCGACCTCGAGCGCGAGCACGGCCTCTCGCTCAGCTCGTACGAGGTGCTGCTCCATCTCCACGAGGCGCCCGGGCGGCGGCTGCGGATGAACGTGCTCGCCGAGTCGGTGCTCTTGACGGTGAGCGGGATCACCCGTGTCGTCGACCGGCTGGTCGGCGACGGCCTCGTTGCCCGTGAGCGCTGCGCGACCGACCGGCGCGGGCTGAACGCCGTGCTGACGGAAGCGGGCGCCGAGGCGTTCCTTGGCGCCCGCTGCACGCACCTGCGCGGGATCCGGGAGCGCTTCGTCGGTCGGCTCGACCGGGGCGAGCAACAGCAGCTGGCGGCGATCTGGGAGTCGCTCGTTCCCGGCGCGTCGGCCTGACAGCTACCGATTCAGCATAGTGTCCCGAGGATGAAAGTAGGGATCGTCGTCCCCTTCTCGTGGTCCTTCTGGGGAGCCGTGGTCGAGCACGCCGAGCTCCAGTCGGCCGCGCTGCGGCGCCTTGGCGTCGACGTCCGCACGATCATCGGCAACGACCCACCCGGCCAGTTCACCCGGGCCCTCCACCCCCGCGTCGGCCGCCACGGCGATCCGCCCGACGACGTGATCTCGGTCGGACGGTCGGTGATCGTCCCCGCCAACGGCTCGCTGCCGAACATCGTCCTCAGCCCGCGAGCGCTCTTCCGGATGCGCCGGGTGCTGGAGCAGGAGCGTTTCGACGTGTTGCACCTGCACGAGCCGATGACGCCGATTCCGTGCATCGCCGCGCTCGCCTTCGCGAAGACGCCGATCGTCGCCACCCACCATGCGAACGGCGAGCTGGGTTGGTTGCGGATCGCGATGCCGGTGTGGGGGTTCCTCGCCGACCGGATCGACTACCGGATCGCCGTCTCCGCGCAGGCGCGCGAGTCGGCGCAGCGGTGGATCCCGGGCGACTACGACGTGATCCCGAACGGGGTCCTGATCCCGGACGAGGTCGACCCGGCCGGCCGCCTGAACAGGATCGTGTTCGCCGGCCGCCACGAGCAGCGCAAGGGCCTCCACGTGCTGCTGCGTGCGTGGCCCGAGCTGCACCGCAGGACCGGGGCGCGGTTGCGGCTGATCGGCGCCGACCCGCTCGCGGTGCGGCTGCTGCTCACCCGGCTGCGCAGCTCCGACGAGGGGATTGACCTGCTCGGCTTCCTCAGCCAGGACGACTTCACCGCGGAGCTCGTCGCGGCCAAGGCGCTCGTCGCGCCGTCGCTCGGCGGCGAGAGCTTCGGGATGGTGCTGACCCGTGCCTTCGCGTGCGCGACGCCGGTGGTCGCCTCCGACATCGACGGCTATCGCGACGTGATGACCCCGGAGACCTCGGTCACGGTTCCACCGGACGATCCCGGCGCGCTCGTCGAGGCGGTCGCAGCCCTCGTCGCCGACGAGCCGAGACGCGTCGCGCTCGGCGCCGCCGCCCGGCAGCTCGCGATCGACGAATACTCCTGGGACGATATTGCCCGCCGCCTGTTGCGCGTGTACGAGTCCGTCGCATGAGGCACTTCACCCGGCCCTGGGTGCGGATCGTCGCGGCGGCGGCGCTGATTGCGCTCGTGGTTACCCTCCTCTGGTGGCGAGGGCCGGACTGGGGCGTCGTCTATCACTCGTTCGACTTCGTGCGCTGGCGCTGGATCGTCGCTGCGGTCGCGCTGAACCTCGCTTCGGTGGTCGTGCGGGCGGCGGCGTGGCAGCTCGTGATCGAGCAGGCGCTGCCGGCGCCGGTCCCGCGCTTCCTGCGCACCTTCTCGGCCTTCTGCGTCGGCCTGCTCGGCAACGCGGTGCTCCCGGGCCGGATCGGCGAAATCGCGCGCGTCGCGGTCCTGCGCAGGCGCCTGCGGCTGCGCGGGACGAGCGTCACGTTGCTCGGCACCGTCTTCGCTCATCGCCTCTTCGACCTGATCCCGGTCGTGCTGCTCGTCTTCTACGTGCTGCTGACCGCGAAGATCCCGAACTGGGCGATCCCTTCCTTGCTGCTCTTCGCGGCGATCGGCGGCGTGCTCTTCGCCTTTGCGATGGCGAGCGCCCGGCGGCACCGGCCGCAGGGGCTCGAGGGGCTCGGCCGGATCCGGAGCCTGGTGCTGATGGCGCGGGGTGGCCTCCAGGTGATGAACCGGCCGCTGCCGGCGCTCGGCGCAATCCTGCTCCAGGTCACCGGCTGGGTGTTCCAGCTCTTCGCCGTGTAC
>JBKJML010000220.1:0-5504 GCA_046596415.1 Gaiellaceae bacterium | reverse complement strand
GCTTTGTCCGTTCAGACCGGATCTCGCCCGAGCTCGTCCAGTCTCCTCCGGACCGTGTCTGCCGAGGCAAGGTTGCCCTTCCGCTCGTAGAGCGACAGCGCCCGTTTGTACGCTTCGACCGCCTCAACGGTGTTCCCGGCGACGGAGAGAACTTCGCCCAGATCGGCGTACGCATCGCCCGCCGCGACGAGCATCTGGCCGTTGCCTGCGCCGATCGAGACGGCTTCCCGCGCAAGCCGCTCCGCCTCGACGCTCTCGCCGCGGGAGGCGAGCACCTTGGCCCGCACCTGTCGCCAGAGCATCTGCGTGAGGGCGTCGTCGCTCGCTCCGAGCTCCGCGCCACGGGCCGCCCACGTTTCTGCCTCGGCGATCCGGCCGAGGGCGTAGAGGGCTTGCGCCAGCTTCCCGGCCATCGTCGAAAGCACGGCGCGGTCGCCTGTCTCCTTGAGGCTCCGGCATCCCGCCTCACCGAACTGAACGGCCGCAGACGGGTTCCCGGCCCACAGCTCGACGTCGACCGACGTCTG
Organism: Gaiellaceae bacterium; assembly: GCA_046596415.1. Lineage (GTDB taxonomy): Bacteria > Actinomycetota > Thermoleophilia > Gaiellales > Gaiellaceae > JBKJML01. The sequence continues at coordinate 4,977 of JBKJML010000220.1, read as the reverse complement.
CGCGTTCACGTTGGAGAGGACGTAAACATCGCCGCGCTCGGCAAGCTCGCCGCGCAACTCGACGAGGGCTGCTCGGGCCTCGTCGAAGTGGCCGAGCATCGCCGTCGCCTCGGCCCGTCGCGCCCGAACCCACGGGTTCCGCGCCGCGCCGGGATCCTGCTCGTCGAGCCAGGTGAGGAACTCCCTGACCGGCGCCGACCCGAACAAGCGGCCCATCGCGCGCAACCCGACGAGGTGGTGTGACAGTCCCCCCCGCCGAGCGTGCTCGTAGGCTCGGTCGTATTCCTCGGCGAGCGTGTCGGGCCGCCCCCGGATGTTCGCGACCTGACCGAGCGCACTATGCGCGACGTAGAGAGCGAGGTCGTGGCCCTGAGCCTGGAAGACGGGGATCGCCTCCTCGACGAGGTCCGCGAGCCGATCCGTCGCACCCTCAGGCTCGCGGTACGTGAGGATCTGGCCCTCCTGGATCCTCCCGCACAGCTCCGCCACGCTGTCGCCTACCTCGCGCGCTCGCCCGGCGTAGGAACGGGCACGCCGGAGCGCGGCGTCGGCGTCGCCGCCCCAGAACAGGGCTTCGACGAGTTCGGTCTCGATTGCGAGGTCGATCTCCGTCGCAGGGACGAGCGCGGCGGCGCGCGCGAGTAGGTTCACCGCGGCCGGGTGATCGTTCCGGACGGACGCCCGGCTGCCGGCGGAACGCAACCGCCCGCGTGCCGCCGCGGCCAGCTCGCCGCTCTGCCCGATTCCCAGCTCCTCGCGGTAACGATAGGCCCGCTCGAGGTGGTGGCCGAGGATTTCGTCCAGCTCCACTAGCCCCGCGCCGTGCTGCTCGAGCCACTCCGCAAAACGCTCGTGCAACTCCGCGCGCAGAGCCTTCGACATGCCGTCGTAGGCCGTGTCGCGAACCAGCATGTGACGGAACCGGAAGCCGTCTTCTCCCACGAGCTGGGTCGCGTCGGGCCTGATCAGCTCCTTGCGGGCGAGCGACGCGAGCCGCGGCATGACGTGCCCGTCGGCGGGATCGAGCGCCTGGACCGCGCCCCGGTGGAAGATCTCACCCTCGACGGCAGCCCGCTCGAGGACGCTCCGTTCCGGTAACTCGAGCTGGTCGAGCCGCGCTGCAAGCAGAGCCTGCAGAGTCGGCGGGACCGTCACCTCCCCGACCGCATCAGCAGCCATCGCCAGCATCTCGCCGACGAAGAGCGGATTACCGCCTGCGGCCCGAACGATCTGCTCGCGAAGATCGGGATCGAGGCGGTCAGGGATCAGATCGGCGACTTCGCCGTCGTCGAGCGGCTCGAGCCGGAGCGTGACCGGCCACGACGGGCGTCTGTCGCTGAGCTCGGGACGGGCGATGCAGAGCAAAAGGATCGGGGCGCCGTAGGAGAGCAGAGCCACGTGCTCGACCAGGTCGAGAAACGTCTCCTCCCCCCAATGGATGTCGTCGAACACCGCCAGGAGCGGCCTCTGCGCCGCCGCATGCTCCAGCAGCTTGCGGAACGCCCACGCGATCTCGTCCGCCGAGGTCGCCGACCCCGACTCACCAAGCAGCGACCGCAGCGCCGCCGCCGCAGCCTCGTCAGGAGGCAGCGTCCCGAGTTGCTTCAAGACCTCGACCACGGGCCAGTACGTGATTCCCTCGCCGTAGGGCAGACACCGACCGCGCACCCATTGTGCCTCGACCGACGCCAGTAGCTCTGCCACCAGCCGCGTTTTTCCCACCCCCGGCGTCCCGACGATCGTCACGAGCTCGCAGCGGCACTCCGCCTGCGCACGACCCCAGGCCTCCCGGACGAGCTCGAGCTCGCGCGCCCGCCCGACGAAGCGCGAGTCGTGGCGACGCTCCGGCGCGGCCCGAACCGCCACCAGCCGATAGGCGGGAACCGGTTCGGCCTTTCCCTTCAAGGCGAGCGGCTCGACCGACTCGACCTCGACCGACTCGCCTACGAGCTGGAATGTCGGTTGTCCGATCAGCACCTCTCCAGGAGCCGCTGCCTGCTCGAGTCGCGCCGCCACGTTCACGGCGTCACCCGTCGCCAGACGCTCCTCCGTGCCGGTCACGACCTCGCCGGTCATGACGCCGATCCGTGCCTGCAACCCCAACTCTGGGACTGCGTCACGCATCTCAGCCGCGGCGCGTACCGCCCGCAACGCGTCGTCCTCGTGCAGCTGCGGCACCCCGAAGACGGCCATGACGGCATCGCCGATGAACTTTTCCACGCTCCCCCCGTGTCGCTCGACGATCCCTCTCATCCGGTCGAAGTAGCGACCGAGCAATGCCCGCAAACGCTCCGGATCGAGCGACTCCCCGAGCGCGGTCGACCCCGTGAGGTCGCAGAACACGACGGTCACAGTCTTCCGCTGTTCACGCTCCGCCGGTCGGCCGTCCGTCGAAGCCCCGCACTCGGGGCAGAACTTCGCACCCTCACGGTCCTCATGGCCACACTGGGTGCAAACCGACACAGCCCGAGGCTAAACCGCTCGCCGGCCCACCACAACAGTCGAGCCGCGATCTCCCGCGTCCAGCTCTCGATGTCGGACGGACCTCCCGACCCCCCGGGCGATAGTCTCTCGGGTGGGCCAGCGCTCGGGAATGTCCCCTGAACGGTGAAGGGACGCGCTACTGAAACAAGGGTCTGGGTGTCGCTGCAAGATCCGACCCCCTTCCCCTCGGCCGTGTCGCGACGTAGTGCCGGGGCGCGTGAAGAGAAACGTATCCGTATACGTCGTGCTGTTCGTCTTCGGTGTCTGTGCCTTCAGCGCCGGTGGCTAAATGCGGCACCGACCCGAGTGGGCGCAGTTCGGTGTCATCGCCTGTTGGCGACTATCGCCTACGTCTTCGTGCGCGCCCTCTTGCCGCTGGAGGCTGTCGCGACGGCGGGAGCAGGAGCAGGTGGCTCTCGACGCCGGCGGCAGCACCACACTCGGTGTGAGCACGTCGGCCGGGGCTACCGCCTGACAGGACGAGTGAATCCTGTGCCCCGTGCCATAGATGCACGGGGATAGGCATGTCGGCAAACCGGAAGCTTTACGGCTGCATGAACGCGACTGTCGCGCACGCTCCGCCAAGTGATCCGTGGCGCGCATACTCGCGAAAGCCCTCGAACAACCCCCGAGGGCGGGGCTCAGTCCTCGCTTTGGGTTGAGTCTCTGCCTCGGTGTCGACAGACTGGGGACAATGCAAACACCGGTTACTCGTTATGCGCGGAGCGGTGATGTCAACATTGCCTATCAGGTGGTGGGCACGGGCGTGTTTGATGTTGTCTACATCCCTGGCGCGGTCTCGCACGTCGATCTGATCTGGGACGATCCGCCTCGGGCGCGTTTCTTCGAGCGGTTGGCTCGGTTCTGCCGTTTGATCGTGTTCGATAAGCGGGGGACGGGAGCGTCCGATCCCGTGGGTGTGGCCGACCTGGAGACGAGGATCGATGACGTCCGGGCCGTGATGGACGCGGTCGGGTCACCGCGAGCGGCCATCGTCGGGTCGTCCGAGGGCGGGCCGATGGCGCTGATGTTCGCTGCGACCCATCCCGAGCGTGTGGCGGCGTTGGTCGTCTACGGCTCCCTTCCTCGCTTTTCGTGGGCACCAGACTTCCAGTGGGGGAGGCTGCTGGGTGAGTGGGAGCGAGACCTCGAGGACACAGTTCGCCGTTGGGGAACGGTCGAGCTTGCGCACGAGTGGGTGCCGGGGATGGTTGAAGCCGAGGCGGAACAACTTGCGCGACGATTGCGTTTGAGCGCGAGCCCGAGTGCCGTCCGACAGCTCCAGCAGATGAATATGGAGGTCGATGTTCGCAAGGTGCTGCCCGCGATCACCGTGCCGACGCTCGTCCTACACCGAAGCGGGGATCACCTCCCGGTGGCCGGCGCCCGGTGGACCGCCGCTCAGATCCCAGGGGCAGCGCTCGTCGAGCTTCAGGGCGACCAGCACTTCCCCTATCTCGGGGACTGGGAGGCGGTCGTCAACGCGATCGAATCGTTTCTGTACGGCGTCTGGGAGAGGAATGAGTGGGAGGAACCGGACCACGAGCGCTCACTCGCGACGGTGCTCTTCACTGACATTGTTGCGTCGACGGAGCGAGCCGCCAGCCTCGGCGACCGGGCCTGGGCCGAGCTCGTCGGCGAGCACCACCGGCGCGTGCGGGCACGGCTCGCGCGGTTCCGAGGGCGCGAGATCGACACTGCCGGCGACGGCTTCTTCGCGAGCTTCGACGGCCCGGCCCGCGCGATTCGCTGCGCCCGCGCGATCAGCGACGACCTGTCTGATATTGGACTGCCGATCCGTGCCGGGATCCACACAGGGGAGTGCGAGGTCACCGACGGCAAGGTCGCAGGGATCGCCGTCGCCATCGGAGCGCGCGTCGCAGCCCTCGCCGCAGCGAACGAGGTGATGGTCTCACAGACCGTCCGCGACCTCGTCGCCGGCTCGGGCATCACCTTCGCCGACCGCGGCACACACACTCTGAAAGGCGTTCCCGGCGAATGGCACCTCTACACCGCCACCAGCAGCTAGCGAATCGCCCCCTCCGACAGCACATCACACCACTACCTGATTGGTGCAACCGCTCCCCGGACGCGGGGAACGCCGCCTGGGCCAGTGTTCTGGAATGTCCCCTGAGCGAGATGGCGCGATGCTGTGAATACTGGGATCCATGGAGACGGTTGTATGGACGGACGGCAGTTGTAACGTCGAGGGGTCGCTGGTCGCGGCGGATGGGCGGCGTTGATCGAACGGGACGGCAGTACGGAGCAGTTTGTCGGAAGCGCCGGGGGGTCTCGTGGAGTTTCGCGAACGCGCGTCGTATTAGGATGTCGTATGAGCAGTGAACCGGGGTATCAACCTGAACAGGTCGTGACGACGGCGGACGAGGTCCTCGCGACGCTCGGGGAGCCAATGGAATCGCAGGTCAAGAAGGTGATCGATCACATCGATGATCACTGCCGGGCCTGGATCGAACGCAGCCCGTTCGTAGTGAT
>JBKJML010000133.1:0-8305 GCA_046596415.1 Gaiellaceae bacterium | reverse complement strand
CGCCGTCCGCGACGTGGCCGGGCTGCGGGAGATCCCGGTTGGGATCAAGGCGCTGGGGACGAGCCCGCGCAAGCCGGGAAAGAGCGGCGAGGGCGAGCTCGACATCCCGGTCACCTTTGGCGGCGTGACGTTCCGGCCGGGCGCGATGCTCTACAGCGACGACGACGGCGTGGTGATGCTCGACTTCTAGTCGTGGATGCGTGCGACAAGCTCGGCCCGGCGCAGCACACGCACCTCGACGCCGCCCAGCCTGACCTCGTAGCCGGCGTCGGCCGGGAAGAGCACCTTGTCGCCCGGCTCGACACCCTCGGCGGCGGCGCCGACCGCAGTGATGATGCCGGTACGGCAGAGGGCTTCCGCCGCGGCGGGGATGATCAAGCCACCCTTCGTCTCGGTCTCCTCCTCGGCTGGATGGACGACGACGTGATCGTCGAGCGGCTCGAGTGAGCGGTCGATGCGGCGTGAGTCGAGAGCCACGCCGGAAAGGGTACTGCTACTTGACGCGCCGGATCGATGCCTCGAACGTCGTTCCGTCCTCGGAGGACGAGAACTGGGCCGAGCGGTCGTTCGGGCCGAGCTCGAACTCGATCGGCAGCGGGCCCTTGACGAGCAGGTCGATCACATACTTGCCGAGCTGCCCGAGCAGCTGGCAGATCTCGTTCGGCGGCGAAGTGACGTTGACTTTCGCGTCCTCGCTCGCGACCTCGACGACCAGGCCCGTGTCGGTGACCGAGCCGCCGATCGAGTAGCGGAACGCGCCGCCGGTGAAGCTCGCCGGCCCGTGGTCGATCGTTCCTGCGTCGCTCTCCTCGATGCAACGCCCCGTCGCATTGCCGATGATCCCGCCCCAACCGGGGCCATAGCCCGCCGCGTGACTGCCGTCGAGCGTGCCGCCGCGCCGGCTGACGCGGAACCGGCCGGGGCCCCACTTCAGCTTCCAGGTGCTGCCGTTCTCGATCTGGGTCGTCCACGTCATCTCGAAGACCCACTCCTCACAGTCGTCGGGGAGCTTGCCCTCGAGCCGCTCCTCGATCGCCTGCGACGTCGCACCGAGGTCATCGGTCGAGGCGCCTTCGCCGCCGAAGAGCTGGGCCACCGCGGTGGCGCGAAGCTGGCAGCCCATGTCCTTGACGGACGCCGTGCAGCGGTCGAACTTCTTCGCCTGCTCGACGTTCGCCTCGGCCGCCTTACGGCCCTTGTCGATCAGCTCCTCGGTCAGCCCCTCCAGCCCGAGCTGCTGCGCGCCCCTTGCCATCGAGGCGAAGTCGCCCGGCGTCGAGCCGGACTTGGCGGCCCATTTTCCGTACGAGCTCTGCGCGGCCTTCAGCGCCTGCGCCACGCCGCCGGCGTCGCCCGCCTTCTGGGCAGCGCCTGCGGCGCGGAGGCCGTCTGCTGCGCCGGAGTCCTTGGCGTCCACCTTCGCCTTGTCGTCGATCGGGCAGGATGCGAGTGCGACGGTCGGCGCGCGATGGACGGCCGGGGCTCGCCGCTTGAGAGAAGCGAGGAGGAAGCGGAGGAGGCGCTTCGCCGTCGCGCGGTCGCCACGCGCGGCTGCCTGCTCGATCGCACGCGCGGCAGCTTCGACTCGCGCGGATGCGTGCGCGCCGCAGACATCGCCGCGCGCCCCGAGTTCGCGGGCGAGCTTCTGGGCTCCGGCGCGCCCGAGTGGCGGTGCCTTCTTTCCGTTCACCGCGGGAACCGCGGCTGCCGCCCCGATGTCGTACTGGGGCTGCGCCGCCGCGCGGCATAGCGTGGCGGCCTCGGCCGGAGCGGCCGCGCCGAGTGCGGCCAGGGAGAGCCCGAGGACGAGAAGCCGCTTCACCCGCTGACTCTACATCGAGCTTCTAGAGCCGACCAGCGTCGATGATCCGTTGCAGGAACTGCTGCGTCCGCGGCTCAGCCGGGGCGCTGAAGATCCGGTCGGGCGTCCCCTGCTCGAGGATCAGGCCCTCGTCCAGGAAGCAGACCCGGCCGGCGATGTCGCGGGCGAAGCCCATCTCGTGCGTCGCGATCAGCATCGTCATCCCGCCGGCCGCGAGCTCGCGGATCACGTTCAGCACCTCGGCGACGAGCTCGGGGTCGAGCGCGCTCGTGACCTCGTCGAGCAGCATCAGCTCGGGCCGCATCGCGAGCGCACGAACGATCGCGACCCGCTGTTGCTGTCCGCCGGAGAGCCGGTCGGGGAACTCGTCGCGCTTGTCGGCGAGCCCGAAGCGGTCGAGCAGCTCACCGGCTTGCTTCTCGGCCTCGCGGCGCGCAAGGCCGAGTGCCTTCGTCGGGCCGAGCGTGACGTTCGCGAGCACGCTCATGTGCGGGAACAGGTTGAAGGCCTGGAAGACGATCCCGATTCGCCTGCGGACACGGTTGACGTCGACTCCGCGCCGCGTGATCTCCTCGCCGGCGACGACGATGCGGCCGGAGTCGACCCGTTCCAGCAGGTTGATGCAGCGCAGGAGCGTCGACTTGCCCGAGCCAGAGGCGCCGATCAGGCAGACGACCTCGTGCTCGGCCACCTCCAGGTCGATCCCGCGCAGCACTTCGGTCTTGCCGAACGACTTGTGGAGCCCTTCGACGGTGACGGCGCTCATGTGGCGAGCCTCGAGGCGGCGTGGCGGCGCCGGTCGCGGTTGACGAGCCAGTCGGTGAAGCGCGCGAGCGGAATCGTGAAGGCGACGAAGATCGTTGCCGCGACGAGGTAGGCGGTGAAGTTGAAGTCGGCCGAAACCTCGATCTGCGATTGCTTGAACGCCTCGACCGCGCCGACGATGCCGACGAGCGCCGAGTCCTTCTGCAGGCCGATGAAGTCGTTCAGAAGCGGCGGGATCACGCGGCGCACCGCCTGCGGGACGACGACGAAGCGCATCGATTGGCCGCGCGTCAGCCCGAGCGAGCGGGCCGCCGCCTCCTGACTCGGGTGAACCGACTCGATCCCCGCGCGGTACACCTCCGACACGTAGGCCGTATAGATGAGAACGAGCGAGACGATTCCCCAGAAGGTGGCGGACGTCGGCACGCCGTCGATCGCGAGCCCCGGGACGCCGAAGCCGAGCAGCGCGATCACGAGGATCGTCGGCACGCCGCGGAAGAAGTCCACGTAGGCGATCGCGAGCGCCCGAACCGGGAAGAACACCGGCCCCGGCAGGCTGCGTAGCACGGCGAGGAGCAGCGCGAAGACGAGGATGAACGCCTCCGCGATGCAGAAGATCTTGACGTTCAGCAGGAAGGCGCGTGCGATCGCGGGGAACGAGTCGCGGAACTTCTGGCCGTCGAAGAACGCCGCCTTCACCTCCGGCCAGCCGGGGGAGTGCGTGACGACGTAGACCAGGACGCCGAAGAAGACGACCGTGCTGAGGAGCCCGAGGGCGACGGCGCGTCCGGCGCCGCCGCCCTCGAGGCTCAGGATCCGCGAGCGGCGGTTCCCGTCCAGCGTGCTACTTCAGCACCGGCGCGCCGGTGACCTTCGCGAGCCAGATCTGCTGGATCTGGTTCAGCTGCCCGCTCTGCTTCAGGGTCGCGAGCGCCCGGTTCACGCAGCCGACGAGGGGGCTGCCCTTCTGCAGCACGATCCCGAAGTGCTCGCCACCTGCGACCGACTTGAACTGACCGACGATCTTCGAGTTCTCGATCTGCGCGGCGGTCACGTAGAACGCGGTCGGCAGGTCGACGACGAGGCCGTCGATCTGCCCGTTCTTGAGCGCCGCCACGGCAGCGTCGTTCGTGTCGTAGACGGCCGGGCTCTTGGTCGGCTTGATGGTCTTGACGATGTACTGGTAGCTCGTCGTGCCGAGTTGGGCTCCCAGCTTGTACTTCCTGATCCCGGCCACGGAGCGGACGCTCGCGAGCGGCTTGCCCTTGAGCGCGACGATCGCCTGGTTCACGTTGTAGTACGAGGAGCTGAAGGCGACGACCTTCGCCCGCGCAGGCGTGAACGAGACCTGGTTGATGTCGAAGTCGAACGACTTCTTGCCGGGTGCGTAGGCCTTGGCGAACGGCGTGTAGACCCACTTCACCTGCGTCTTGGCGTAGCCGAGCTGCTTTGCGACCGCGTAGGCGACGGCGGACTCGAAGCCCTTGCCGGTCGCCGGGTCGTTGATCTTCCACTTCGAGCCCTTGAGCTCGCCGCCCGCGAACCAGGGCGGATAGGCGGGGTTGTCCGTGCCGATCGTGAGCTGGCCTTCCTTCACGGTGGCTGCGGCGCACGTCGCCGTGGCAGTCGCAGGTGCGGCGGAGCGCCCGCTCGCAGTCGCGGCCACGGCGAGCGCGGCCAGGAGGGCGAGCAGGGCAAAGGTGAGCTTGCGCATATGACCTCTTCGTGTCGGTGCTGGACCCGGAAAAGGCGACACTACCACTCGCTTCACTTCGCATAGCAACGGACGCCGAGTAGCGTTCACGCCGTGGCCAGCCCGTTCGTCGAGCTCGAGATCGACTCCCGGATCGTCAAGGTGACGAACCCGGACAAGGTCTACTTCTCGACGCGCGGCGAGACGAAGCTCGACCTCGTCCGCTACTACCTCTCGGTCGGAGACGGAATCGTCCGGGCCCTCTACGAACGGCCGACGCAGCTGAAGCGGCACCCCGGCGGGGCGGAGAGCGAGGCGATCTACCAGAAGCGCGTCCCCGACAACCGGCCCGACTGGATCGAGACAGCGCGCGTGACCTTTCCGTCCGGCAGGCACGCCGACGAGCTCTGCGTGACCGAGGTGGCTCAGGTGGCGTGGGCTGCGAACCTCGGCACGCTCGACTTCCACCCCTGGCCCTCGCGCCGGACTGACACCGAGCATCCCGACGAGCTGCGGATCGACATCGACCCGCAGCCAGGCACCGGCTTCGCCGACGCGCAGCGGGTGGCGGCGTGCGTTCGCGAGGTGCTCGACGAGCTCGGCTACACGGGTTTCCCGAAGACCTCGGGCAACCGTGGCGTCCACGTCGCCTGCCGGATCGAGCCGCACTGGGGCTTCCAGGTCGTGCGCCGCTCGGCGCTCGCGTTCGCACGCGAGGTCGAGCGCCGGCTGCCGGAGCTTGTGACGACGGCCTGGTGGAAGGAGGAGCGCGGCGAGAAGGTCTTCATCGACTACAACCAGAACGCCCGCGACCGAACGATCGCCTCCGCGTACTCGGTTCGGGCGCGGCCCGACGGGACCGTGTCGGCGCCCGTCACCTGGGACGAGCTGCAGGAGTGCGAGACCGAAGACTTCACGCTCGCCACCATGCCGCCTCGTTTCGCCGAGCTCGGTGACCTCCAGGCCGGGATCGACGACTCGACTTGCGCGCTCGAGTGGTTGCTCGAATGGGTCGAACGCGAGGAGGCAGCAGGTGTCGGCGAGGCGCCCTATCCGCCGAACTTCCCCAAGCTGCCGGGCGAGCCGCCGCGCGTTCAGCCCTCCCGGGCGAAGAAGCAACCCTAGGAGAGGAGCGACTCGACGGTCGGATCGCCCGGGTTGCGCGGCGGGCGTACCTCGCGCCAGGTGCACTGGGCCGGCTCCTTGTCGGGCCGGAAGCGCAGCAGGCGCGTGCCGTGGCGAAAGCGGTTCCCCTGCACCTTGTCGTAGCGGATCTCGGCCACGAGCTCGGGCCGAAGCGGCGACTCCTCGAGCTCTCCCGTCCCCCAGCGGTTCGGCTCCGAGAAACGGCGGTCCGATGCGGTGTCGAGGAGCGGCAGCACGAGCGTTCGAATCTCGTCGTGCACCTTCGCGCCGACCGCGGCCGAGCCGACGTAGTCGATCCCGCCGTCCTCGCGGTAGAGGCCGAGCAGGAGCGTCGCGATCCGATCGGGCTTCGCCTTCCAGCGAACTCCGATGACGACGCAGTCCGCGGTCTTGTGCTCTTTCACCTTCGCGACCGCGTCGCGCGAGCCGGGCAGGTACGGCGAGGCGAGCTTCTTCGCGACGACGCCGTCGAGCCCCGCCGCCTCGAGCGTGGCGAGCCAGCCGACGGCTTCGTCGCGGTCGAGGGTGGCAGGCGAGACGCGGAGTCCTTTCGCGAGACCGGTCAGTCGAGTGCGGCGCTGCTCGAGCGGTAGTCGCCAGAGCTCCTCGCCTTCCCAGAGCAGCACGTCGAAGACCACGTAGTCGGCCGGGATCTCCCCCGCAAGCCGGTTGATCCGGCTCTCGGCGGGGTGAAGGCGCATCTGCATCAAGTCGAAGTCGAGCCGACCGTCACATGCGATCACGATTTCGCCGTCGAGCGCCGTGTGCGGCGGGAGCAGGTCGCCGAGCGGGCGCAACTCGGGGAAGTAGCGGAGCAGCGGCTTGCCGTTCCGGCTCCAGAGGGCAAGCTCGCCGCCGTCGTTCTCGAGCACGCCGCGGAAGCCGTCCCACTTCGGCTCGTACTGCCAGTCGCCGGCCGCCGGCAGCTCAGCGACGAGCTGCGCCTCCATCGGCGGGAAGGGGACGTTCGGACCGGGCACCGTCGGCAGGCTAGCCGGTGGTGCTAGCGGAGCCAGGGTGCGAGCAGCGCCTCGATGTCGCGACAGCCGCGCGGTTGCGCCAGCCGGGCCTGCTCGTGATGGCCTTCGACGACGATGAGCGTCGGGACCTCGTCGATCCGGAACCGCGTTGCGAGATCCGGGCGCTGTGACGCATCGACACGGTAGAGCTTGAAGGTGCCGTGATTGCGCCGGCGCTGGAGCACCTGGGCGAGGAATCCCTCGACCCTGCGGCAGTGGCCGGATACCTCCGACGTGAAGAAGACGAGCCGCGGCCGCACGGACGTCCGATCGCGTTCGACGGTGGCGGGCGCAGCACGCACCTTCTTCTGCTTTCCAACTAGTACGGATCCCTAACTACGATGGGTCGATGCGCCGGGTGGTGGTGACGGGAATGGGGGCGATCACGCCGATCGGCGGCGATGCGTCCTCGACCTGGGCCGCGGCGAAGGCCGGCCGCAGCGGCATCGACTTCATCCGCTCCTTCGACGCGTCGGGGTTTCCGGTGCGGATCGCCGGCGAGGTCGACGATTTCGACGCGTCGACGGTCGTCGACCACAAGGAGGCGCGGCGGCTCGACCGCAACGTGCTGCTCGCGGTCGGCGCGGCGCGCGAGGCCTGGGCCCATGCCGGCTCCCCCGATTACGACCCCGCCCGCGTCGGGGTGATTCTCGGTTCTGCGATCGGAGGCCTGCCGGGGATCGTCGAGCAGCAGGAGATCCTGCGCGAGCGCGGCCCCGACCGGGTTTCGCCGTACTTCATCCCGAGTGTCCTCGTCGACACCGCGAGCGGTCAGGTCGCGATCTCGCTCGGCTTCCGTGGCCCCAACTACGCCGTCGTGTCCGCTTGCGCCACCGGCTCGCACACGATCGGCGAGGCCGCGGAGCTGATCAAGCGCGGCTCGGCCGACGCCGTGCTCGCGGGCGGGACGGAGGCCTGTATCCACCCGCTGATCCTGGCCGGCTTCTGCGCGATGCGCGGCCTCGTCGCGGAGGAAGAGCAGCCGCCGCGTGCCTCGCGGCCATTCGATGCGACCCGCGCGGGGTTCGTGATGGCCGAAGGAGCATGTCTGCTCGTGCTCGAGGAGCTCGAGGCGGCCCAGGCCCGTGGGGCGACGGTGTACGCCGAGGTGCTCGGTTACGGAGCCTCGAACGACGCCCACCACCTGGCGCAGCCGGACCCGGACTCGATCGGCGTCTCGGAGATGATGCGCTCGGCCCTCGCCCGCGCCGGCGTCGCACCGGAGCGGGTCGGCTACATCAACGCGCACGGCACGTCGACACCGCAGGGTGACCTCGCGGAGACGCGCGCGATCAAGCAGGTCTTCGGCGAGCACGCCTATTCGCTGGCGGTCTCCTCGACGAAGTCGATGACCGGGCATTGCTTCGGGGCCGCCGGCGCGATCGAGGCGATGATGTGCGTGTGGGCGCTCCACGAGGGCGTGCTGCCGCCGACGATCAACTACGAGCATCCCGATCCGGAGTGCGACCTCGACTACGTGCCGAACGTGGCGCGGCGGGTCGAGCTCGATGTCGCGCTCTCGAACGCGATGGGGCTCGGCGGCCACAACGGCTGCGTCCTCCTCGGTCGCGTCGCCTAGCCGGCCACAGCCTCGGGGGTGAGCTCCGTGGGCGAGCGGAGGACGACGTCTGCGAGAGCGAGCGCGTCCGGAGCCGGGGGATAGTGGTCGTTCGGAAGCGCGATCACCCGCATCCCGGCGGCGTGCGCCGAGCGAAGACCGTTCGAGGAGTCCTCGACCGCGGCGCACTGCTCCGGATCGAAGCCGAGGCGCTTCGACGCCTCGAGGTAGACGTCCGGAGCCGGCTTGCCCCGCGCGACCTCCTCGGACGACACGACCGCGTCGAAGCACGTCGCGATTTC
>JBKJML010000147.1:0-20745 GCA_046596415.1 Gaiellaceae bacterium | reverse complement strand
CGGCGTCACTCGCCGTTGCGGCGGCCATCGCGAGCGGAGCGGTCGTGTCGTCTGCGCGTTCGGCTCCGGCGGCCTTCGCCGTCTCGGCCGCAACCGGCTGTACGTCGTCGAAGGGCTCGCTGCGGTACGGCATCGCAGGCGCCGGCATCTCGCAGCTCGATCCGAACACGATCAACTTCGCAGGCCAGGCACCGATCCAGACGCTCCTCTACAACGGCCTTTCCAAGTACGACCGGGACATGAACGTGATCCCGGATCTCGCAACGAAGTGGCGATCCTCGAAGGACCTCAAGACCTGGTTCTTCACGATCCGCAAGGGCGTCAAGTACTCGACCGGGCGGGCATTCACCGCCGAAGACGCACGGGCGAACATCCTGCGCGTGCTCGATCCGAAGGTGACCTCGCAGCAGCGGGCGAACGCCAAGGACATTCGCTCCGCCCGGGTGATCAACCCGTACCTGCTCCGGATCAAGCTCGGGAGCCCGAGCGGGATCCTTCCGAATGCGCTCGTCGACATCAAGATGAGCGACACGAGTGACGTCGCGAACCTGCCGAAGAGCGGCACCGGAACAGGCCCGTACAAGGTGAGCTCGTTCGTCCCGAACCAGTCGCTCACGCTGGAGCCGAATCCGAACCACTTCGGTGGCAAGGCCTGCATTCAGAAGATCGAGTTCGTGCGCGAGCCCGATCCGACGGCGATGGTGACCGACTTCAAGGCCGGGAACCTAGACATGATCTGGCAGGTCCGGCCGACGGATGTTCCTGCGGTTAGGTCGAGCAGCACCTCGTTCCTCCAGCCGAAGGGCGTCTCGGGCGCTCACGTCTGGGAGCTCGACACGACCTCGGAGCCGTTCAACGACGTGCGCGCACGCCAGGCGCTCTCGTACGCGATCGACCGCAAGACGATGAACCTGGCTGCGTTCTCGGGCCTTGCGACGCCGTCCTACGGCAACTCGCTGATCAGCGCGTCCAGCTCCGCGTACAACAAGCAGCTCAAGCCCTACACGTTCAATCTGCAGAAAGCGAAGCAGCTGTTCGACGCCGCCGGCGTCAAGCAGGGCACGACCTTCACCTTCTGGGCGCTCGCCGGCCGTCGTGACGAGTGGATCACGATGGCTCAGATCCTCCAGCAGGACCTGCAGAAGATCGGGCTGAACCTCAGCATCCAGCGCTCGGATGTCAGCACCTGGCTCGGCAAGTTCTTCCCGGCCGGCAAGAAGTACCCGGGAACGATCATCGGCAACTACTTCTCGATGCCGCCGAACCCGACGTACGCCATGAAGCAGGGCGGCTTCGGCTCCTGTGAGTGCAACTGGAAGAACAACACGTTCGAGGCGCAGGCGCTCAAGGCTCCCGGCGTCAAGGACCTGAATGAACGGCAGAAGGTCTACGACATCATGCAGCAGATCTTCAGCTCCTACGCGCCCGTGATGGTGATCGCGCATCAGACGAACATCGTCGCCCATCAGAAGCGCGTGACGAACGCCTGGGAGGACGCGCAGGGCAACGTCCACCTCGAGGAAGCACGGGTCTCGGGCTAGGCTGCGGGCGGTGGGTGGCCGGTTCGCCGGCTGCCCACCGCCTCACCCCAACCCGGCTTGGGGCCGGCGGGACGAGGAGCCCGTCGGGCGGGAAACGGCGAGATTCAGGGGGACACGAAGCTTCGATGTTGAGCTACATCTTCAGGCGCCTCGTCACGAGCCTCGCGTTGCTCGTCGTCGGGTCGATTCTCGTCTTCTGCCTGATGCGGGTGATCCCCGGCGACCCGACGATCACGAAGCTCGGCGGGTCGATCAAGGAGGTCGACGCTGCGACCCTGGCGGCCATCCGCCACGACCTCGGCCTCGACAAGTCGCTGCCGGAGCAGTATCTGAGCTGGGTCGGTGGGATTGCCCACGGCGACTTCGGCAGCTCGTACTTCAGCCAGTTCTCGGTCACATCGCTGATCCAACAGCGGTTCGGAGCCACGCTCGAGCTGGCGCTCATGGCAATGCTGATCGGCGCCCTGATCGCCGTTCCCGCGTCGATCGCGGGTGCGATCTGGCCAAACAGGATCCTCGAAAGCGTGCTCTCCGGTTTCGCGGCGGTCGGGATCGCAATCCCGACGTTCGTGATCGGGATCATCCTGATCATCGTGCTCGGCGTCGAGCTGGAATGGCTGCCGACGCAGGGCTACGTCTCCTTCCAGGCACACCCGCTCGAGAGCATCAGATCGACCCTTCTGCCGGCGATCACGCTTGGGATCGGGGTCGCCGCCGCGACGATGCGGATTCTCCGGCCGTCCCTCGTCGACATCGAATCGGCCTCGTTCGTGCGGACCGCGAAGGGGAAGGGCTTGCTCCGCAGAGAGGTCGTCGTGCGGCACGAGCTACCGAACGCGTCGATCCCGGCGATCACGGCGGCGGGGATCATCGTTGCCCACCTCGTCGGCGGCGCGGTGATCGTCGAGTACGTCTTTGCGCGGCCAGGGCTCGGCTCGCTGCTCGTCGACTCGGTCTTCCAGCGCGACTACGGGGTGCTCCAGGCGCTCGTGCTGCTCGCCGTGGCGGTCTTCATCGCCACGAGCCTCACCGTCGACGTGATCCTCGGCTTCATCGACCCGCGACTGCGCGTCAAGGCCGTGACGTGAGCGCCGCCGCGGTGACCGTCGAGCCACCCGTTCGCCTCCGGCGGGAGTCGGTGGGCCGCCGGCTGCTGAGACGCCCGGCCGCAGCCGTCGCTGCCGTCGTGGTCGCGATCCTCGTCATCGTGACGCTCGGCGCGCCGGTCTTCGCGCCCTACTCACCGACGACGCTCGACTTCACCCACCTCTTTGCGGCACCGTCGTGGAGCCATCCCTTCGGGACCGACGAGCTCGGTCGTGACCTCCTGACGCGCGTCCTCTACGGCGGTCGCACGTCGATCATCGTCGCCTTTGCAGCAACCGGGATCGCGATGCTCCTGGGCGTTGTGTGGGGGTTCGCCTCCGCGCTCCGGGAAGGCTGGATCGGCGAGGTCCTGATGCGGGTCGCCGACACGATGATGGCGATGCCCGTGATCCTGCTCGGCCTCGTTCTCGTGGCGGCGTTCGGCGCCTCGACCCTGAGCATGATCGTCATCCTCGGCCTGCTGTTCGCCCCGGCGACGGCGCGGATCGCCCGGTCGACGCTGCTCGTCGAGCTCCGCTCGGAGTACTACCTCGCCGCGGTCTCCGTCGGCGCCTCCGGGACGCGGATCGTGGCCCGGGAACTGCTGCCGAACGCACTGCCTGTGCTCGTCTCGCGAGCGACCCTGATCCTGGCCGAGGTGATCTTCGTCGAAGCGAGCCTCAGTTTCGTCGGCCTCGGCGTCCAGCCTCCCGACACCTCGTGGGGCACGCTGCTCCAGCAGGGGTACTCGAACCTCTACCGCTCCTACGCCTATCCGATCTTCCCGGGCCTCGTCATCCTCGTCGCCGTGCTCGCGCTGAACACGCTCGGTGACAATCTCCAGAAGGTCCTCGACCCCTCCCGCTCATGACAGCCACCTCCACGCAGCCTGCCACCGACGTCGTGCTCGCCGTCCGCGACCTCGAAGTCGAGATCACGATCCCGCGGCGCCCGGCAATCAGACCGGTCCGTGGCGTGTCGTTCGACGTTTCGCCAGGGCAGCGGCTCGGGATCGTCGGCGAGTCGGGCAGCGGCAAGTCGCTCACGGCGCTCTCGTTGATGCGGCTGCTGCCGCCCCGCGCCCGGATCGCGGCCGGTGAAGTGCACCTCCGCGGCCGCGACCTGGCACGGCTGGCCGACCGCGAGATGGCGCGCATTCGCGGCGGCCGCCTCTCGATGATCTATCAGGATCCGATGTCGTCGCTGAACCCGTTGCTCACCGTGGGCCGCCAGATCGTCGAGGCCGTCGCGGCGCACGAGAACGTCGGGAGGCGGGAGGCTCGCGAGCGGGCAGTCCAGGTGCTGCACGATGTCGGGCTGCCACAGCCGGAGCGAAGGGTCGACGACTACCCGCATCAGTTCTCCGGCGGAATGCGCCAGCGGGTGATGATCGCGATGGCGATCTGCACCAACCCGGACGTGCTGATCGCCGACGAGCCGACCACGGCGCTCGACGTGACGACACAGGCGAGGATCATGGAGATGCTCGCCCGGATCGTCGAAGATCGCCACATGGGCGTGATCCTGATCACGCACGACCTGGGGCTCGCATCCTCGTTCTGCGACGACATCCACGTCATGTACGGCGGCCGGATCGTCGAGAGCGGCGAGGCCGACGCGGTGCTGCGCCGGCCCGTGCACCCGTACTCCGAGGCGCTGCTGGAATCGATTTGCCGGATCGACCGCGACGTCCAGCAGCCGATCGCCGCCATCTCCGGCCAGCCTCCGTTGCCGCACGAGCTTCCGTCGGGCTGCACGTTCCACCCCCGGTGCGCGTACGCGCAGGCGATCTGCGCCACGGAGGCTCCCCGGCCGGTCGTCGTCGGCGGCCAGGTTGCGGAATGCCACTTCCCGCTCGGGCTGGTCCGGCCGTGAGCTCCGCCGTCGCTTTCGATGGGCCGGTAACGGTGACCGGGGACCCGCTCGTCGTCGTCGAGAACCTGAGCCGCCATTTCCGGCTCGGCGGCCACAGATCGGGCCGCGTCGTGCGCGCCGTCGACGATGTGTCGCTCGTGCTCCAGCGTGGTGAGACGCTCGGGCTCGTCGGCGAGTCGGGATCGGGCAAGTCGACGCTCGCCCGGCTGCTGCTCCGGCTCGACCGGCCGACGTCGGGGCGCGTCCACTTCGAGACGACAGACGTCTTCGCTGCCTCCGCCCGGGACATCCGCCGCCTGCGCCGCGAGATGCAGATCGTGTTCCAGGATCCGTACGCCTCGCTCAACAAGCGCAAGACGGTCGAGCAGATCGTCTCCTTCCCGCTCGTCGTCCACGAGCGGGCGCTCTCGCGCCGGGATCGTACGACACGCGTGGCGGAGCTACTCGAGCTCGTCGGCCTGCGCCCCGAGCATGCAGCCGCGTACCCGCGGCAGCTCTCCGGCGGCCAGTGCCAGCGGGTCAGCATCGCGCGCGCGCTCGCGCTGAACCCGAAGCTCGTCGTTTTGGACGAGGCGGTCTCGGCCGTCGACGTCTCGATCCAGGCCCAGATCCTGAACCTCCTCCGCGATCTCCAGGAACGGCTCTCGCTCACGTATCTCTTCGTGACCCACGACCTGGCCGTCGTCCGCTACATGGCCAGCACGATCGCGGTCATGTACCAAGGCCGAATCGTCGAGCTGGGGCCGCGCGAGTCGCTTTTCGCGGATCCGCAGCATCCGTATACCCATGCGCTCCTCGCTTCGATCCCGCCGGCGCCGGGCGCCGAGGAGCGGGCCGAGGTCGTGCTTCGCGAGGCGCCGTCCTCCGACACGCTCCCGCCGGGCTGCCGCTTCCACCCGCGCTGCCCGCTCGGTGAGCGCTCGCTCTGCCAGACGGCCGACCCGCCGCTCCAGGCGGTCGCGTCCGGCCATACCGTCGCCTGCCACTTCCCCCAGTCGGCCGAGAGCCTGCTCGCCGAGGTCGCGCGAGCCCCGGCATGAGCACCGTCCGCCGCTGGGACGCGCTGACTCGCGAGGAGATCGGCGCGCTCGCACCGACCGCTCTGCTCGTCGTCCCGGCCGGGACGACGGAGCAGCACGGCCCGCACCTCGTCACCGGCACAGACGCACTGATCGCGGCGGTCGTCGCGGAGCGCGCCGCTGCGGCCGCGTCCAGCCCCGAGACGATCGTGCTCGCGCCGACGCTCGCGTACGGCGCCTCCGACCACCACCTGCCGTTCGGCGGCACGCTCTCACTCCGTGTCGCCACCTTCCAGCTCGTGCTGCGGGATCTGCTCGCCTCGGCGTCCGCCGCCGGCTTCCGCCGGGCCTTCATTCTCAACGGCCACGGTGGCAATGCGGCTGCCTGTGCGATCGCGGTCGACGAAGCTGCGCGCGAGCACGGCCTGATCGCCGCCACCGCGCTCGTCGCCGCGCTCGTCGGCGACCAGGAGGTGGACGGTCCGACGCGCGGCCACGCGGGCAGCTTTGAGACGTCGCTTCTCCTCGCGATCGATCCCACCCTCGTGCGGACCGACCGCGTGAGCCCGTCACCGGGCGGGCCTGCGCGGAGCCGTCCACAGGGCCTTGCGGTCGGCGAGCCTGGCCGCTGGCAGGAGCTCGACGGGTTCACAGACGATCCCGGCGAGGCGACCGTCGAGCGCGGCGAGCGTGCGCTGGCGGCCTGCGTGGCCGCCGCCGCCGCCGCCTTCGAGCACGTGGCCGCTGTCGGTGACTGAGCGGACGTCGGCGACGATCGCGGCCGTCGAGACGACGACGGTCACCGCTCGCGCCAAGCCGTCGCTGAAGATTCGCGGCGCGCGCACCGTCCACGACGCCTCGACGTTCGTCCTGGTACGCGTCGTCACCGACGAGGGCGTCGAGGGCTACGGCGAGGTGAGTGCGACAGCCGCCTGGAGCGGCGAAGACGCGGTCACCGCGACTCATTTCATCCGTGCTGTGCTCGGCCCGCTCCTGCGCGGACGGTCGCTCGACGAGATCGAGGCCCATTCCACGGAGCTCGACCGCGTCGTGCGCGGGAACTGGTTCACGAAGGCTGGGGTCAACACGGCGCTCTGGGATGCGCTCGGCCACACGCTGGGTCTCTCCGTCGCGGTGTTGCTCGGCGGCCCGCACCGGCACGAGGTGCCGGTAAAGATCTCGCTCAGCGGCGACGGCGACGACCTGCGAGCGTCCTACGAGACAGCGGTCGGGCTCGGCTTCCGCTCCTTCAAGGTGAAGGTCGGCAAGGACCCGGCGGCCGATGCGGCGCGGATCGCGCTCGCCCGCGAGCTGGCGGGCGACGATGCGCTGATCGGCGCCGACGCGAACGGAGGCTGGCCGCTGCCGGTGGCGCTCGCGACCGTTCCGGTACTCGCGGAGAGCGCGATCGCCTTCATCGAGCAGCCCGTCGCCGCCGACGACCTCGACGGGCTGCGCGCAGTGCGCGAGCTCGGCGTCCCGCTGATCGCCGACGAGTCGGTCTACTCGCCGGCCGACGTGCTCCGCATCGGACGGGCCGAGGCCGCGGACATCGTCAGCATCTACGTCGGCAAGAGCGCCGCGCTCGAGCGAGCCGTCGAGTCGGCGCGGCTCGCCGGCGAGCTCGGGATGGAGGTCGTGATCGGCTCCAACGGCGAGCTGGGCATCGGGGCTGCGGCCCAGCTCCACGTCGCGTGCGCGTGCGAGCGGATCGCGGCGATCCCGCATGGGATCATCGGTCATCACTTCTACGACGAGGACGCGACCCTGGTGACGCCGCTCGACATCGACGGGCTCGTCGCGAGGCTGCCGGACGGCCCCGGGCTCGGTGTTCAGCCGAGTGAGGCGGTTCGGCGGAGCTTCTCCTCGTGAACCCGGGCGTCCAGGCGTTCGTCTACCCCGAGGAGCTGGAGCACGTGGGTGCGGACGAGCTCGTCGAACAGGTGCTCGGGCTCGGCTGCGACGCGGTCAGTGTCGCCGTCTCCTACCACCGCGGCCGCCGGGTCTTCCCACGCCACGGGCGGGTCAGCGTGCTGACGGGGACGAGGCTCTATGTCGAGCCGGAGCGGTCGCGCTACGGGGCGCTCGTCCCGACCGGGCACGCCACTCCGGCGCTCCACCGCTTCCGTGGGGCCTGCGACCGGGGTGGGCTGCGTTTCCGCACGTGGATCGTCGGTCTCCACCACGGCGAGCTCGCGGCTGCGCACCCTGACGCGGCCGCGCTCCTGCTCGACGGCTCGCCTGCCGGTCACAGCCTCTGTCCGTCCTCGGCGGCGGCGATCGAGTACCTCGCGGCGCTGGCCGGCGACGTGGCTGCGCAACTCGGGCCGGACGCGGTCGACCTCGAGGCCGCTTTCTATCCGGCCTGGGAGCCTTCGTACACGCTCACGCTGGCGCTGGAGCCGCTCTCCGAACAGGCTCGGCTGCTCGGGGCGCAGTGCTTTTGCGCCTCGTGCCGGCAGCTGCTGGGCGCGGGCGCCGACGAGCTAGCGGAACGGGCGCGCGCCGCAGCCGGCCCGCCCTTCGGCTCGGCGGTCACCGACCCGAGCGCTGACTCGGTCGTCGCGGAGCTCCGGGCGGCCAGGGCCGAGGGTGCCGCCCGTCTCGTCGAGGCGGTTTCCGCGTCGGTTCGCCGTGAGGGGAGCCTCCTGCGCCTCTTCGTTTCGGGCCCGCCCGAGCAGGCGGCACTCCAGGGCGTCTCGCCCGCATCCGTTGCCTCGGCAGCCGCACTGCTCTTCGGCTGCGGCCCGCTTCGCGGTGACGAGCTCCAGGCTCGCTTCGTCGGTCTGCGCGAGCTTGCGGGGCGTTCCGGGTCCGTCTCAACGAACTGGACGCCCGATGGGCCGGGTCTCGCCGCCGGTGTCGAGCGCCTCGCGGCGGGCGGTGCCGAGGGGCTCGCGCTCTACAACCTCTCGCTCGTCCCGGCTGCGGGGCTCGACGCCTTCCGTGCCGCTGCGATCGCGTTCCGGGCAGCGGTGCCGGCGTGATCCTCGACGGCCACGCCACGATCGGCGAGAGCCGCGACGCGACGCTCTCGGCCGAGCGGCTGCTCGAGACGATGGACGGGCTGGGGATCGAGCGGGCGCTCGTCGCGCCCGCGGAGCGGTTCGTCCCGGTCAACAACCGCGCCGGGAACGAACTGACAGCAGCAGCCGCTGCGCGGTCGGGCGGCAGGCTCCTCGCGTACGCGGTTGCGAGCCCGTGGCTTGGCGGCGAGGCGCTCGAGGAGCTGTGCCGGGCTCGGGACGCGGGCGCTCGGGCGCTGAAGCTCGACCCCCCGCTGCAGGGATTCGACCTGCTCGACGGCCAGGCTGAGCCGCTCGTGGCCTTCGCGATCGAGTGTGGCTGGCCCGTGTACATCCGGACTGGCACGCCGCCGCAAGGGCTGCCGCTCCAGGTCGCGTGGCTCGCGAACCGCTATCCCGAGGGACACTTCATCCTGGGCAAGGCGGGCGCGACCGACTTCTCGCACGACGGTCCTGCGACGCTCGCGGCGGCACCGAACGTCTACACGGACAGCGTGTACGTCGAGTGGCCGACGGCGCTCGCCGCGGCGCGGCCGGCGGAGATCGGCGTGCGGGTGATCTTCACCACCGACGCGCCGTTTGGCGATCCCGCGATCGAACTGGCCCGGGTCACCGAGGCGCCGTACGCCGTCGACGTGCGCGACGCGATCCTCGGTGGCACCCTCACCCGCCTGCTCGGCCAGTGATCGCCGGGCTCCGAGCCCTCGGCCTCGGCGCGCACGATCGCGTCGTCGTCCACTCGTCGCTGCGCGCGATCGGAGCCGGTGCCGACGAGCTGATCGACTCGCTGCTCGCGCTCGTCGAGCTCGTCGTGATGCCGACCTTCACCTACGACAACGAGGCGTTCGACCCGGCGACGACCCCGGGCCGGACCGGTGCCCTGACCGAGGCGTTTCGCCGCCGGCCGGAGGCGGTGCGCTCGCTGCACCCGTTCTACTCGGTCGCTGCGCTCGGCGCGGGTGCGGCGGAGCTTTGCGACGGCCACGAGCTGCTTGCGGCCACCGCGGCCGGCACGCCGCTCGACCGGCTTGCGGCAGCGGGCGGCTCGGTGCTGCTGCTCGGCGTCGGGCACGTCGCCAACACGACGGCGCACGTGGGCGAGTTCCACGCCGACGCTCCCTACCTCGACATCCCGTTCGATCCGGCCTGGCCGGCCGGCGGCTACGACCGGTTCCCTGGCTGCAGCCGGGCGTTCGGCGCTCTCGAGCGACCTCTCCGCGAGCGTGGCGCCGTCCGCGACGGCAAGGTCGGCCGGGCGCCGGCGCAGCTCGTGCCAGGAAGCGCTGTGATCGACGCGACCGTGGCGCTCCTCCGCGGCGACCCGGCGGCGCTTCTCTGTACCGACCCGGGCTGCTATCGCTGCTCGCGAGCCCGCGCGAGACTCAGAACTCAGTTCAGAACGAAGCCTTGAGCCGTCGGGCCAAGGGTGATTCCGAAACGAGTTCTCAGCCCGTAGGACGCTCGAGCCCGAGCAGCGGCAGTGGGTCGCGCGCGATCAGCTCCTCGATCTTCTCGAGCGGCACCGGCGGCAGCTTCGTCCCCTCGATCGGCGCGTTGACCGCACGCAGCCCCGCCGCGGTTTCGGCCGGCGTTGCGATCGGGAAGTCGGAGCCGAACAGGAGCTTGTCGAGCGCCCCCCACTCGGTCGCGAGCCGCAGGCCCTCGTAGAACGACCACGGCCGGTAGAAGAGCGCCGAGATATCCGCGTAGACGTGCGGGTGCTTGCGAATCGTCACGATCGTCTCGCGCTGCCACGGGTGGCCCAGGTGCGCCATCACGACGCGCAGCTCGGGGAAGCGGATCGCGATCTCGTCCATCAGCAGGGGGTGCGCGTAGCGGAGCGGCGCCTCGCGCACGGGGGACGCACCCTGGTGGAAGAGAACCGGCAGCCCGTGCCGCTCCGCGACCCCGTAGACGCGAAGCGCGGCCGGGCCGAGCGGATCGAAGACCTGGTAGTTCGGGCCGAGCTTGATCCCCTTCAGGCCGAGGTCGGTACGGGCGCGCTCCAGCTCGTCGAGGGCGCCGTCGACCTCCGGGTGAACCGACAGGAAGCCGATGCGGCGGGTGGGAGCCGCGGCGACGAACTCGGCGACGCGGTCGTTGAGCCCCGGGTCGACCCGAGTGCGGTCGCGCGCGATCGTGAACGCCGCCGAGACCTCGACCTCTGCGAACGCCTCGTCGTAGTCGGCCCAGGTCGTCGTCGCTGCGACGGGCCGGTCGGGGCGCCAGGCAGCGTTCACGATCAGCTCCGCCGGCGGCACAGAGTCGCGGTGGGTCGGGACGTGGGAGTGGATGTCGATCATGCGGCGAGCAACCGTCGTGGATTCGTGGCGAGGATCGCCTCACGCTGCGCGTCGGTCAGGCCGAGCTCGTCGAGCTGCCTGATCCTCAGCTCCGCGTAGCGGTTCACGGGCTCCGGACGCAAGCCCGCGTCGGTGCCGAAGAGGAGGCGCTCCAGTGGGCAGCGGGCGACGATCGCCCGCATCGCGTAGCCGGGTGTGCCGCACATGCAGAGGTGGACGTTTTCCGTCGTCACGACCGCCTGGATCGCTTCGCGCCAGAGATCGTGCAGGCCGCCATGGCCGAGCACGACCGCCGTCCGCGGGTGGCGCACTGCGAGCGACGCGAGCTGGAGCGGGGTCGAGAAGGGTGGCGTTCCGTCGTGGAAGAGGACGGGTATCCCGAGCGCCGCCGCGGCGTCGCAGACGGCATCGAGGCCGGGCTCGTGGGCCGAGAACCCCTGGATCCACGGGTGGAGCTTGACGCCGCGCATCCCGTGCGCGGTTGTACAGCGCTCGATCTCGGCCGCGGCGCTCGGGTCGCGCGGGTCGACCGTCGAGAAGGCGACCAGCCGCTCCGGCGCAAACGCGACGAACGCCGCGAGCGAGTCGTTCGCGGCTGCCGACGGGAGCTTGAGCCCGTCGTAGGTGAAGACGACCGAGACGTCGACGCCGAGCGCGTCCATCCCAGCCACGAACGCCTCCGGGCTGTACGCCTCCCCGCTCGGTTGGTGGACGTGGAAGTCGATCATGCCGGTACCGCCCGCGCGACACCGGCGGCCGTGGCGATCCGCTCCGCGAGCTCGAGGCTCGCGAGCGCCTCGACCAGGCCGGGCACGGGAGGCGTGCCCGCGCGGCAGTGGCCGACGAAGCGCTCCAGCTGGAGCGCGAAGCAGACCTCGGTCTTCTCCCCCGGTGGCTCGAGAACCTCCGTGCCGCCATCGGCCAGCTCGACCGTCAGGCGGAAGCTGGGTGGATCGAGCGTCGCGCAGCCGAGCGGGCCGGTGACGACGAACTCGCTGCGGGGCAGCACCGGTGTGAGCCAGACGACCTCGAGCCGCGCGGTCGATCCGTCGGCGTAGGTGAGAATGCCACCGTTGACGTTCGCTGTCGCGAAGCCGGGATCCGTACGCAGGCTCCATCCCGTCACGTCGACTGGCTCCTCGCCGAGGATGAGGTTGAGCCGGTCGCACGCGTGGACGCCGTCGGAGATGATCGGCGGCACCAGCTCCAGCGAGCGCAGCCGGCGCGCGTGCGCGCGCGGATCGCCGTCGGGATCGAAGCGCTCGTCGCAGATCGAGGCCTGGATCAGGAGCGGTCTGCCGAGCATTCCGGCCGCGATCAGCTCCTGGAGCCGGTCGACGGCCGGGTGATGGCGGTAGGTGAGCCCGATCTGGAGTCGTTCGGCGGCGCCGGGAAGCTCGCGGACCAGGGCCGCCTCGGCCATCGAGAGCGCGATCGGCTTCTCGGCGAGCACGTACTTGCCTGCCGCGAGGGCGGCCTGGACGAGCCCGGTGGTCGCATGGGGAGGAGTCGCGAGCACGACCGCGTCGATTGATGGGTCGGCGAGCACCGTCTCCGGCTCCGTCGTGGCGCGCGCCCCCGCCGGCGCGAAGGCCGCGACGCGCTCGGCGTCGAGATCGGCGACCGCAACGAGTGCCACGTCCGGGTTGGCCGCGAGCGCCGGGAGGTGGGCCCGGACGGCGATGTCGCCGAGGCCGACGAGACCGATCCGAAGCTCGGGGCCGCTCACAGCTTCGACCCTACCGCGAGGCTGCGCACGTGACGATGGCGGAGCAGGGCGGGCACTGCGATACTCAGTCTACTTGATCGTTCAAGTGACCAAACCGTCTCGACTTTCGCTGGTGCGCGGTTTCGCGCCTGGCCTCGTCCTCGCGTGCATCGCGGCCGGGATCGGGTTCGCCGTTCACGCGCTCGTACCGGGCATCCCGGCCGTCCTCGTCGCGGTCGCGCTCGGCGTCGTCGTCGCGAACACGCGCGGCACCCCGGTCCGTGCCCGCCCGGGGCTCACGCTCGCCTCGGGCGCGCTGCTCCGGGCCGGGATCGTCCTGCTCGGCTTCGGGCTCGTTTTCCAGGAGATGCTCCGGCTCGGTGCGCGCGGCCTGGCGGTCGTCGTCGTGGTCGTGATCGCCACCTTCTTCGGAACGCAGTGGGCGGGCCGCCGGCTGGGTGTCTCCGACGGGCTCTCGCTGCTCGTCGCGACAGGCTTCTCGATCTGCGGCGTCTCGGCGATCGCCGCCGCCCGAGGCCTCAGTGACGCCGACGAGGAGGAAGTCGCCTACGCGGTCGCACTCGTCACGCTCTGCGGCAGCCTGGCGATCGTGCTGCTGCCCTCGCTCGGCGGCGTCCTGGGTCTGGACGACCAGAGCTACGGGGCGTGGGTCGGCGCCAGTGTCCACGACGTGGCGCAGGTCGTCGCGACGTCGTCGGCGGTCGGCGGTGTCGCTGTCACAACCGCGATCGTCGTGAAGCTGACGCGCGTGCTGATGCTCGGGCCGCTCCTCGCGTGGATCGGCTGGTCGCGCGGACGGGGAGCCGGCGCGGCACGGGTGCCGCTCGTGCCGCCGTTCGTGCTCGCCTTCGTCGCGGCCGCAGCGTTGCGGAGTGCCGATCTCGTTCCGTCCGGCCTGCTGCCGGCGATCGCGCACGCGAAGGTCGGGCTGCTCGCCGTCGCCCTCTTCGCAGTGGGAGCCCGCGTCGAGTTTCGACGGCTCGTGGCAGTCGGGACACGGCCGCTCGCGCTCGGGCTCTGCTCGTGGGTGATCGTCGGCGCCGTGTCCTATGTGGGCGTCCGCCTGGTCTGGGCGTGAAGGCACGTTCTATCCTCCCGGTCGTGCCCGCCAGCCGCTATGAGCGACCCACGATGCGCGACGTCGCCGACCAGGCTGGAGTCTCGTACCAGACGGTCTCGAACTACGTCAACGGCCGCTTCCACCTGATGTCCGAGGAGACCAGAGAGCGCGTCGGGCGAGAGCTCGACCAGCTCGGCTACCGGCCCAACGCCGCGGCGCGGAGCCTGCGGGCCAAGCGGAGCATGACGCTCGGCTTCCTCGTGCTCGACGAGGGCGCCCGCTTCCTCGCCGATCCGATGACCGACCTGATCCTCGCCGGGATCGGCGACGTCGCGCGCGACGGCGGCTATTCATTGTTGATCCAGGCGGCCCGGCCGAATCCCGACGACCTGGACGGTCTGTTCGCGCCGCTCCTCGAGGATCGCGTCGACGGTGCTTTCCTCTTCCTCTCTGGATCGCCGTCGATTCGCCGGGGGACGATCCGGCGGATGGTCGAGCTCGGCTTCGTGTTCGTCGTCTTCGAGCAGGCTCCCGGCGGAGTGCCCGTCGTCTCGGTGACAGCCGAGAACCGTGCCGGGGCGCGGCTGCTCGCCGACCACCTGCTGGCGCGCGGGCACGAGCGGATCGCATTCATCGCGACCAGGGCTCCCTGGCCGATGGTCGAGGAGCGGCTGCGCGGCTACCGCGACGCCCTCCAGGCCGCCGGTATCGCCGCGGATCCCTCGCTCGAGCTGACCGAGGGTGTCTGGGATCCGGCGGACGGCTCCCAGATGGCCGGGCGCCTGCTGGCGCAGCCCGACCCGCCAACCGCGATCATGTGCGGCAATGACCTCCTTGCGCTCGGTGCGATCCGCGCCGCCCGGATCCGTGGGCTCCGGGTTCCCGACGACGTGGCGGTGACCGGCTTCAACGACTTCGAGTTCGCGGAGTTCGCCGACCCGCCGCTGACGACGGTCCGGGTGCCGGGCTACGAGCTCGGCCGGCTCGGCGCCGAGAGCCTGATCGCCCAACTCGGCGGCGACCCCGTGCCTGCAGGCGGGCGGCGACTCAGCCTGCCGGTCGAGCTCCAGCTCAGGGGATCGGCTTAGGCGTGCCCGTCTCCGGTCGCAACTACGTCGGTGGCGAGTGGCGCGCGAGCCTCTCGGGACGGACGTACGAGAAGCGCAACCCGTGGCGTCCAGGCGAGATCGTCGGCGTGCATGCGGCGTCGAGCGCCGCCGATGCCGCCGCTGCGGTGGAGGCGGCGCGTGAGGCGCTCTCGGGCTGGTCTCGGCTGCCGGCCGACCGGCGCGGCGCGATCTTCATGCGGGCGGCTGACGCGCTCGAGGCACGCACCGAGCAGCTCGCGCAGGACATGACGGCGGAGATGGGCAAGCCGATCCGCGAGGCGCGAGGCGAGGCTGCGCGGACGGCGACGATCCTCCGCTTTGCGGCCGGCGAGGCCTGGCGCCCGGCGGGCGAGGTGTACGAGCCGTCGGTGCCGAACCAGACGCTCTTCACCCGGCGCCGGCCGGTGGGTGTCGTGGCGTTGATCACGCCCTGGAACTTTCCGGCTGCGATCCCGGTCTGGAAGCTCGCGCCGGCCCTGATCTACGGGAACACGGTCGTGTTGAAGCTCGGCTACGAGGCGCCGCGGACGGGACTGCACATCGCGGAGTGCTTCGCCGAAGCGGGGCTGCCGCCCGGAGTGCTGAACGTGTTGACCGGCGCCGGCTCGGAGGTGGGTGCCGAGCTCGTTTCGAATGAAGGCGTCCGCGCCCTGTCCTTCACCGGTTCCGTGGCGGTCGGCCGCGCTGTTCGTGCGGAGGCGACGGAGCGCAACTGCCGCGTCCAGCTCGAGCTCGGCGGCCACAACCCGCTGATCGTGATGGCCGACGCCGAGCTTGACCGTGCGGTCGAAGCGTCGTTTGCAGGTGCGTTCTGGTCGGCCGGGCAGAAGTGCACCGCGACGAGGCGGATCTACGTGCAGGACACCGTCTACGACGAGTTTCGCGCTCGCTTGCTCGCCCGCGTCGAGGCCGGGCCGGTGGGCGACCCGGCCGACCCGCTCACCGAGGTCGGCCCGCTCGTCAGCGAGACGGCGCTGAATGATGTCCTGGCGGCGATCGAGCGTGGCCGGGCGGAGGGAGGCTCGGTGCTCACCGGCGGCGTCCGTGCACACGACGAGGCGTACCTCGTCGCGCCGACCGTGTTCGAAGGTGTGGCCGACGACGCGATGCTCTCCTGCCAGGAGGTGTTCGGCCCGGTGACCTCGCTCTATCGCTTCGACGATCTCGACGAGGCGCTGCGGCGCGCGAACGCGGTCGAGTTCGGACTCTCCGCTGCCATCTTCACCCGCGACCTCCACGCCGTCCAGCGCTTCACGACCGAGTCGCAGGCGGGAATCCTGCACGTCAACTCCCAGACGGCCGGAGCGGATGTCCACGTCCCGTTCGGCGGCCTGAAGGGCTCGGGTTGGGGGCCCCACGAGCAGGGCCGCGCGGCGATCGAGTTCTACACCGAGCTCGTCACCGTCTACCAGGACGCACCGGCCGACTAGCGCTCCGCGAGCCCGATCGCGTCGATCTCGACCAGCATCCCCTTGCCGAGACCCGCCTGCACGGTTGTGCGGACGGCCGGCGTGTCGGGCATGAACTCGTCGTAGGCCGCGTTCATCGCCGCATAGTCGGCGCGATCCGCGAGGAAGACGGAGATCTTGAGCGCGGACGCGTACGAGCTACCGCCGGCGCGGAGGATCGCCTCGACGTTCTGGAGCGCACGGCGGGTCTGGGCGTCGATCCCCTCGGGGAGCTCGCCGGTGACGGGGTCGTGGCCGCCCTGGCCCGCGGTGAACACGAGCCCGGCCCCTGCGATCCCCTGGCTGTAGCCGGCGACGGGCGGCGAAGCCTCGCCGGTCGTGAAGGCGCGCCGCGTCAACGCTCGCCGGGGCTAGGCGCGCTCGCGCGCCGGGAAGGCGCGGCGTGGCGCGCCGACGTACTCCGACGAGGGGCGGATGATCCGGTTGTCGGCCTGCTGTTCGAGGATGTGGGCTGCCCAGCCGACGACCCTGCTCGCGGCGAAGAGCGGCGTGAAGAGCTCCGTCGGGACGCCGAGATAGCGGTAGACCGAGCCGGAGTAGAGGTCGACGTTCGGGAAGAGACCCTTCTCCTCGATCACCGTGCGCTCGGCAGCTTCGGTGATCGCGTACCAGTCGGGCTCGCCGCCGTCGTGGGAGAAGTCCTCGGAGATCTGCTTGAGAATCAGGGCGCGCGGGTCGTAGGCGCGGTAGAGCGGGTGGCCGAAGCCGTAGAGCTTCTCCTTCCGCTCGAACATGCCGTGGACCTCGGCGGGGGCGCGCTCGGCCGAGCCGAAGCGCTCGAACATCGCCATCGCGGCCTCGTTCGCGCCGCCGTGGAGCGGCCCGCCGAGCGCTGCGATCGCCGCGACGACCGCGGCAGTCAGGTCGGCGCCGGTACCGGCGACCACCCGGGCGGTGAAGGTGGAGGCGTTCAGCTCATGGTCCGCGTGCAGGATCATCGCGATGTCGAAGGCGCGGCTGGAGCGCTCGTCGGGTGCCTCGCCGTGCAGCATCGTGAGGAAGTTCTCGGCGTAGCCGAGCGACGCGTCGGGCTCGATCGGCTCGAGGCCCTGGCGGCGGCGGTGGTAGCGCGCGACGAGGGTCGGGAGTTGCGCGACCAGGCGGGTGGCGGTGCGACGGCCGGACGCCTGGTCGACCTTCCCCGTCTCGGCCTCGCCGAATGAGAGCGTCGAAACGGCTGTGCGGAGCATGTCCATCGGGGCGGCGTCGCGGGCCGACCGGTCGATGATGTCGGCGGCGCGGGCCGGGATCTCCCGCAGCGACAGCTCGCCGCGGAAGGAATCGAGCTCGCCGCTCGTCGGGAGCTCGCCGTTCAGGAGCAGGAAGGCGGTCTCCTCGTAGGTCGAGTGCTCGGCGAGATCGGCGATGTCGTAGCCGCGATACATCAGCACGCCTGCGTCCGGGTCGATCGAGCAGATCGCGGACTCGGCGACGACGACTCCGGAGAGCTGAACGGACTTCTTCGGCACGCAGCGAGAATACCGTTGGTGTCGTGTCAGTGTTCGGTGGGCATCATCGGCGCATGGAGCTCGCGATCTTTGTCGTCGCCACTGCAGCGACAGTCGGCAGCGCGGCGTTCCTGATCGGGCTCTTCGTCTGGGCGGCACGGAAGGACGGCGAGGAGGATCGGGCGCTCCAGGCCCGGCTCGGCATTCGACGCCGGACCCGCCTCGGCCGTTGACCACGAACCCCCCGCTAAACTGCGCCGCATGTGTCGCAACATCCGCCCGCTCCACAACTTCGAGCCGCCGACTTCGAGCGACGAGGTGCGTGCCGCTGCTCTGCAGTACGTCCGCAAGGTGAGCGGCATGCAGAAGCCGTCGCGGGCGAACGAGGCGGCGTTCGAGCAGGCAGTCGAAACGATCGCTCACGCGACCGATCATCTGCTCGCGGAGCTCGTCACAGCCGCCCCGGCGAAAGACCGCGAGGCCGAGGCGAAGCGGCGCCAGGCCCGGTCGGCCGAGCGTTTCGGCCGCGTCGCCTAGCGAAGGATCTTGCCGGCTTCGACCACGAGGTCGATTCCGGCGACGACCGCGACGGCCGCGAGCGCGACCGGTACCGCGAGCCGGCCTGCCGGCACGAGGCGCTCGCGAAGCCCCGCCCGCCTGACGGCGAGTGCAAGGGAGGCGACGAGCGCCGCCGGGAGGAGGGCGACCGTCGAGGCGAGCGACGCGCCGACGACGAGTGCGCCGAGCCGGCGATCCTGCCAAGCCGGCCGGTCGATCCAACGCTCGACGAGCACAACGACGAGGGCGGCGGCAGCGGCAGGGAGCAGCACGAAGAGCGCGATCCCGAGCAGAGCCGGTGAGACGAGCGTGAAGTCGACCCCGTCTGCGTGAACGAAGTTGGCGCCGCCCGCCGTCCCGGCGAGCGCGGCCCAAAGCGGCAGCCGCAGGCGGGTGGGGATGGTGGCGCGGAGTGCAGCGTAGAGGGCCCCGTTCGCGGCTCCGAGGGCGGTCGTGAGGAACAACAGGTTGAGCGTCTTCGTCGAGACGACGCCCATCACGAATCCGTCGTCGGAGGTCAGGCCGATCACGATGTCGCTCGACGTCAGCCGTAGGAGCAGCATCGCGAGGCGGCCGCCGATGCCGCCGATGACGAGCCCGGCGAGCGCCCCGGCGCCGGTCCCGACGAGCACCCACCACGCGATCGCGGTGAGCTCGCCGCGAAGCAAGGATTGCGAGGAGCGCTCGAGCGCCGGTGTCGCTGCGGCTTTCGGGAACTCGGTCACGCGTGGCGATCGTAACCCGCTCCGCTGGTACGTACGCGGTGCGGCGTTCCGGGGGGTCGAGGTAAGCCAGTAGTTACAGCTGATTGATACCAGTAGTTACTACTGATTGATCAGAGCTCTGAAGCGATGAAATGATCACCCGGAAGCGCATTCCGCGCCCTAAGAAGTCATCAGTAGGAGCGGTGGACATGAGAAGGACGGCATTCGTACTTGCAATCTTGGCGTTCGCGCTGGCGTTGCCGGTGGCCGCCG
The DNA here is from genome assembly GCA_046596415.1 of Gaiellaceae bacterium. Classification (GTDB taxonomy): domain Bacteria; phylum Actinomycetota; class Thermoleophilia; order Gaiellales; family Gaiellaceae; genus JBKJML01. Next base: position 1,545 of record JBKJML010000147.1, on the reverse strand, counting down.
GCGCAGGCAGAGGCTTCGACCAGTTCGGCTACAACGACACCGCGAGGATCTTCAATGGCACAGGCGCCAGCTGGTGCCTGGCCGGGGGACAGTCGGAGGACTGCCTGGGGATCTACTCGGCCGACAAGCTCGTGATGAAGTGGAACGCGGCATGGGACGCTTGCAATGACGCTGGGTACGACGATGCGGAGGTTTGTCTCGGCGCCTGGATAGACAACGAGTGGAACGGCAAGGTTGCCGACGGTTCCGGCGCGATCTGGCACTACAAGACCATCTGGGTCGGCTCGCTCGCTGAGAACAGCCCTTACTGGCTCGACGGGGGCTATTCGATCTGGGGTAACTACGAGGTCATCATGGATCAGGGCACGGATCCGAACATCGGGCCGGGCCACCTGTGGTTCACACATGCCACGCCGAACGGGTACGGGGCGTCAAGCTAAGCCGGGGTACCCGCGCATCTCGCTATGGCCGGATGGCTCTGCTTCGGGCAGAGCCATCCGGCCACATAGCTGTAGCGCCGTTAGAGATCGGCCGGTTCCACGTGCCGAAGGCCCGTCAAGGCGCAGGCCGCTCGCATGGGCGGGTGTTCAGGAATGTTCCCTGAGCAGTGGGGCCAACGCTGGGGAGTAGCGCCCGGCATCGGCGGCCGAGGGTTCAGGATGTCCGACACCCGTGCGAGCATCTCTCGATGAATCAGCGTCGATCCACACTGCAGCTATCAGTCCATCTTGTAGGTCTCGTGCTTGTACCGTTGTTCACGCTTGTGTTTGCGTGGCGTGATCGCGCGTTCGATTATTCGGGCGGAGCAGCCAAGCGGTTCGACGAGTTCGCTGCGCACGCGGACCTTCTGATGGGTCAGTCCCTGCTGTTTCTGGGAGCGCAGCTGGCGCTGATTCCGGCCGCACTCGCGTTCGTGTGGCTCGTGCATGGGCGCGGACGCACGCTTGTGCTGCTCGGAGTCGGCCTGTACGTGGTGTCGGCTCTCGGTCATGCGGCTTACTCGGGCACGCAGATACTGCTCCATCGCATGCTGCTTGCTGATGACCAGGACGCAATGCGCGCCGTGTTTACGTCGTTCGACGAGTCGCCGCAGTCTGGGATGATTGCCGCGCCCGGCCTGCTCGGCCTCGTGCTCGGCTCGCTGTTGCTTGGTGTCGGCGTGATTCGTTCGGTCGAGCTGCCGTGGTGGATCGGAGCAGCGCTCATCGGGTTCCTCGTCGCCGAGTTCGCACTTGGGGGCATCACCGACTGGGGCACGCTCACTGCGGCGGCCGTATGGGCGGTTGCGTTCTGGGGAACCGCCGCACACGTATGGCGCTCTCGCGGGCATGTGATCCAGCCCGCGGGCGCGGCATCAACCGTGTGAACAACGCACCACCGCCATGGGCCAGCGTCCGGGAATGTGCTCTGAGCACGCTGCCCATCGAGCGCGGAGACGAGGTCGTGTGCCAGGAGCGATGGCATACTGGCCGGCGATGCTGCTTCGGGGATTACGCAGGTTTATTCGTCGAGTGATCGGCGCGGTCGAGCGAGCCAACTCGACGG
>JBKJML010000094.1:0-11327 GCA_046596415.1 Gaiellaceae bacterium | reverse complement strand
GTTCTTCCGTTCGCAGCAGAAGGCATGGGGCACGAAAGCGAAGCCGAACGCGGAGGTTCAGGCGCAGCTCGAGAAGGCGCTGATCGAGACCGACGCGGCTGCCCGTGAGGCGGACTATCAGGAAGCCAACCGGCTGATCTCGGACTGGATTCCCGGCGTGCCGTATGTGCATACGAAGCCTGCGCTCGCCTTTGCGGCGAACGTGAAGGGCTATGTGCCGAGCCCGGTGAGTCTCGAGTCGTTCGCGACCGTCACCATCGAGGCGAAGTAAGCAGGGACTAGGGGAAAGCAGCCGGCGAACAGATGCTCCGTTTCACCGTTCGCCGGCTGCTGCTCCTGGTACCGATCCTCCTCGGCCTCTCGATCATCGTCTTCTTCTGGATCCGGGCTCTGCCCGGAGGCCCGGCGAGGGTGCTGCTCGGTGAGCGGGCGACGCCGGAGCGGATCGCGGCGATCGAGCACCAGTACGGGCTGGATCGACCGGTCTACGTGCAGTATTGGAAGTTCGTCGAGAAGACGGCGACCTTCAACCTCGGCGACTCGATCGTCAGCCGCCGTCCGGTCGCGGAGGAGCTGAAGCAGCGCTTTCCGGCCACGATCGAGCTTGCGCTCGCCGCGATGTTCTTCTCGGTGGCGATCGGCATCCCGCTCGGGTTCCTCGCGGCGAAGCGGTACGGAGGGCCGCTCGACCATGCGAGTCTCGTCGCCTCGCTGCTCGGCATCTCGATCCCGGTCTTCTTCCTCGGCATCCTGCTCAAGTATGTCTTCTCTGTGAAGCTCGGCTGGCTGCCGACCGTGGGGAGATCCTCGGTCCTGATCGACACGCCGCACCCGACGAAGTTCTACGTCCTCGACGCGATCCTGTCGGGCGACGCGAACGCGCTCTGGGACGTGCTCAAGCACCTTGTCCTCCCGGCCGTCGCGCTCGGCTCGATCCCGCTCGCGGTGATCGCGCGCATCACGCGCGCGGCGGTGCTCGACGTGCAGAACGAGGACTACGTGCGCACCGCCCGGGCGAAGGGGATGTCGCCGGGGATCGTCGACCGCCGCCACATCCTTCGGAACGCCCTGCTGCCGGTGACGACGATCATCGGCCTCCAGGTTGGCCTGCTGCTCTCCGGCGCGGTACTGACCGAGACCGTTTTTGCCTGGCCCGGGATGGGCACCTGGCTCGTCGACGCGATTCAGGACCGCAACTACCCGGTGATCCAGGGCGGTGTCCTCTTCGTCGCGCTCGTCTTCGTGCTCGTCAACCTCGTCGTCGACCTGTCGTACGCGCTGATCAACCCGAGGATCCGTGTGTCTTGATGGAACTCAACCTTGTTGCCGCCGGTGAAGGGCGCGGATGAGCGTCGCCGAGATCGAGGCGCGCGAGATCCAGTTCGAGTCGCAGGCCGGGCTCTGGGGCGAGGCGTGGCGGCGGCTGCTGCGCAATCCGGGTGCGATCACCGGCTTCTGCCTCGTCCTCCTCTTCGTTCTCGTTGCGATCCTGTCGCCGTGGATTGCGCCGTACGGGCCGCGGGCGCAGGGGCTCGAGGGGACGCTCGGCACGCAGGCCCCGTCGTGGGCGCACCCCTTCGGGCTCGACCAGCTCGGTCGCGACGAGCTCTCACGTGTCATGTACGGCGCCCGCTACTCGCTTTTGATCGGGGTCGTCTCGGTTGCGGTCGGGCTTTCGATCGGGATGCTGCTCGGCTCGATCGCCGGCTACCTCGGTGGCTGGGTCGACACGCTCGTGATGCGCCTGATGGACATCATGCTCTCGATCCCGGGTCTTTTGCTCGCGATCGGGATCGTCGCGATGCTCGGCCCCGGCCTGACGCAGATCATGATCGCGGTCGGCGTCACGAACGTGCCGATCTTCGCGCGGCTACTGCGTGGTTCGATCCTCGCTCAACGCGAGAACGACTTCGTGCTCGCCGCACGGTCGGTGGGGGTGCCGCGACGGCAGATCCTCGCGTCGCACATCCTGCCGAACGCGATCTCGCCGGTGATCGTGCAGGGAACGCTCGCGCTCGCGACCGCGATCATCGACGTGGCGGGGCTCGGCTTCCTCGGCCTCGGGCCGCAGGATCCGGCGACGCCGGAGTGGGGGACGATGCTGACCGACACCGTCCGTTACCTCCAAAGTGCCCCGTACCTGGCGATCATCCCGGGGCTCGCGATCGTGTTGTCGGTGCTCGGCTTCAACCTGATCGGCGATGGCCTGCGCGAGGCGCTCGACCCGAAGCTGCGCTCACATGGCTAGGACGCCGATCCTCACCGTCGAGGACCTGAGCGTCGAGTTCTGGACGTCGCGCGGCACCGTGCATGCGGTGAACGGGATCTCGTTCGACATCGCGGCCGGGGAGACGCTCGGGATCGTCGGCGAGTCGGGGTGTGGCAAGAGCGTCACCTCGCTGGCGTTGCTCGGCCTGCTCGCGCGCGCCGGGCGCGTCACGGGTGGCACGGCGATGTTCGGCGGCCGCGACCTGCTGAAGCTCTCCGACAAGGAGTTGCGCGACATCCGCGGCCGTGAGATCGCGATGATCTTCCAGGATCCGATGACCTCGCTGAACCCGGTGTTGACGATCGGCCGTCAGATCCGGGAGCCGCTCGAGGCGCATTTCGGGATGGAGCGGGCTGACGCCGACCGGCGCGCGGTGGAGTTGCTCGACCAGGTGGGGATCCCGAGCGCGAAGGACCGGCTGCGCGACTACCCGCATCAGTTCTCGGGTGGGATGCGGCAGCGGGCGATGATCGCGATCGCGTTGGCGTGCGAGCCGAAGCTGCTGATCGCCGACGAGCCGACGACGGCGCTCGACGTGACGATCCAGGCGCAGATCCTCGAGGTGCTAAGGACGCTCGTCGCGGAGCGCGACACGGCGCTTTTGCTGATCACCCATGACCTCGGTGTCGTCGCCGGCATGTGCGAGCGCGTCAACGTGATGTACGCCGGCATGTTCATGGAGACGGGGAGCGCGTCGCAGCTCTTCGCCCGGCCGCGGCACCCGTACACGCTCGGCCTGCTCCAGAGCGTGCCCAGGATCGACGCGGGCCGCCGCCAGAAGCTGACACCGATCGAGGGTGCGCCGCGCGACATGCTGACCGCGCCGCAGGCTTGCCCGTTCGCGCCCCGCTGCCGGTTCGAGGTGGAGCAGTCGCTGCTCGAGGTGCCGGAGCTGCGCGAGCTCGAGCCGGGCCATCGTGTGGCCTGTTTCAACCCGGTGCCCGAGGACGAGTGGGCCCGGTCACGGCTCGGGGCGGCCTCGTGAGCGACCCGCTGGTTCGCGTTGAGGACCTGAAGGTCTACTTTCCGATCCGCAGCGGCGTCGTGCTCGACCGCCACGTCGGTGATGTGAAGGCGGTCGACGGTGTCTCGTTCGACATCGAGCGCGGTGAGACGCTCGGGCTCGTCGGCGAGTCGGGTTGCGGCAAGTCGACGCTCGGTCGCGCGTTGCTGCGCCTCTACGACGTGACCGAGGGGAAGATCACCTTCGACGGTCAGGACATCACGTACCTGTCCGAGGGCGAGTTGCGGCCGTTGCGCCGCAAGATGCAGATGGTCTTCCAGGATCCGTTCGCCTCGCTCAACCCACGCCATTCGGTGGGCCGGATGATCGGCGAGCCGCTGCGCGTTCACCATCTGAGCGACCGGCGCACGCTGGGGAAGAAGGTGCGCGAGCTCTTGACCACCGTCGGCCTGCCCGCCGACGCCGCGTCCCGTTACCCGCACGAGTTCTCGGGCGGCCAGCGGCAGCGGATCGGCCTCGCCCGTGCGCTCGCCGTCAACCCGGACTTCGTCGTCTGCGACGAGCCGGTGTCGGCGCTCGACGTCTCGATCCAGGCCCAAATCGTCAACCTGCTGGAGCTGCTCCAGAAGGAGTTCGACCTCACCTACCTCTTCATCGCGCACGATCTCGCGGTCGTCCGGCACATCTCCGACCGGATCGCGGTCATGTACCTCGGCTCGGTGGTCGAGGTCTCGCCGTCGGACGACCTCTACGACAACCCGCTGCACCCGTACACGATCTCGCTGCTCTCGGCGATCCCGATCCCCGACCCGGAGATCGAGCGGAACCGCGAGACGATCCTGCTCCAGGGCGACCTGCCGAGCCCGGCGAACCCGCCGCATGCGTGCCGCTTCCACACCCGTTGCCCGTACGTGCAGGCGACGCGCTGCACCGAGGAGCGCCCGCCGCTGCGCCTGGTCGAGGGGCACAGCGTTGCCTGCCACTGGGCGGAGGAGATCAAGGCGGGCGAGATCAAGCCGCAGCGGCGCGAGGTCGCGCTCGAGACCGCCCCACGCGGGCCGCGCGCGTTCGAGCCGCCGCCGACCTGATGAGCTCGACTGCGGGCCGCGCAGCGAGCCGCTCGTGCAAGACGCCGGTCGCGGCGATCCGGGCCGAGCCTGGCGAGCAGGCCGAGCAGGTGACCCAGGCGCTCGCGGGAGAGCCGCTCGTCGTCGAGGAGCTCCGCGCCGGTTGGGCGCGGGTGCGCACCGCCTACGACTATCCGGGCTGGATCCGCGAGGCCGAGCTCGGCGAGGGGGAAGGCGACTGGCTGCCGCCGGTTCGCGACGGCGATCCGGTCGAGGAGGCGCGTGCGTATCTCGGTGCGCCGTACGAGTGGGGCGGGATGAGCGAGCGTGGCATCGACTGCTCCGGCCTCGTCCATATGTCCTACCGGCGTCTCGGGCGGCTCGTTCCGCGCGACGCCGACCAGCAGGAGGATGCCGGCGAGGAGGTCGTGGAGGCGCAGCCCGGCGATCTCGTCACCTACGGCGAGCGCTCGACGACGCATATCGCCTTCTGGCTCGGTGAGGGCCGAATCCTGCACGCGGCCGGCGGTCGCGGGGTGGTCGAGGAGGCTGAGCCCGCCGAGCTCACGCGGATCCGCCGTCGCGTCGTGCGCTTGTAGGCTCGCCCGGATGCGGATGGCCCTGCTTCCTCTCGCGTGCGCGCTCGCCCTGCTTGCCGCAGGCTGCTCGCTGGGCGGCGACGACGACGACACGACGGGCGGCGCGACAACGCAGGCTGCGCCCGCGCCGAAGCGCTTCGCGGAGCTGAAGGTGATCTTCGACGAGTCGCTCGACAACCTCGATCCGCAGCTCTCCTATACGACCGAGGGTTGGCAGGCGCTGCGGAGCGTCTACCTGTCGCTCCTCTCCTACCGGCACGAGGCGGGGCGGGATGGTGCGACCCTGATTCCGGCGCTCGCGAGCGCGCTCCCCGTGGTGAGTGACGGTGGCCGCCGCTACCGGCTGACGCTTCGCAAGGGGCTCCGCTACTCGAACGGGAAGCCGGTGCGGGCAGCCGACTTCGTCTACGCGTTGCGCCGCTTGCGCGAGTTGAGGTCGCCTGGGGCCGACCTGTTCGCGAACGTCGAGGACGTGGCCGCGGGCGCGAACGGCTCGATCGAGCTTCGCCTGCGTCGCCCGCAGGCCGGCTTCGAGGACGTGCTGGCGCTGCCGTTCGGGGCGCCGGTGCCCGCGGGCTCATCGCTCGCGGATGCCTCGGCGACGCCGCTTCCCGCGACCGGCCCGTACCGGCTGATCCGGCCGGCCGGTGCCGGCTTCGCGCTCGTCAGGAATCCGTACTGGAAGCCGATCCCGGGCATCCTGTCGGGCTATGCGAACCGGATCTCGGTCGAGGTGACCGGCGACGCCGACGCGGCACTCGCGGCGACCTGGAGCGGGGCGGCCGACTACACGGCTCATCAGATCCCGTTGCCGGCGGTGCAGCAGGTGCTGGCCGCTCACGGCGACCGGATCCGCCGCGGCACGCCGGGGAACACCTACTACGCGTTCCTGAACGTGAACGAGCCGCCGTTCGACAGGCTCGCAGTGCGCAAGGCGGTCGAGTTCGCGATCGACCGGCGCGCGTTCGTGGCGTCCTTCGGCGGGCTCGCGAGCCCGACCCAGAACGTGCTCCCGCCCGGCTACCCCGCCTACCGCAAGCTGGCGCTCTACGCCTACGACCCGGCGCGCGCGCGTCGGGAGCTCGCGAAGGCAGGCGCTGCGGGCGTGCAGGTCACGGTGTGGACGTCCGACCGTGAGAGCTACCGCTCGCTCGCCGCCGAGCTCGTCGCCCAGCTGAACCGGGTCGGGCTGAAGGCCGAGCTGAAGGTGCTCGACGACGCGATCTACTTCACCTCGGTCGCGAACCCGGCGGGGCATGCGCAGATGGGGATCGCGAACTGGCTCCAGGACTACGTCCACCCGGTGAACTGGTTCGGCGAGCTCCTGACGGGTGCGGCGAACGAGCGCTCGCCCGATCAGAACCTCTCGAACGCCGACGTGCCGGCGCTGAACGCGCTCGTCGGCCGGCTCTCGCAGCAATCGAGGCTGACGCTGGCCGGCAATGCGGGCTGGGCGCGCGCCGACCGGATCGCGCTCGAGCAGGCGCTCTGGATCCCGTTGCTGAACCGGCAGTTCACCGACGCGCTCGGCCCGCGCGTCGACCTGCGTTGCGCGGTCGGCCACGTGCTCTACGGGCTCGATCTCGCCCGGCTCTGCCTTAGTCCCTCAAACGGGTAGTCAGATCGCGCTAAAGCCGGTTCGCCGCAACGCCGATGAGTTGGCCGTGGACGCTGCTGAGCGCAAAGAGATCCTGAGCCGGTACATGGATCACAGCCGCCGCTTCGAGGCCGCCGCCGTCAGGCGCAACGGCAACGGTGCTGCGGGCGACGTGATCCCGCTGATGGCGGCTCCGCCGCTGCGCGAGCTCGAACAGGAGCCGACCAAGCGCGAGATCGAGGTGCTGCAGCTTGTCGCTGACGGCCTGGTCAACCGCGAGATCGGCCAGCGTCTCTTCCTCTCGGAGGAGACGGTCAAGTCCCATGTCCGGCATCTGCTCGCGAAGCTTCAGGCGCGCAGCAGAGCCCACGCCGTAGCTGTTGGCTATCGGCGCGGGCTCATCGCGTAGTCGCTAGCTCGCTACGCGGTTGCTGCTGAAACGACTGTTTCCACAGGCTGTGGAGAAACCCCCGAACGAGGGATGCCCGCTACAGCGAGGAAACAGAGACTTCGACGGTCTCTACCACTCTTTCGCGCCGCCAGCGATGGCAGCACGGGAGGCGAGGCGGACAAGAGCCTTACGCATAAAGGTCACTCCTATGGTTGGGGTACTGACGGCAGGGCCTAGCTTATACCCCTTTTGGGTGAGAAAGCAAGACAATTGATCAACATCGCCAAGATCCAGTTCTCGTTCCTGACTCGCACAGAGAAGTACGTTGCGTGCCTCGTAACAGCTGCGATTGCTGTGGGCACCGCACTACCGCTCGCCGGGTTTGGGTTCGGCGATCTATGGACCGTCGTCGCGCTGGCGGGGGTCGCTGCCGTCGCAGAGCGCGGCACAGTCCGGCTTGGGAAAACGACCGAGCAGTCGATTTCGCTCCTGCCGACGCTCTTCGCGGCCGTGCTCTTTGGGCCCCTCGCGGCCGCGGTTGTTGGCGCGGCGTCAATGTTGGGCGACCCCGCCCTCGTCTCCCCCGATCGTTCGCGTGCTCCGTTTCTGAAGTGGGCGACGTACAGCTCGACCCGATTCATGAGCGGCGCCGCCATGGGCGTTCTGGCCCACGCCGCGGATGGTGTGACCTCCAGTCGTTTTGGCACGATCGCGCTGGCGACTCTCGGTGGAGCAGTCGTTGGTGAAGTGCTCGATTTGACATTTGCTGTAATCACAGCGCACGTCAGGTCAACTCGGGGAACGCGCGAAGTTCTGCGAACGCACGCGCCTCTCGTGTTCGCATCGGCGCCAATGTATGCGCCCGTTGTGGCCGTGTTGACGGTGGCTTATCAAGATGTTTCGGCGTGGACGGCGCCATTGTTCTTTGCGCCGGCATTGGCCGCGCAGAGACTCTTCTCGCTGTATCAGGAGCAGCGACAACTGGCTGATGAGCTGTCTGAAGCAAATGCTCACCTTGAACACGCGAACCTCTCGTTTGCCGCCGCGCTCGTAGCTACGCTTGACGCCCGAGATCGCTACACGGCGGGCCATTCAGCGGCAGTCGCCATCTACTCGCGGGACATCGCAGCGCGTATGGGACTCACCGTGCAGGAACAGCAGCGGGTACACCTCTGCGGTCTTGTGCACGACATCGGCAAAATCGGGCTGCCTGTCGGACTGCTCGAGAAGGAAGGCCCACTAACTCTCGACGAGCGAAGGCAGATGCAACTCCACCCCGAGATCGGGGAGCGCATTCTCGCGAACGTGGACGACTACTCGGAGATCGCGAAAGTCGTGCGCCACCATCACGAGCGCGTGGATGGTAATGGCTACCCGGACCGCCTATCGGCTGAGGACATCCCGCTATTGTCGCGGATCATTGCTGTCGCGGATGCCTACAACGCAATGACTTCGGATCGCCCCTATCGCGACGCCATGCCCAGTCGGGTCGCCCGTCTGCGCCTTGCGCAGGCGGTCGAAAGTCAGTTTGACACCAGTGTCGTCGCCGCCTTCGAGGCCGTACTGACGGGCGCCCGCGAAGATTACCGAACTGCCCGGCAGGCAGAGTTCAACTTTTACCCCCTGGCGGCCGAGTCTGGCATCGACGATCGGGTCTCGGGCGCTGCGTAGAGCGAGGGGTCAATGGCAGCACGCGCTGCCGCCGCGCTTCGTGTCGGCACAGCGAGTTTCTCGAGAACGCGATGGACGTGGACCTTCGCCGTGCTGAGACTGATGACGAGCTCATCGGCGATGCTTTGATTGCTGAGGCCTTGAGCGACACAACGGAGTACCTCTCGTTCACGCTTTGTGAGGCCGACCTGGCTCGGTGTGGCCAAAATCTCAAATAGTCCTTCATCGCCCGCGCGGGCGATGAGGCTCTTGAAGAGCTCACCCATGTCGCGGAGGCTTGAGGCCGCCGTGAAAAGCTCAGGCGCTGCGCGGTAACCGCACGCGAAGCTATCGACATTGCCGGAATCAGCAACGGAACGAAGCAGCGTCATGATCGCCTTGTCCGGGGAGGTTGTTCTCTTACGGATTGCGACGATCGCAGCGGTACACGCCCCCAGCACGCGCGGCTCAATGCTGCGTGACAGCGAGGTTGCAGATTCTGCGACCCGGCAGCCTTCGTCATAATCGCCCCGGCAAACGAGTGCAAGTCCGCGCCAAGCCGCAAGTTCGGCCGTCATCGACTTGATCACAGGGGCGTCGTCGATCGATGCGATCGCCACCGCCTTGTCGAAGTTACCTCGTGTGCACTCTAAACGACTTCGTGCGGCACATGTGTTCAACGCAGCAAACCGATCATCGGTCAGCGTGGCTGCTGCCATGGCCAAATCGAGATGCGACTCGGCCTTCTCGAAGTCGCCTCCTGAGCTGGCAATCATCGAGCCCGTAACGTGCGCGTAAGGCAGCGCAAACGAAAGACGTGATTGTTCACACTCCGAAAACTGCTCGCTCATGATCTCGGCGGCCTCGCCGTACGAGCCCGCGAGCACAAGGACGTAACCAAAAACATTTCGAAAGGAGGCCCGAACGATCGGGTCATCGACGCGAGGCAATAGCGCGTTTGCTGCTCTCCCTGACGGCAGACCTTCAAGCTTTCCGAATCGTGCTCCAAGATTCAGTCGACGAATAGCCTGGGCGACTACGTCGCGCGGCGTGCCGTCGGAGTCCGCAGCAAGTTCGTCAAGAAGGCCGCGCGCGTCATCGGTTTCCATGTCGAGAGCGCACGACAAGAGACCCCAACCAGCGACGCGCCGTGTTGTCCGGGATCTCGCCAGGGCACGAGCCCGAAGGTAATGCGCGTAGGCGGCCTCCTCATCCGAGAGCGTGTGCGCACTTCTCCCTGCAATGGTCAGCGCATGAGCAGCCAAATCAGCCTTGCCGGCTTCAAGGTCGCCGGCGGCCGTCAGCGCGAGACCTAGCGCTTCGTAGTGTCGCCCGCTGCGAAAGGCGCATTCGGCGGCAGCGACATCGAGTTCAGGGGCATCTACTCCGATCTCCCGGGCTTGCTTAATCCAGGCAGTCAGCGCTTCGACGCGTCCCGTCGAGAGTAGAGCTGCCGTCGCGTCGGTGACTATCGCAATCACACGCTGCCTCTGACGGAAGCGGATCGCCGTCTCGAAGGCATCGTCCCAGCGCTGGTCTTTCACGAGAAAGTCCAACGCTCGACTGATAAGCGACAGCCCTGGTTCGTCAGTTTGGACTTTCGTGAGGAGGAAGTTCTTCAGCAGCGGGTGCATCTCGATGTCCAAGCCACTCGGCCCTGTGACGAATCCGGCCTGCTCGGCGCTCGACACAAAGTCGTCAACCTGTTTGCGCCGGAGGAGGCGGCCTAGTGCCACTCGCGGAAGCGGACCGACAAGAGCGAGAAGTTCAAGTTCCGTCTGGGTTTGCACGTCAAGCGAGTGGAACAGCTCTTCGGCAAAGAACTCATGGAGATCAGCTGGCAGAGCGGCTTCGGGCGCGGTCAGAATGGGAAGCCGAGCGGCGAGAGCGATCACCGCGGGCCACCCTTCCGCGAGTGAGGCAAGCCCTTGCGCGACTGCAGTCGGGGCTTCAGGCATGAGGCGCGTCGCCTCCTCTGCATCGAAGGCCAATACGCTTCGACCGATCTCGAAAACCTCTCCGTAGAACAGCCGCCTTGGCGTCGCCCACGCGGGCCGCTCGCGACTGAGCACCATCAATCTGCCCGGGGCTTTTAGTACAAGCGACTCGGTTAGATGAAGCACCGACGGCGCCTCTGCCACAAGGTGGTAGTCGTCAAGGATGATGAGCAGGTCATCGCCGATGGTCGTAAGCACTTCGAGAAGGGTCAGAGCCAAGTCGCCGACTTCTTCGACCGCGTCCGGCTCCCGACCCAGCAGCTTGTCAACGGCCGCTGCTAAGTCAGGGACGGTGTTCGCAAGAACCCGCGCAAGATCTATGGCGTATGCAGTCGCATTCACCGTCCCGCTCCGGGCGGGGAGCCAAGCAACGGGACCGGGCCAGGCCCCAGCCCACTGCCTAGCCAGCGTTGTCTTGCCGTACCCCGCTGGGGCGACGAGCGTGACGATGCGTGAGGGCGAGCCGTCGAGCAGCCGCGTCAGCCGGGGCCGCTCGATGGTCCTGCGGCGGCTCTTCGAAACGTTCACCTTCGGCTTGCCCTCGTTCATAACTTGTGCCGACTGCCGCAGGTCGGTTGACCAAGGCTACTCCAATGCGCCCTGGGGTCAAGGACTGTGCGCACCCGCGGCTCCCAGCAGGAGCCGCGGGTGCGCTGCCGTCAGTCCCCCAGGCCCTTGGGTACGGGCGTGAGGCGTGTGGAGAGGGGGTCGTCGCCGGTCAGCTCCCGGTAGGCCACCGGAATCTGACGCCGACGCGGGACGCCCAGCTTCTGCCTTAGGACGTCGCAGTGTG
>JBKJML010000049.1:0-4575 GCA_046596415.1 Gaiellaceae bacterium | reverse complement strand
TAGTGGCGGCCGTTCAGCAGCCAGTCGGCGAGCAGAACGCCGAAGAGCGGCACGAAGAAGGCGCCGAGCAGGAGCAGGAACTGCTGGTACTCGGTCAGGTCGATCGCGAGTGCGATTCCCGTTGCGAGCGCCGCCACACCGACGATCAGCACTCGCTGCGGCGCCCGCGGGAAGACGTTCTGGATCGAGACCGCGGTCGAGTAGATGTTGGCGAAAGCCTCGTCTGTCTCGTCGACGGTGAGCGCGAGCAGTGCCAGCACGCTGCCGATCCCGCCGGCGGCGACGGTCGTCAGCACTGCCGTCGGCCCGTCGATCTCGGGGTGCGAGAGCACGAGGATCGCACCGAAGCCGAACTGGAAGAGCGTCGGCAGGAGATAGCCGATCCCGACCCCGAAGAACGCGGTGCGGTTGCTGCGCGAAAAGCGCGTGTAATCGGCGGCGAGCGGAACCCACGAGACGGAAAGGGCGATCACGAGGTCGACGCCGAGCCAGAACGAGCCGCCCTGACCGCCCTCGTGCCAGAGCGTGCCGAGTCGGCCGTGTTCGAGGATCCACCAGGCGAGGTAGGCGACGGAGGCGGCGACGACCCAGATCCCGGCCTTGCGGACGAACTGGCGCACGAAGCCGACCGGGCCGAGCAGCGCGAGCGCGGTCGCGACGACACCGAAGACGAGCGTCCAGGCCCACGCCGCCTCGAAGCCGAAGACGCGATCGGAGAGCGCTGCTGCTGCGGTCGCGATCACGATCAGCTCGAAGACCGACCAGCCGAGGCACTGGAGCACGTTCAGGCCGGTCGCGAGGTAGGAGCCGCGCCGTCCGAGCGGGGCGCGCTGGACGACCATGCTGGGCACGCGGGCGTCGGCGCCGATCATCGCCGCCGTCGCCAGCATCAGATTCCCGATCAGCCCTCCGACGAGCGTTGCCGCGAGCGCCTGCTTCAGCGACAGGCCGAAGTAGCTCGCCGACACGAGCACGAGGAGCGAGATACCGAGGTTCCCCCACAAAAGCGTCGTGTCGAGCAGCCCGAGCACCCGCAGGCGGTCGGGCGTGGGCTCGATGCCCCAGCTTCGTGCCTCGTTGTTCATCGTCGCTCCCTTCGCCGGTACGAGCCGGATCAGGTTCAACGGGTGTGATCTCAGCCCCTGTGTAGGGCACCCCGGGAGAGCGATCCTAGCCGAGCCGGCCCCGGCGGGGCGCCCCCCGGCACCCCGCCTGACCCCAGGCCGGTCCCATCGCAAGAAGCGATCGGGAGACGCGGGCCGCCGGCGCGAGAGACGCAGCCGGTGACGCGCGGGCGGGCAGGGTAGCCGGGTTCTCGGCGGACTGCAGCGGTGCTAGGACGCGAGCAGACGGCGCAGCACGAACGGGAGGATGCCGCCGTGGCGCAGGTACTCGCGTTCACGCGGCGTGTCGAGCCGCACTCGGGCGCGGAAGACCAGGTCGTCGGCACGCACAGTCACCTCGCCGGCGTCACCGTTCTCGACCCCCTCGACCGCGAACTCCTCGCGGCCGGTCAGCCCTAGGCTCGCCGCGCTCTCACCGGGCAGGTACTGGAGCGGCAGGATCCCCATCATCAGCAGGTTCGAGCGGTGGATCCGCTCGTAGCTCTCGGCGATCGCAGCGCGGACGCCGAGGAGCGACGGCCCCTTCGCCGCCCAGTCACGCGACGAGCCGGAGCCGTACTCCTTGCCGGCGAGGACGATCAGCGGCGTCCCCTCGGCGAGATAGCGCTCGGAGACCTCGAAGATCGTTCCCTCTTCGCCCGATGGGACATGCACCGTCCAGGTGCCCTCCGAGCCGGGGACGAGCTGGTTGCGCAGCCGCACGTTCGCGAACGTGCCGCGCACCATCACCTCGTGGTTGCCGCGACGCGATCCGTAGGAGTTGAAGTCACGGCGCTCGATCCCGTGCTCGACGAGGTAGGCGCCGGCGGGCGAGTCGGGCTTGATCGAGCCGGCGGGGGAGATGTGGTCGGTCGTGACCGAGTCGCCGAGCATCACGAGGCAGCGAGCGCCGGCAACGTCCACGACGGGTGTCGGCTCGCGCGACATTCCCTGGAAGTACGGGGGCTGGCGCACGTAGGTGGAGGCGGGATCCCAGGCGAAGAGCTCACCCTCGGGCACCGGCAGCGAGCGCCATTCGTCGTCGCCGGTGAAGACGTCGTCGTAGGTCGACCGAAACATGTCGCCCTGGACGGCAGTCGCGATCGTCTCGTCGATCTCGGCGGAGGTCGGCCAGACGTCCCGCAGGAAGACGTCGTTCCCGTCCCGGTCCTGCCCGAGCGGCTCGGTCTCGAGGTCGATGTCCATCCGGCCGGCGAGCGCGTAGGCGACGACGAGCGGCGGCGAGGCGAGGTAGTTGGCTTTCACCTCGGGGTGGATGCGCGCCTCGAAGTTGCGATTGCCAGACAGAACGGAGCAGGCGACGAGATCGCCCGCTGCGATCGCAGCGGAGATCTCGTCCCGCAGCGGGCCGGAGTTGCCGATGCAGGTCGTACAGCCGTAGCCGACCGTGTTGAAGCCGAGCGCGTCCAGGTACTCGGTCAGGCCGGCGCGGTCGTAGTACTTCGTCACGACCTTCGAGCCGGGTGCCAGGCTCGACTTCACCCACGGCTTGGTGGTGAGCCCGAGCTCGACAGCCTTTTTCGCGAGCAGGCCGGCACCGACCATCACCTGCGGGTTTGAGGTGTTGGTGCACGAGGTGATCGCTGCGATCACGACGCTGCCGTGCTCGAGCTCGTAGTCGGTGCCCTGCACGCGGACGCGGTGCCGGTGTGGCGTCGCGACGGCGACCGGCACCGGGTCGGGCTCCGGTGCGGGCACGCCGCCCGGCGCCTGCTCGGTCGTCGGGTCGCTCGCCGGGAAGGTGTCCGCCAGCTGCTTGTCCGGGCTGCCGTTCGGGTAGGCGACGCCGAACGTGCCGAGCGTCTCGAGGAACGCCGTCTTCGCGCGTGAGAGCGGCACCCGGTCCTGCGGGCGGCGTGGGCCGGCGATGCTCGGGACGACGGTCGTGAGGTCGAGCTCGACGATCTGGGAGTAGGTCGGCACCTCGCTCGGGTCGTGCCAGAGCAGGTTCTCCTTGCAGTAGGCCTCGACGAGCGCGACCCGCTCCTCGCTGCGCCCGGAGAGGCGGAGGTACCGGAGCGTCAGGTCGTCGACCGGGAAGAAGCCGCAGGTCGCGCCGTACTCGGGCGACATGTTCCCGATTGTCGCCCGGTCGGCGAGCGGCAGCGAGTCGAGCCCATGGCCGAAGTACTCGACGAATTTGCCGACCACACCCGCTTCGCGCAGGATCTCGGTCACCGTCAGGACGAGGTCGGTCGCGGTTGCGCCCTCCGGGAGCTGCCCGGTGAGCCGGAAGCCGACGACCTGCGGCACGAGCATCGAGAGCGCCTCGCCGAGCATCGCCGCCTCGGCTTCGATTCCGCCGACGCCCCAGCCGAGGACACCGAGCCCGTTGACCATCGTCGTGTGCGAGTCGGTGCCGACGAGCGTGTCGGGGAACGCGACGCCGTTCCGCTCCTCGATCACGCGAGCGAGGTATTCGAGGTTGACCTGGTGGACGATGCCGGTGCCGGGCGGCACGACCTTGAAGTCGCGGAACCCCTTCTGGCCCCAGCGGAGGAATGCGTAGCGCTCACGGTTGCGCTCGAACTCGCGCTCGACGTTGTGCTGGAAGGCGAACTTGGTGCCGAACTCGTCGACCTGCACCGAGTGGTCGATCACGAGCTCGACCGGGATCAACGGGTTGATCTGCTCGGCGTCTCCGCCGAGATCGGCCATGGCGTTCCGCATCGCGGCGAGGTCGACGACCGCGGGGACGCCCGTGAAGTCCTGCAGCAGCACGCGGGCCGGCGCGAAAGCGATCTCGCGGCTCGGCTCGTCGGTCGCCACCCAGGTCGCGACGGCCTCGACGTCGTCGTCGCTTCCGTTCCGAAGCACGTTCTCGAGCAGGATTCGCAGCGTGTAGGGAAGGCGCGCGATGTCGAAGCGCGACTGGAGCGACTCCAGCCGGTAGATCGCGACCTCGCGCTCGCCGACCCGGAGCGTCGAACGAGCGGAGTCGGCGTAGCGGGACATCGCTTCGAATCTATCGAAAGAGCCTCCTCGTGGCTCAGAGCCACTAGGCCGGCGCCCACCCGACCCAACCCCGACCGCTACGATCGGCGCATGGCGACGGACACCCTGAGCGCGCTGCTCCGCACCTCGTTCCCCGACGCGACCGAGCTCGATGTCGCCGACCGGACCGGCGGCGGCGACCACTTCCAGGTGACGCTCGCGAGCGCCCGCTTCGACGGGCTCTCGCTTGTCGACCAGCACCGGCTCGTGTACGAGGCGCTCGCGGAGCCGCTTCGAGACGGCACGATCCACGAGCTCCGCATCAAGACGAGAGGAAGCGCATGAGCGATCTCCGCAGCCGGCTCGAGGAGATCATCTCCTCCTCCGACGTCAGCCTGTTCATGAAAGGCACACCCGAATTCATCATGTGCGGGAACTCCGACCGCGCCCTTCGTGCGCTGCTCGACGTCGGCGCGTCGGTGACCGCGATCGACGTCCTGCCCGATCCGCAGATCCG
>JBKJML010000139.1:0-32030 GCA_046596415.1 Gaiellaceae bacterium | reverse complement strand
CGGATCTGGGCGCGCGAGCTGCGCGACCGCTTCGGGGCGAAGAATCCCAAGTCGTGGCTGCTGGGCGGTGAGCGACACACCGGCGGTCTGGGTGTGGAACCGCATCAGCCACGACTTGGGATTCTTCGCCCCGAAGCGGTCGCGCAGCTCGCGCGCCCAGATCCGTCGCGCGGCGCGGTACTTTGCGATCTCTTCGAAGAAGTCGAGGTGCGCGTTGAAGAAGAAGGAGAGGCGCGGCGCGAAGTCGTCGACGTGGAGGCCGCGCTCGACCGCCCATTCGACATAGGTGAAGCCGTCCGCCAGCGTGAATGCGAGCTCCTGCGCCGCGGTCGAGCCCGCCTCGCGGATGTGGTAGCCACTGATCGAGATCGGATGCCAGAGCGGCATCTCGGTCGAGCAGAACTCCACCATGTCCGTGACGAGCCGCATCGAGGGCTCGGGCGGGAAGATGTACTCCTTCTGCGCGATGTACTCCTTGAGGATGTCCGTCTGGATCGTCCCTCGGAGCTTCGCCATCGGCACGCCCTGCTGCTCGCCGACGACTGCGTAGTAGGCGAGCAGGATCGCAGCCGGCGAGTTGATCGTCATCGAGGTCGACACCTCGCCGAGCGGGATGCCGTCGAAGAGGGTCTGCATGTCCTCGAGTGAGTCGATCGCGACCCCCTCCATGCCAACCTCGCCCAGCGAACGCTCGTGGTCCGAGTCGTAACCCATCAGCGTCGGCATGTCGAACGCCGTCGAGAGGCCCGTCTGCCCATGCTCGAGCAGGTACCGGAAGCGCTCGTTCGTCTCGGCCGCGGTGCCGAAGCCCGCAAACTGGCGCATCGTCCACAGCCTGCCGCGGTACATAGATGGGTAGACCCCGCGGGTGAACGGGTAGGTGCCGGGATGCCCGAGGTCGCGCGTGTAGTCGATCGTCACCGTGTCGGGCGTCGCGAGCGGCTCGTTCTCGACCCCGGAGATCGTTGAGAAGAGTTCGCCCTCCCGCTCCGGGACCGCGTCGTAGAGCTCCTCCCGCCAGGCGTCGGTGCCGGTCGTCGCGCCGCGGTCCTCGGTCGTCGCCATCGAGCAATTGTAGGCGCGCGCGCACCCGTTCGTCGGCGTGACACTTGGCTGTATCCCCCAAAAGGGTGGTCCCCATTGACATTTCGGCCGCAGCGCGCCTTTATGTGGGAGGAGGAGAGAGGGCACTGCGGCAGCACGAAGCTTTGGAGGAGCTGAATGGCTGAAGCGCCAGCTGACACGTCGGCGCTTGCCGACTTTTTACGCGTCGTTCGGCGACGGAAATGGATCGTCGTGCAGACGGCGATCATCGTCCCGATCGTCGCGGTCGCGTTTTCGGTTCGCAAGCCGGCGCTGTACGACGCGGTCGCGCAGGTCCTGCTCAGCCGGCAGAACCAGGCTGCGACACTCGCCGGCGTGCCGGACATCGCCGCGTCCCAGGACCCGGACCGCTACGCCCAGACGCAGGCGTTCCTCGCCCGCTCGCCCGCGCTCGCGGAGGCAGCTGCGCGAGCAGCGAAGGTGCCGGGACGCACCGCTGAGACACTCCTCGGCGCCTCCAGCGTCTCACCCTCGAGCACCACCGACGTGCTCAGCTTCCGGGTCACAGATGCCGAACCGCAGGTCGCGCAGCTGCTCGTAAACCTCTACGCGAAGGCATTCACCGACTATCGGCGCGCCCTCGACACGCAGTCGATCGAGCGAGCGCGCCGTCAGATCCTGGCGCGCATGGCATCGCTGAGGGCAGGCGGCAAAGCGGACGGCGATCTCTACACCACGCTCGACGCGCGCGCCGAGCAGCTCTCGACGACCGCAGCGCTCCAACGCTCGAACGCATTCATCGCACGCCTTTCGGGTGGGGCGGCGAAGACCCAGCCGACACCCCGTCGGGACGGGATCCTCGGGCTCGGGCTCGGCATCGTGCTCGGCATCGGGCTCGCCTTCCTCCGCGACACGCTCGACACCCGCCTGCGGAGCGTCGAGGAGATCGCCTCCCGGCTCCATCTGCCGCTGCTCGGCCGGATCGCAGCGCCGCCCAAACGACTGCGGGAGAACGACGAGGTGGTGATGCTCGTCGAGCCGAACGGCGTCGAAGCCGAGATGTTCCGCCTCCTGCGAACGAGCTTCGAGCTCGTGAACCTCGAGCGCCAGGCCCGCTCGATCATGATCACGAGCGCACTCGAAGGCGAGGGGAAGACGACGACGGCGGCGAACCTCGCGGTCGCACTGGCGCGGGCAGGTAAGCGGGTCGTGCTGGTCGACCTCGACCTGCGCCGCCCTTCCGTCAACCGGTTCTTCCGGATCGGCCGGCAGCCAGGGCTCACCGACGTTGCGCTCCACGACGCCGCCCTCGAGGACGCGCTCGTGTCGGTGGAGCTCGAGTCGCGGCTGAGCGGCGGCGAAAGCGGCGACGAGTTCGGGCTCGGCCGCTGGAACAAGGGGACGCTGGACGTGCTGCCGTCAGGCCCGCCACCCCCGGATCCCGGTGAGTTCGTCGGCACCCACGCGCTGGAAGAGATTCTCGACGAGCTGAAGCAACGAGCCGATTACGTGCTGCTGGACACGCCGCCGATGCTCCAGGTCGGCGACGCGATGTCGCTGACCACGCGCGTCGACGGCATCCTCGTCGTCTCGATGATGGCGAGCGCCCGGCGGGCGACGCTCACCGAGCTGCGGCGGCTGCTCGACGCGGCGCCGGCCCAGAAGATCGGCTTCGTCGCGACCGGAACGGACGCGACAGCCGGTTACGAGTCCGGCCAGTACTCCGGGCGGCCGTACGTCGACGACGTGGCACGGAAGCCGGTCGCATGACCGTGGACGTCCACGACTCCCGCGTCGGCGCCGACGCGGCGACGCTGCGACTCGTCGACGAACGGACGCTCCGCATCATCGAAGGCCGGCGCGACGCAGCCGTGCCGCGGCGGCGGGGCTGGCTGATCCGGCGCGTGCTCCTCGCGGCCGACCTCGCGGGCTTGACGCTCGCGTTTTTGCTGGCCGAGGCGATCCTGGGCGAAGGGCCCGGCGGCTACGTCTCGCTCGGCGCCGAGGTGACGCTCTTCCTGCTCACGCTGCCGTTCTGGGTCCTGCTCGCAAAGATGTACGGGCTCTACGACCGCGATGTCACACGCGCCGTCCACTCGACCGTGGACGACGTGAGCCGGGTCGCGCACGTCCTCACCGTCGGCACTCTGCTCTTCGCGTTCGGCGGGATCGGCCTGGAGCTCGGGCATCCGAATCTCGGCGAGATCCTTACGTTCTGGCTGCTCGCGTTCGTCGCGGTGACGACGGCTCGAGCGGTGGCCAGAGCGGTCGCACGGCGACGCGTCGAGTTCATCCAGAACACCGTCATCGTCGGGGCCGGCGATGTCGGGCAGACGATCGCGCGCAAGTTCCTCCAGCACCCCGAGTACGGGATCAACATCGTCGGCTTCGTCGACGACGAGCCCAAGGCGCGCCGCGACGACCTCGGCCACCTCGCGCTCCTCGGCGGCCCTGCAGCGCTGCCCTCGCTCGTTCGCATGCTCGATGTCGAGCGCGTCGTGATCGCGTTCTCGAACGAAGGGCACATGGAGGCGCTCGAACTGATCCGCTCGCTCAAGGATCTCCACGTTCAGATCGACATCGTGCCACGGCTCTTCGACATGATCGGGCCCGGCGTCCATCTGCACGCGATCGAGGGGTTGCCGCTCGTCGGCCTCGCACCGCCGCAATTGACGCCCTCGTCGCGCCTGCTCAAGCGGCTGCTCGACCTCGCGGTCAGCGCCGTGGCGTTGGCGGTGCTCTCGCCGCTCTTCGTCCTCGTCATGCTCGCGATCAAGCTCGACTCGCGCGGACCGGTGTTCTTCCGCCAGACCCGCGCCGGCGAGCACGGAAAGTCCTTCCGGATGCTGAAGTTCAGGACGATGGTGGCTGACGCCGACGACCTCAAGCAGGAGCTCTCGCACCTGAACATGCACCTGAGGCCGGGCGGCGATCCTCGCATGTTCAAGATCGAGAACGACCCTCGCGTCACCCGAGTCGGCGAGTTGCTGCGGCGGTTCTTCGTCGACGAACTGCCCCAACTCGTCAACGTCGCCCTGGGCCAGATGAGCCTGATCGGGCCGCGCCCCCTCATCCTCGAGGAGGCGGCACACGTGGACGACTGGCAGCGGCGACGCCTCGATCTCAAGCCGGGCATGACCGGTCTCTGGCAAGTCCTCGGCCGCAGCTCGATCTCGTTCGAGGAGATGGTGAAGCTCGACTACCTCTACGTCACGACCTGGTCGCTCGCCCAGGATCTCAAACTTCTGTTCCAAACGATTCCGCTCGTGTTCCGGGGCGAGAGCCCGGTCTGATGAGCACATCGGTGGACGTGCGCGAGGAGCGTCCGACGCTCCGGGCGTCGCGCCTCGCTGCGGACCGATCCGTGCTCGAGGTGAGCGGCGGGCCTGGCCGCGTCGGGCTCGACTCGTTCCGCGAGCTCTGGCAGTTCCGCGACGTGCTCGGCGCCTTTGCGCTCCGTCACGTGAAGGTGAAGTACAAGCAGGCGGCGGTCGGCATCGGTTGGGCGGTCATCCAGCCGGTCGCGACCGCGCTCCTCTTTGCGGTCTTCCTCGGCCGGCTCGCCCACGTGCCGAGCGAGGGCGTCTCCTACATCGTGTTCGCGCTCGCGGGCATGGCGTGCTGGACGTACTTCGCGAGTGCCTCCACCGGAGCGATGGAGAGCCTCGTCACCGAGCAGACGATCCTCCGCAAGGTCTACTTCCCCCGCGAGGTGCTGCCGCTTGCGGTGGTCGCCGCCGCGCTCGTCGACCTGGCCCCGGCGATCGCCACCGCGGGCGTGGCGGCAGCGATCGCCGGCATCTACCCCTCGCTCGCGTGGCTCGCCCTGCCGCTGCCGCTCGCGCTGCTCGTCCTGCCCGCGCTCGCCCTCGGCCTCGGGCTCTCCGCGCTGAACGTCTACTACCGCGACGTCCGCTATGTGCTGCCCTTCGTGATCCAGCTCGGCCTCTTCGCGAGCCCGGTCGTCTTCCCCCTCGCGCTCGTGCCGGAGCGCTGGCGGACGCTCTACTCGATCGTCGACCCCGTCGCTCCCGCGATCGACGGCGTCCGCCGGATCATCATCCACCAGACGTGGCCCGACGTCCCGGTCACGCTTGCCGCACTCGCCTGGTCGCTCGTGCTCGTGGCCGTCGGCTACACGCTGTTCAAACGACTCGAGCGTGGCTTCTCGGATCGGGTCTAATGGCCATCGCGCTCGCGTTCGACCGGGTCTCGAAGCACTACCGCGGCGCGCGCGAGTACCGCGCCCTCCGCGACGACCTCGCCGGTGCGGCCCGCCGGGCCCTCGGCGGGAAACGGCGGGCGCGCCAGACCGTCAAGGCGCTCGACGGGCTGACGCTCGAGATCCCGGAAGGCCAGTCGTTCGCGCTGATCGGCTCCAACGGCGCCGGCAAGACGACGGCGCTGAAGCTCGCGACGAGGATCGCCTACCCGACGAGTGGACGAGTTCGCGTGCGCGGCCGCGTCGGTGCCCTGATCGAGGTCGGGACCGGCATGCACCCCGAGCTCACCGGTCGCGAGAACGTTCAGCTCTACGGGCGCATCCTCGGCTTCTCGAAACAGGACGTGCAGCGGCGCTTCGACGAGATCATCGATTTCGCCGGCATCGCCGCTGCGATCGACCGGCCGGTGAAGCAGTACTCCTCCGGCATGCAGTTGCGGCTCGGGTTCGCCGTCGCAGCGCACCTGGAGCCGGACGTCCTGCTCGTCGACGAGGCGATCGCCGTCGGTGACGCAGGCTTCCAGTACCGCTGCGTCGAACGGATGTCGGCGCTCGTCCGGGAGGGCCGGACACTCGTCTTCGTTTCGCACGACATGACGGCGATCGAGACGCTGTGCACGCGCGCCGCCCTGCTCGTGGAGGGGAAGGTCGGGGACGAGGGGCCGGCCCGAGCGGTGATCGAGAGCTATCTCGGCGGCGTCCGGCGCGAACGGGCGGAAGCCGGCAAGCTGCCCCACCCGGTCGGCAGCGACGAGCTCCGCATTGTCGGCGTCCAGGTGCTGGACACCGCCGGGCAGATCGTCGACGTCGTGAGCAGCGGCGAGCCGATGACGGTGCGCGTGCACTTCGAGGTGCCCCGCCCGCTGCGTGAGCCGCTCTTCACGATCGGCCTGTGCGACAGCCGCATCGGCTGCTTCGCAACCGCGTCGATGCTGCTGGACGGCGGCGCGCCGTCCGTCATCGCCGGCCGCGGTTATGTCGACTGCACCTTCCTCGCGCTGCCGCTGCAGGCGCGCGCGTACGAGATCTGGGCGACCGTTCGCGGCGCCGAAGGCCACGGCATGCTGGTCGACTGGCAGCGGCTGCGGCTGTTCGAAGTCTCGGCCACCGAGGCACGGGCGGGCCTCGGAGCGGTGAGCGCGGAGCACGTCGGCGCCCCGGTGCTCTTGCCCTACTCGTGGGATGTGCACAGCGAGGCCGGGCCGTGACAGCCGGCGTCGAACGCACGCCGGCGCGAGTCGCGACGCCGACACTCGAGGAGCTGCGGCGGCTGGCTGCCGCCGCCGTCGTCGGCTCGCTCGACGGAGCCTCCACGTGCGCCTATCTCGACTGGCCGGCACACGGCAACGTCGGCGACAGCGCCCTCTGGCTCGCGGGCCTGCAGGCGCTCGGGGAGGCGTCGGTGCGCGTCGCGTATACGGCGAGCGAGGGAAACTTTGATCCCGCGGCCCTGCGGCGGCTCCATCCGGACGGGCCTGTGCTGATCGCCGCCGGCGGCAACCTCGGCGACCTCTGGCCAGTGCACCAGCGCTTCCGCGAGCGCGTGCTCGCCGAACTGCCGGAGCGCCACGTGATCCAGCTCGCCCAGTCGATCCACTTCGAGACGAAGGCTGCACTCGACCGCGCCCGTAGCGCCTTCCGGGCGCACTCGAACCTGACACTCCTCGTCCGAGACCTCCCGAGCCGCGAGCGCTCGCGCGAAGGCCTCGGGGTCGAGCCGGTCCTCACGCCGGACCTCGCCTTTGCGCTCGGGCCGCTCGGGCGCACGCGCCCGCCCGAGGTCGATGTGCTCTGGCTCGCGCGCACCGACAAGGAGAGCGCCCATTCGCCGCCCCCGGGCGCGAGCGTGGAGGTCATCGACTGGCTCCGGCCGGACCCGCCTCGCGGCGGCCTCGCCGCGAGGCTCGAAGCGCGAGCCCGAAGGACGGCGCCGCTCCTTCGTGGACGCATCGCCGCCACACTCGAGAACGGATTCCGCGCCCGTGAGCAGGAGGCGCTCTCGCGTGCTCGGCTGGCCTTCGGTATCGACCTGCTCTGTCGGGCGACCGTCGTCGTCACCGACCGCCTGCACGCCCACGTCCTCTGCTGCCTGCTCGGCATCCCGCACGTCCTGCTCGACAACAGCTACGGCAAGGTGATCGCGCTGCACGAGACCTGGACGCAGGGGCTCGGCCTCACGCGGGTGGCCGGTGACGCGACGGAGGCGCTCGTGCTCGCGCAGGAGCTCGTGGCGTGACCGTCGTCGCCTCGATCGTCGTCTGCACACGCGACCGGCCGGAGCTGCTCGCCCGCTGCCTCGACTCGCTCGTCGACGACCCGTCGGCCACCCCACGCGAGCTCCTCGTGGTCGACAATGCGCCGTCCCGCTTCCCTGCGCGCGAGCGTGTTGAGCGTGCCGCGGCAGCCGCGAGCTTCCCCGTCCGGTACCTGCTCGAACCACGCCTCGGCCAGTCGAACGCGCGCAACCTCGCGGTCCAGGAGGCTCGTGGGGCACTGCTCCTCTGGACGGACGACGACGTCGCGGTCGAGGCCGGCTGGGCCGACGAGCTCGTCCGCGCGTTCGACGACGAGAACGTGGTGGCAGCTGCAGGCCGGATCCTCCCGGCGTGGCCGTTCCCGCCGCCGGCCTGGCTGGACGGGCCTCATGCCGTCCACCTGACCCTGCGCGACTTCGGGAGCGCCGCGCGCCCCCTGGCTCCGGACGAGACGCCGATCGGAGCGAACATGGCCGTTCGCACGACGGCAGCCCGAGCGCTCGACCCGCCGTTCGATCCGACGCTCGGTCACCGCGGCGACAGCTTCACGGGCTACGACGAACGCCATTTCTTCCGGCAACTCGGCGGTATCGGGTCGATCGTGTACCGGCCCGGCGCCGTCGCCCACCATCACGTCAGCCCCGCACGGATGACCTGGGATTCGCTCCGGCGAGCCTGGTCGAGCGGTGGTCTCGGCCTCGCGCGGATGGAGCGGCTGGACGGCGACGCGATGCCTGGCCTGCCGCGGCGCTTGGTCCGGGCGCTTCGCACCGCGCGTGGGGCGACGGTGATTCGAAAGGCGAACGGCAACGGCCCGCAGTCGAGCGCCGAGGACGCCTGGCGCGAGTGCTACGCCTTCATGTGGGCCGGCCGGGACGTCGAGCGACTGCTGGGACGCTTCCCGCGACTGTCGGAATGGGTCGTCGGGAGGCTCGCATGCTGATCTCGGTCGTCGTGCCCGTCCGCAACGGCTCGCGCCACCTGCCGGGGCTGCTCGACGGCCTCGATCGGCAGGAGCTCGACCGCGACACCTTCGAGGCGATCGTCGTCGACGACGGCTCGACCGACGACACGACCGCTCTGGTCGAACGCTGGACGGCGCTCGACCCGGAGCGGCGCCGCCTGCTCCACTCCGACGGCGTCGGCCCCGCGGCAGCGCGGAACCTCGGCGTAGCGCACGCCAAGGGCGACTGGGTCGCGTTCACCGACTGCGACGTCATCCCGCACCCGGCCTGGCTCGCTGAGCTTTCCTCTGCCGGCTCCGACGAGTCGGCAGCGGCGATCGAAGGGAGGATCGAGGTCGCCCCGGCTGATCGGGCGTCGACCGACGCGTTCAGCCACGTGGTCGCCAACACGGCCGGTGGCCTGTACATGACCGCGAACATGGCCTACCGCCGCTCGCTCCTCGAGCGGATCGGCGGCTTCGACGAGCGCTTCACGGAGCCCTTCCTCGAAGACTCCGACCTCGCCTTTCGCGTCCTCGACTCGGGCGTCCCGATCTCATTCCTGGCGGAGGCGGTCGTCTACCACCCGATCCACCGGGTGCCGCCGCTGGCAGTGCTGCGCGGCGCTCGACGAGCTCGGTGGCTGGCACCGTTCGCTGCCAAGCACCCCGTGCGCTACGCGGAGCAGCTCCGCCCGAGCCTGCGCTCGATCACCCGGGTCGATGTCGACGTCCTCGCGGCGCTCGCAGCAGCAGTGGCCGTCCCCCGCAGCCGCGGCGCCGCGCGTCTGCTCGCGCTGCTCGTGATCGCGAACGCGCTCCGCCACGCGCGCTCCGAGGGCCGGCTCGACGTGCCGGCCCACGAGCGGCCGGCCCGGCTCCTGCTCACGTTCGCCCTCCCGCCGACGAAGCTCTTCTGGCTCCTCGTGGGTACGGTGGGCGCCCGGTCGGATCGGTGGGCGACGTGAAGATCGTCTTCGTCGCCGCCCGCTCCTGGCCCGCGGTCGGTGGCATGGAGTCGTTCCTGCGTCATCTGACGACCGACCTCGCCCGCCGCCACGACGTGACCGTGCTCGCGCAAGGACTCGACAGCGAGCCCCGCAAACGACTCTCCGAGAGCCTGCGACCACCCGCATCCTTCAAACCGTTCGTCCAAGCGGGTGTCCGGATCGAGCCGCTCCGGGTCCCGGTACAGCGCCGGCTGCTGATGGCGCCGCTCGCAGCCGAGCTCGCGCCCGGGCTGGGCCGGTTCGCCTACGGACGCCCGCGGCTCGCCGCAGCACGCATCGTGGCGGCCGCGATGGGGCCGGTCCTCGCGGCCACGACCCGCGGCGCAGACGTGGTTCACATGTGGGGCGGCGGCCTGCTCGGCGCTGCGGCGGAGCGAGCGGCGCGCACCACCGGCTCAGCCTTCGCGATCACACCGTTCGCACACCGCGGGCAGTGGGGAGACGACCCCTCGTCCGCCCGGCTCTACCGCTCGGCCGACCGCGTGCTCGCCCTGCTCGCGACCGACGCTG
This sequence comes from Gaiellaceae bacterium, assembly GCA_046596415.1. Taxonomy (GTDB): domain Bacteria; phylum Actinomycetota; class Thermoleophilia; order Gaiellales; family Gaiellaceae; genus JBKJML01. The sequence continues at coordinate 22,046 of JBKJML010000139.1, read as the reverse complement.
CGCTCTACCGCGAGCTCGGCGTCGAGCCCGCGCGGATCGACATCACCGGCGTCTGCAGCCCCGGCGCAGCCGGCGACGGCGCGAAGCTCCGCCGTCGCCACGGAATCGACGGCCCGCTCGTGCTGTTCCTCGGTGTGCGGCGGCCCTACAAGGGCGCTGAGCTTCTGCTCGAGGCGGCCCAGCGCGCCGCGCCGGAGTTGCCGGGCCTGACGCTCGCCTTCGCCGGGCCAGGGCCGGCGATCGGCCCGGCTCCCGGCGCTCGCGTGCTCGACCTCGGCGAGGTCGACGACACCGCCCGCGGTGACTGGCTTGCTGCGGCCGACCTGCTCTGTCTGCCCTCCCTGGGGGAGATCTTCCCGGTCTCGATCCTCGAGGCCTGGAGCGTCGGCACGCCCGTCCTGACGAGCGACATCGCTCCCCTGGCCGAGCTGACGGCACGCTCGGGCGGCGGCCGGGCCGTACCGCGAGACCCGGCGGCGCTCGCCGCGGCACTCGTCGAGCTGCTCGGCGATCCTGCCCGACTGACGGCGCTCGGCGAGGCGGGACGGCGCTTCTGGCGGGACGGCCACACGGTGGCCGCCTCCGGCAGGCGTCACGAATCCCTCTACGAGGCGATCCTGGGGCGCGAGGGGTCGACATGCGCGGCCTGACGAGTGCGCTCGTCGTCGGCGGCGCGGGCTTCTTCGGCTCCTGGCTCGTCGAGGCACTGCTCGCCGAGGGCATCGACACGCTCGTCGTCGACGAGCGCAACCGCCCCGACGCCGTCGCGCCCGCGCCGCTCCTCGTCGGCGAGGTCACCGAGCTTGACCTCGTCCGGACGATCGCCGACCGGAAAGTGGACGTCGTCTTCCAGCTCGCCGGCACCGGCCTCGTCCCCCTTTCGCTCGAGCATCCGATCGACGACCTGCTTCGCAACGCCCGCACGACCCTCGCGGTCCTCGAGGCCGCGCGCCGTTGCCCACAGCCGCCGCTCGTCGGCTACGTCTCCTCGGCGGCGGTCTACGGCGAAGGACGCACGATGCCGATGACCGAGGACCATCCGCTCGAGCCGGTCTCTCCTTACGGGATCTCGAAGCTCGCGGCCGAGAAGTACGTCGCTCTCTACGCGAAGGTCTACGGGACGCCGACGTTCTCGATCCGGCCCTTCTCGCTGTACGGGCCGAGACAGCGCAAGCTGGTCGTCTACGACCTGCTCGTGCGCGCGCTCGCCGGCGAGGGCCCGCTCGTCGTGGAGGCCGCACCGGACGTCAGCCGCGATTTCGTGTTCGTGGAGGACGCGGCGCGGGCGTTCCTCCTGCTTGCGCGCGCCGCGCCCGCCGCGGGAGAGGCCTACAACATCGCCTCGGGCCGTCCGACCACGCTGAGCGAGCTCACCGACCGGTTGCTCGCCGCCGCCGGACAGCCGGGGCCTGCCGTCTTCACCGGCACCCTGCGGCCCGGCGACCCACGCCGCTGGGACGGCGACGGGGGGCGCGCCGCCGCGCTCGGCGCGACGTGCGACACCCCGCTCGAGGTGGGGCTCGCGCAGACGGTCGACTGGCTCGGTTCGGAGGCGGTTCTTCATGTCGGGCACTGAGCGGCTGCGGATCGCCGTCCCGTCCGCAGCGGCCCTCGTCACCGACTGCGCGCCCCACGGAGAGGGCCTGATCGCCTGGAGCCTGCTGCGCGAGCTCGCCGCGCGCGGCCACGAGCTCGTGGTCTGGGCCCGCGAGGCGCAGCTCGAGACTGCGCCGCCCTTCCAACTCGTCGAGCTCGGCCGCACGTCGGTCCGCGAGAGCCTCGAGCCGCTCACCTATGCGCGTGCTGTGCGAAGAGCGATCGACGAGCTGGGCGGGCCGGCGCGCTTCGACGTCGCCTGGTGGCTCTACCCGGGCGGGCCAGACAACCTGTTCGTGCCCCCACACGGCCTGCCGCTCGTCGTCGGGCCCGTGCTCGCCCTGTGGCCCGGTGGTCGCGCGCGTCCCTTTCGAGCCGGCGACCTCGTCCGCGCGTGCGCTGCGCCGCTCTACGCCCGCGCCCGTCGCGGGATGGACGCCGCCACCTTCGCGCTCCTGCTCGCGACGCCGGACGCCTGCGGGACGCCGATGCCAACGGGAGCGCGCGTCGTGCCGCTCGGCGTCGACCGCAGGCTGTTCCAGGCCACCGCTCCGTCGCCGACGGATCGCGTGGCCTTCGTCGGCAGGCTCGACGAGGAGAAAGGCGTTCGCGAGCTCGTCGAGGCGTTCGCCCTCGTCCGGGCGACGCTCCCCACGGCGACGCTCGTGCTGGCCGGCGACGGCCCGCAGCGTGGCTGGGTCGAGTCGCGCGCCGCCGCGCTCGGGCTCAACGGCTCGCTCACCCTGCTCGGAGCGGTCGGCCGCGAGTCGATCGGCAGCGTGATCAGCGACTCCTCGCTCGTCTGCGTCCCCTCCCACGGCGAGCCCTACGGGATGGTGGTGCTCGAGGCGATGGCGTGCGGACGCGCCGTCGTCGCAACCGATGCCGGCGGGCCCCGATTCCTCGTCGACGGCGTGCGGGGCGGGAAGCTCGTCGCACCGGGAGATGTCCGTGCGCTCGCCGCCGCGCTCACCGAGCTGCTCGCCGACTCGCCCCGGCTGGCCCGGATGGGCGCCTTCAACCGGCGCCGCGTCGAGACGGAGCTCGGCCTCGAGCAGACGGTCGACGCGATCGAGGCGACGCTCCTCGAGGCGGCTGCACTGTGAGGATCGCCCACGTCACCACGCTCGCCCGCCGCGAGGGCGGCACCGAGTCCCACGTGCTCGCGCTCGCCGCAGCGCAGTCCGCACGCGGCGACGACGTGACGATCGTCCACGCGCACGGAGACGCCGAGCCGATGCCCGGCGTCAGGATCGTTCGCGCGAACGACGAGGCCCTGGCCCGGCTCGACGCGGGGATCGTCCAGGTCCACGGCACGCCGCTCACTCCTGCGGCCGAGTCTGCGCTGGCGCGCCGGCACACGATCGTTCGCTCGCTGCACGACTTCTCGTTCGGCTGCGCGAGCGGCGACTACTACTTCCGTAACGGCACCGCCTGCACACGTGCACACGGCCTTGGCTGCCTGGCCGGGATCGGCATCCGCGGCTGTTCGCACCGCCTCGACATCCGTCCGCCGCTCTCGCGCTACGCAGCGATCCGGCGCAACCTCCCGCTCGTCCGCGCCGCCGACGCGGTCGTCGTCTACAGCGAGTTCGTTCGGCGCGCGGCGCTCGCCAACGGGATCGCTGCCAGCCGGTGCCACGTCGTCCCCTACTTCGTGACGCGTGCCGACCGGCCGGCGCCCCTGGCACCTGGGCGCAGGCTCGCGTTTGTCGGGCGGATCGTCCGCGCGAAGGGGCTCGACGTCGCACTCGGGGCGCTCGCGCGCGAGCCGGACGCGTGGGACGAGCTCATGGTGGCCGGCGACGGCTGGGATCGCGACCACTGCGAACGGCTCGCGAACGAGCTCGGCATCGCGGAGCGCGTGCGCTTCCTCGGCTGGCAGCCCCCCGAGGCGATCGACCGGCTCCTGCGCGAGTCGCGTGCACTGCTCGTCCCTTCGCGTTGGCCGGAGCCGTTCGGAATCGTGGGCATCGAGGCGCTCGCGGTCGGGCGGCCGGTCGTAGGAGCCCGAACCGGCGGCATTCCGGAATGGCTCGACGACGGCGAGACGGGTTTCCTCTTCGAGCCGGGCGACGTCCGCTCGCTCACCGATGCGCTGCGGCGGACGCTCGCCGACGAACGGCTAGGCGAAGCCGCCTGGCACGCCGCGGCACGCTTCTCGCCCGCTTCCCATCTCACGGCACTCGACGGCGTCTACACCGCCGCGGCCGCCGCTTCGGGCGGGAGGGTCGCCGCATGAGGATCGCTGTCGTCGGAGCGTCGGTCGAGCCCGTCTGCGGCGTCCGCGACAGCGCGCTCACGCTCGCCGGCCCGCTCGAGGCTGCCGGGGCGACGCTGACGAGTTCCTGGTGGGAACGGGGATCGGACGGCTCCTCGGTGTCCGGTTGGGCGCGCGACGCGGCCGAGGCGGCGCACGAGGCCGACGCTGTGCTCTGGCACTACTCCGTCTTCACCTACGCCCTCCGAGGCGTGCCGGCGCTGGTACCGCTCGTGACGCGCGAGCTCCGCCGCGCCGGGGTGCCGATCGTCGTGCTGTTCCACGAGCTCGTCTTCCCCTGGGGCCGCCGTGGTGCGCGCGGCGCCGTCCACGCCGCAACCGGGCGACTCGCGCTCACCGAGGTGATGCGGACCGCGTCGGGAGCCGTCTTGACGACGGAGGACCGCCTCGCGTGGGTCGCTTCCCGGCTGTGGCTCCCGACGCGGCCACTCGCGTTCGTCCCCGTCGTCTCGAACCTCCCGACCGGCGCCCCGGCCGAGGCGCTCGGAGGCCCACCGAGGTTCGGCGTCTTCGGCTTCCGGCGCGACGAGCCCGTCGACCTCGTGGTGGACGGTTTCGCGGCTGCCGAGCGGCTTCACCCCGGTGCGGAGCTCGTCCTCCTCGGGGCACCCGGCCCGTCGAGCCACGAGGCGGCGCGCTGGCGGGACAGCGCCGCCCGGGCCGGCTGCGCCGGCAGCCTCTCGTTCACGGGCGTGCTCGAACCGGCGGAGCTGTCGGCTGCTCTCAGCAGTATCGACGTGGTCATGTTCCCCGATCCGGTCGGCCCGACCCCGCGGCGCGGCACGCTCGCAGCCGCGCTCGCGCACGGCAAGCCCGTGGTCGCGCTCAAGGGCGCGCAGGCGTGGCCGCCTTACGCGGAGGAGCACGCGCTCGTGCTCTCCACGCCCGACTCGCAGAGCCTCGGTGCGAAGCTCGCCGAGCTGGCACTCGACCCCGAGCTCCGCCGGTCGCAGGGGGCCAGGGCGAGTGAATTCTACGAGCGTCGGCTCGCACCCGGCGTGGCCGCGCCGCGGCTACTGCGCTTCGTCGAGGAGGTCGCCGATGCCCGCTGAGCGGCGCGGCCGCCTGCTCGTTGTGAGCCACGCGAGCGTCGTGCCGGTCAACCAGGCGGTCTACGTGCGGCTGGGCGAGCTGGGCTGGGAAACGCTCGTCGTCGTGCCCGGCCGCTGGCGTCACGATTTCTCGCCCGACACCTTCTCGCCGACGCCCCTCGCCGGGCTGGAGGGCCGATTGCTCCCGCTCCCCGTTGCGTTCGCCGGTCGGCCGCAGCGCCACTTCTACGTCACTCTGCCCAGCCGTGTCCTCCGCCGATTCCGGCCCGAGCTCGTGTTCCTCGAGGAGGAGCCGTTCTCGATTTCCGGCTGGCAGTGGGCGCGGGCCTCCCGCCGCCAAGGCGTCCCGTACGGGCTCCAGGCCGCCGAGAACCTCGATCGCCCGTTCCCGCTGCCCGCGCGACTGATCCGCTCCCGCATCCTGCCCGGCGCAAGCCTCGTCGCGGCGCGCTCGCCCGCCGCCGCCGCCCTAGCGCGCCGCTGGGGAGCGCGCGGGCTGGTCGACGTGGCGCCGCACGCGATCCCGGCTTGGGCGCCCGTCGGCCGCCGCGCGCAGCCGACCTTCACGATCGGCTACGCCGGGCGCCTCGTGCCGGAGAAAGGGCTGCTCGGCCTGCTGCGCGCAGCGGCGCTGCTTGGCAGCCCTGTGCGGCTGCTGCTCGTCGGCGACGGCCCCCTGCGCGGCGAGCTCCTGGCCGCCGCACCGCCGAACGTCGAGGTCGACCACCGGCCGGACGTCGACCACGCTGCCATGCCCGCCGCCTACGCCGAGATGGATGTGCTGGCGCTCCCGTCGCTCTCGACCGAGCGCTGGACCGAGCAGTTCGGGCGCGTGCTCGTCGAGGCACTCTCGTGCGGGGTGGCGGTGGTCGGCTCCGACTCCGGGGAAATCCCGTGGGTGATCGCGACGACCGGCGGCGGCCTCGTCGTGCCCGAGGGAGACGACCGCGCGCTCGGGGAGGCCCTCGCAACGATGCGCGACGACGCCGGCCTGCGCGCCTCGTTCGCAGAGGCGGGCCGTGAAGCGGTCGCACGGCTCTTCAGCCTTGACGCGGCCGCGGCCGCGCTCGACCGGATGCTGCTGTCGGCACTGCGGGAGGACGGATGAGCACCGGGAACGAACCGCCGACCGTTGCGCTCGTCGCGCACGCGATCCACGACGGCGGCGGGATGGAGCGCGCCTTCGCCGAACTCGTAAAGAGAGCTCATTCCCGGGTTCGGTTCGTCGTCCATGCGGCCGAGCTCGCCGACGATCTCCGCCCTCTCGTCGTGTGGCACAGGGTCCGCGTGCCGTTGCGGCCGATTCCCTTGAAGACCGTGCTCTTCGCACTCGTCGTCGGTGTTCGGCTGGCCCGGAAGCGAGCGCAGCTCGTCCATACGCTCGGCGCGATCGTCCCGAACCGCGCCGACGTCGCGACGATCCAGTTCTGCACCGCAGGAGCCGTCGACGCGACGGGGCGATTGACGCCTGCCGGCAGTCCGCCGCTGCGCCGCGTCAACACGGCACTCACCCTGTCCCTCTCACTCGCATTCGAGCGGTGGTGTTATCGGCCGACCCGGCTACGGCGGTTCGCCGCCGTCTCGAATGGAGTCGGAGCCGAGGTCGCACGCTTCTTTCCGGGTATCCCCGTGCAGCTGACCCCAAACGGCGTGGATACCGATCGGTACGGGCCGGACGCACGCGTTCGCGCCGAGGTTCGGCGGGGCCAGGGGGTCGGCACCGACGAACTCGTCGTCCTCTTCGTCGGCGGTAACTGGGACTACAAGGGGCTCGCGGTTGCGATCGAGGGGGTCGGGGTAGCGCGAGACTCCGGCGCCGACCTTCGGCTCTGGGTCGTCGGTCGCGGCGACAGGGGCCGGTTTGCGGCGATCGCCCGCGAGGCGGGCGTCCAGGTCGACTTCTTCGGCGCCCGCTCCGACGGGCAGCGCTTCTTCCAGGCCGCCGACGTGTTCCTGCTCCCCACGCTCTACGAGACGTTCTCGCTCGCCGCCCACGAGGCGGCGGCGGCCGGCCTGCCAATCGTCGCGACGCGGGTGAGCGGCATCGACGAGCTCGTCGGCGACGACGAAGCTGGCCTGCTCGTCGAGCGGAGTGCCGCAGCGGTGGCGGTGGCGCTCCTGCGGCTCGCTGGCGAGCCGCTGCTTCGCACCTCGCTCGGCACCGAGGGTCGCGCCCGCGTGTCGGCGCTCGGCTGGGACGACTCGGTCGAGCGGGTACTCGACGTGTACACCGGCCTGCTCGGGGTGCGGCCGTGATCGCTCGCCACGTCGCTTTCCCGAGGGTGCTCCGGCTTCCGTCCCTCCAGTCGGATCGGACCTGGCTCGTCGCGAGCTTCCTCGGCGCCGTCATCGCCGGGAAGCTCGTCAGCGATCCGGCCTTCGCCCGGATCGTCTTCGCCGCCGCCTTCCTCGCGGTCGTCGTCGCCTTCGGCCTTCGCAGCCCCCGTCGCCTGCTGCTCGCGATCCCGGTCTGGCTGATCGCGCTCGGCCTCGTTCGACGGCTGCTCGCCGGCGTCGCGGCGACCGGCCCGGCTGACCCGCTACTGCTCGTCGGCCCGTTTGCGCTGATCGTCCTCGCCTTCGCGGCTGCCGATCGGGGCGCATTCCGCGAGCGCACGCTTCTCTCGAAGCTCGTCCTCCTCTTCTCGGTCGCAACGGTGCTCGGTGCCCTCAACCCGCTCCAGGGCAGCATGGTCTCGGGCGTCACCGGACTGATCTTTTTCGTGCCGTTGATCGCCTTCTGGATCGGCCGCGGCCTCGTCGACACGCAGCTACTCCGACGACTGCTGCTGGTCGCCGGCACCCTCGCGGTGCCGGCCGCGTTGTACGGCATGCGGCAGACGTTCGTCGGCTTCCCGTCCTGGGACCAGACGTGGATCAACGCGACCGGGTACACCGCCCTCGCGGTCGGCAACGCGACTCGCCCGTTCTCGAGCTTCTCGAGCGCCTCGGAGTACGCGACCTTCCTCGCGATCGCGATCGTCGTCTGGCTCCAGCTCGGGCCACGCGGTCTGCTGCGCCCGCTCAGCGTCGCGGTCGCGTCCCTGCTCTTCGTGGCGGTCTTCTACCAGTCGTCGCGCGGCACCGTGGTGATGCTCGTCGCCGGCGCCGCCGTGATGCTGAGCGCACGCCGCCGCCTGCCGCTCGGCTTCGCGGCGCTCGCCGGCGCCACGCTGTTGCTGCTCCTGCCCGCCGTCGTGTCCCGGCTTGCCCCGGCAACGTTCTCCGACAGCGGCCCCTCGAGCCTGATCCAGCATCAGGTCGAGGGACTCTCGAACCCGCTCGATCCGGAGGCCTCGACCGCCGGCGCCCATTTCTCGTTGCTCCTCAACGGAGTCGGATCGGCCTTCAGGGAGCCACTAGGGCACGGGATCAGTGCGGTCACGATTGCTGGCTCCAAGTTCGGCGGGATCACCTACGGCACCGAGACCGACCCGTCGAACGCGGCGGTAGCGCTCGGGCTGCCCGGTCTCGTCATCTTCCTGCTCGTGCTCGGCGTCGGCTTCACGACCGCCTACCGCATCGCATCCGGTGAGGGGGAGCCCGTTGCGGTCGCTGCGGTCGGCATCCTCACGGTTACCGCCCTCCAGTGGCTGAACGGCGGCCAGTACGCGGTGAGCTTCCTCCCCTGGCTGCTCCTTGGCTGGGTCGACGCGACCCACGAGGCGCGCCGTCGCGTCATGCTCGCCGTCGAGCCCGGTGCCGACGGCCCGGCGCCGCCCGCCGGCCCGCTGCCCCGGCGACCGGTCCCGGCGCCGCGTCCCCGGCCGGCGGCGCCCGAGCGGCCCGCTTCGAGCCCGGAGCCGGAGCGCTCGCAGCCCGCGCCGCCGAACGGCTACAGCGTCTACACGCTGGAGCGGCTCCTGGGCCCCTCCGACGAGCGCCGCTACCTGCTCCTCCTGCTGCGGCAGCACGCGAGCAGCTCGGGCGTCCTTCCGGGCGCCTTCGACGAGCTCGTGCTGGAGAGCTTCCCCGAGCTCCGCGACGGGACCGAATCGTGAGGGCGCTGCTCGTCAGCCCGAGCGCCGTCCCCGGCGGCGCCGAGCGGGCGTTCGCCGGCCTCGTGCGCTACCTGCCCGAGCACGGGATCGACGCCGTGCCCGTGCTACTGCAGGACGGCCCGCTCGCCGGCGTGCTGGCCGAGCTCGGCAACCCGGCGATGCTCCTCCCGGAGCACCGGTTCAGGCGCGTCGACCGGACCGCCGCGACCGTCGTAGCTCTCGCGCGGACGGCCCGCGCAGCAGGCGCCGACGTGATCCTCTCGAACATGTCCAAGGGGCACGTGGCCGGGGGGCTTGCGGCGCGACTCGCACGAGTGCCGGCCGTCTGGTGGCAGCACGGCATCCCCGAGCGCTCCCGCATCGAGCGGGCCGCAGCAGCGGTCGGCGCAGCGGCGATCGCCTGCGTCGGCGACGACGCGCTCGCCGCGCAACGCAGGCTGGCCCCGCGTACAAGGCTCGAGAAGATCAGTCCCGGCATCCCCGTCGACAGCGTTCGCGCCACCGCCGGGCAGGGTGCCGCCGTCCGTGCCTCGCTCGGCTGGGAGGACGCGGTCGTGGTCGGCATCCTCGGCCGGCTCGAGCAATGGAAGGGACAGGAGACGTTCCTGCGCGCCGCGGCCGTTCTGGCGCGGACCGACCCGCGGCTGCGCTTCGCCGTCGTCGGCGGTGCGGTGCTCGGCTGGGAGGGGGACTACCCCGAGTCGCTCGAACGACTCGCCGCCGAGCTCGGGATCGCGGACCGGACTGTCTTCGCCGGCCACCAGGACGACCCGTGGGCCTGGCTCGACGCCTTCGACGTCGCAGTCCACGCCTCGAGCGCTGAACCCTTCGGCTTGACGATCGTCGAAGCAATGGCGCTCGGAAAGCCCGTCGTCGCGATGGCCGGCGGCGGGCCACTCGAAACGATCGAGGACGGCGTCACGGGTCTCCTCGTCCCCGCCGGCGACGACGCCGCGATGGCGGCGGCGGTCGGGCGCCTCGTCGGCAGCCCCGAGCTCGCGGCGTCGATCGGTGCCACTGCGGCAGCTCGCGCCGGTCGCTTCGACGAACGCCTGACCGCGACGGCGTTCGCCGATCTGCTCCGTGAGGTCGTTGCCGCGCCTGTGACCGTCCGGGTGTACATCGCGAGCTACAACACCGCAGGCGGCACCGAGCTTGCCGTCCGGTCGGCGCGGAGGTTCGCGGGCTACCCGTTCGAGCTCGTCGTCGGCGACTCTGGCTCGACGGACGGCTCGGCCGAGCTGCTTTCCGGCCTCGAGCGCTCCGGGCTGATTCGGCTCGAGCGCTCGGACGGGCGCCGCCAGCACTGGGAGTGGCTCGACGCCTGGCTCGCGGACTGCGAGCTGGATTTCGCGGTCTTCCTCGACTCCGACGTCGAGTTGCTGCGGCGCGGCTGGCTGCGGAAGCTCGTCACGACCGCCCTGCACGAGGATGCTGCCCTCCTCGCCGGCGAGGCCGTCCCCGAGGGCCGCGACTTCATCGAGCCGGTCGGCGGGAAGCGCGTGCGTCTCGCCTCACGCCCGTCACCCTGGGTACTGCTCGCGAACCCGGTTCGCCTCCGTCCAGTCGAGACGAGCTTCGCGTTCGCCTCGGAGGAGACGGCCGCAGTACCGGAAGGGCTGATCGCCTACGACGTCGGGGCAGCACTCCAACGTGCTGCCGAAGCGGCCGGGCTTCGGTGCCTCACCATGCCCCCAAGCTACCGGCGCTCGTACCGCCACTACGGCGGGCTGTCCTGGCTCGACGCCCCCGGCGCTCGGGGACGGAAGCTGGCACGCGACCTCAAGACGATCGAGCGGCGCGTCCGCCGTGCGCGGCGCCTCGCAGGCGCCGCGGAATTGCGGCCGTGAGCGCGACGATGGTCGGCACCGGTTGGTTCCCGCACGACACCGGCGGCCTGTCCCGGTACGTCCGGGGCCTCGGCGAGGCGCTGGCGGCCGCGGGCGGGCAGCCTCGCGTCCTCGTCACGGGACCGGTCGACGGCGCGCCGCCGTGGGTCGAGTCGGTCGCCGAGGAGGGAGCCTCGCCGACGACGAAAGCGCTTGCGTTTCGCCGCGCCTGCGCCTCGGCGGAACTGCTCGACGTCCACTTCGCTCTGCACGGGCTCGCCGCTGTCCACCACCGCAGTCGACACGCACCCTTCGTCGCGCACTTCCACGGCCCCTGGGCCGCCGAGGCCGTTGCAGCGGGGAGCGCTTCCCGCCCTGGGCGGGCGGCCCGGCGGCAGATCGAGCGGACCGTCTACCGCAAGGCCGACGCCGTCGTCACGCTGTCGTCGGCCTTCCGCCGGCTCGCCATCGAGCGCTACGGCGTCGAGCCCTGGCGCGCGCACGTGATCCGGCCCGGTGTCGACCTGAAGACGTTCTCGCCCGGCGACCGCGGTCGGGCCCGGTCTCGGTTTGACCTGCCCGAGGATGCATTCGTCGTCGTGGCCGCGCGTCGCCTCGTGACGCGAATGGGAATCGACACGCTGCTCGACGCCTGGCCACTCGGCGAGGGCTCCCTGCTCATCGTCGTCGGCGAGGGGCCCGAGCGCGACCGGCTCGAAGCCCGCGCGTCCGGCGGCGTGCGCTTCCTGGGCCGCGTCGACGACCACACCCTCGTTGCCGCCTATCGCGCCGCGGACGTCGCGGTGCTGCCGAGCATCGCACTCGAGGGTTTCGGCCTCGCCGCGCTCGAGGCGCTTGCCTGCGGCACGCCGGTCATTGCGTCGGACGTCGGCGGCCTGCCGGAGGCGCTCGAAGGGCTGGCCGACGACCTGCTCGTGCCGCCGGGTGACGCCGCTGCACTTCACACGCGACTCGAGCGCGCTCGCGCCGGGACGCAGCCGCTTCCCACGCGCGACCGCTGTCGGGTGCACGCGGAGCGGTTCGGCTGGGAGGCGGCCGCCGCTGCTCACCGCGAGCTGTACGCCTCGCTCGTCAACCCGTCGCCGCGCCGCCGTCGCGTCGTCCTCGTCGACCACACCGCGGTGCTTTCCGGAGGCGAGCTGGCGCTGCTGCGCCTCGTCCCCGCGCTCGACGTCGATGCGCACGTCGTGCTTGCAGAGGAGGGCCCGCTCGTCCGCCGTCTCGAGCGGGCCGGCGTCTCGGTCGAGGTGCTGCCGCTCGCCGAGCGGACGCGCGGCCTCGGCCGCGAGCGTGTCGGCGCCTGGGGCTCGGCGCTCGCCGCTGTCGGCGGGCTGCGCTACGCACTCCGTCTTGCGCGCCGGCTCCGTAGGCTGCGGCCCGACCTCGTCCACGCCAACTCGCTCAAGTCGAACCTCTACGGCGGGCTCGCCGGCAGGCTCGCCCGTGTGCCCGTCGTCTGGCACGTCCGCGACCGGGTCGCCACCGACTACCTGCCTGCGCGCGCGGTCAAGCTCGTCCACCTGGCAGAGCGGCTCGCCTCCGCGGTGATCGTCGACACCGAGGTCGTACGCGCGACGCTCGCGCGCCCCGGCCGCGCGCACGTCGTGCCGAGCCCCACCTTCGCCGCCCCGGTCCCGCACGTGAACGGCGCCCGCCTGCGGGTCGGGATCGTCGGCCGGATCGCACCGTGGAAGGGGCAGCACGTTTTCCTCGACGCGTTCGCGCGCGCGTTCCCAGGTGGCGACGAGCAAGCGATCGTCGTCGGCTCGGCGCTCTTCGGCGCCGACGAGGAGGCCTACGCCGACGGCCTGCGCGCGCAGGCGGCCGCCCTCGGGATCGGCGAGCGGGTCGACTTCCGCGGCTTCCGCGCCGCGATTGAGCAGGAGCTGTCTCGGCTGGACGTGCTGGTGCACGCCTCCGTGCTGCCGGAACCGTTCGGCCTGGTCGTGGCGGAGGGGATGACGGCCGGGCTCACCGTCGTCGCCGCCGACGCCGGCGGGCCCGCCGAGGTCGTCACCGACGGGGAGGACGGCATCCTCTATCCGCCGGGCGACATCGATGCGCTCGCGGCCGTCCTCCGACGCGTCTCGGCGGACGGCGCCCTGCGGCGCCGACTCGGCGACGCGGCACGGGTACGCGCGCAAGCGTTCGCCCCGGGCGAGGTGGCCGCCGCGGTAGAGCGGGTGTACCGGACGGTGGCGCGACAATGAGGGTCGCGCTCGTCCACGACTACCTGACCCAGCGCGGCGGAGCGGAGCGCGTCGTCGTCGCGCTCACGCGGGCGTTCCCGGGCGCGCCGGTGCACACCTCCCTCTACGAGCCGTCGACGACCTTCCCGGAGTTCAAGGCGGTGGAGGTGCGAACGGGGCCGCTGAACCGGGTGCGGGCGCTCCGCAGCGACCACCGGCTCGGGCTGCCGCTGCTCGCGCCGGCCTTCTCGCACCTCAGCGTCGAGGCGGACGTGGCGATCTGCAGCTCCAGCGGCTGGGCACACGGCGCGCACGTCAGTGGACGGAAGGTCGTCTACTGCCACACGCCGGCCCGCTGGCTCTACCAGGGTGACCGCTACCTCGGCGAGCGCAGTTCGCCCGCGGCGCGCGGCGTGCTGGCCGTGCTGGCCCGCCCGCTCAGGGCCTGGGACAAAGCGGCGGCGAGGAGCGCCCACCGGTATCTCGCGAATTCGACCGTCGTGCGCGACCGGATTCGCGCCGCCTACGGGATCGACGCCGAGGTCGTGCCGCCACCACCCGCACTCGGCCCGGACGGGGCTGCGCGCGCCGTGCCGGGGCTGGATGCAGGCTTTGTCCTCTGTGTCGCCCGGCTCCTCCCGTACAAGAACGTCGGCGCGGTCGTCGAGGCGTTCGCCGGCCTGCCGGACGAGCGGCTCGTGATCGCTGGCAGCGGGCCTGACGAGGCGAAACTACGCCGTGCGGCGCCCGCGAACGTCACCGTCCTCGGAGGAGTGGACGACGACGAGCTCCGCTGGCTCTACAGCTCGTGTCGCGCCGTCGTCGCCGCGTCGTACGAGGACTTCGGCCTGACTCCGCTGGAGGGTGCCGGGTTCGGAAAGCCGGCCGCAGTGCTCCGCTACGGCGGCTTCCTGGACACGGTCGTGGACGGGGAGACCGGTGCCTTCTTCGAGCGCCCGGAGCCGGCGGCGATCCGACGGGCGGTCCTGCGGCTGCGTTCTGAGGCGGCCGACCCTGCGTCGATCCACGCCCATGCCGCCCGCTTCGGCGAGGGACGCTTCGTCGCGCGCCTCCAGGAAATCGTCGCCGACGAGGGAGCGTCGTGAGCGCGCCGACGTGGGCACGGCGGCTCTCGACGGGCGGGCCCGCGCTCGCCCGCGACGGCCGTGCCGTCGCCTTGGCAGTCGTCGTCCTGACTCCGCTCGCTGCGGTCGACGGCGGCTACTTCCCGACCGCGTGGGGCTGGACCGCCGCTGTGCTTGGGTCGCTCGCCGCGGTCGCCGCCCTCGCCCGTCCGAACGTCCGCCTCGCCCTGCCGGAGCGAACCATGCTCGTCGCACTGGGCGGCCTCGCCGCCTGGACACTCGCATCGGTTCTCTGGTCGCCGTCGGCGGGGGCCGCAGTCGACGAGTTCCTGCGCACGCTCGTCTACGCGACGGGCGTCGCCGCGGCGCTGCTCGTCGTCCGTTCCGCGTCCTACCGCGCGCTGCTCGCGGGCATCGCGCTCTCGATCACCACCACCTGCCTCTACGGCCTCGGCACCCGGCTCTTTCCGGCCGGGCTCGGCAGCACCCAGGAGTTCGCCGGCAACCGGCTCGCCGAACCGGTGGGGTACTGGAACGGTCTCGGATTGCTCGCGGGCATGGGCGTCTTGCTGGCGCTCAGCCTCGCCGCGCACGGCCGCAGCCGTTTTGTGCGGCCGCTCGCAGCGGCCGCCTGCGTACCACTCAGTCTCACCCTCTACTTTACGTTTAGCCGCGGTGCTTGGCTGGCGCTCGCGATCGGATTCGGACTGCTGCTTGCCGCGGACACCCGCCGGACGCGATTGCTGCTGGCCCTCGCGGCAGCGGCACCCTTCGCGGCGTTCGCCGTTCGGGTGGCGTCCCAGCAGGAGCAGCTGATTCGCCCCGAGTCGCTCGGCACTCTGGGCGCGCCCGAGGGGCGCCAGCTCGCCGGCGTAGCGGCACTGTCGGCGGTGGGGGCGGTGGTCGCGTCCGTCCTCGCGGGGCTCCTCCGCCGCCAGGCGAGCGTCGCTCCGCGCACCGACCGGGCCGCCGGGATCGGGCTCGCTGCCCTCGCTGCCGTGGCGGCTGTCGGAGTCGTCGTTCAGTTCGGCTCGCCGGCGACGATCGCTGAGCGCGGCTGGCGGGCGTTCAACGCGCCACCGGTGCCGGTGACTGGCACGCTCAACGAGCGTCTCTTCACGTTCTCGGGGAGTTGGCGCGGCGACCTCTGGGGAGCGGCGCTCGACTCCTGGCGCGACCACAAGGCGACGGGCACCGGCGGCGGCACGTACGAGCGCGAGTGGCTGGAGCGGCGCTCGATCCAGACGAAGGTCGCGAATGCGCACAACCTCTATGCCGAGACGCTGGCCGAGCTTGGTCCCGTCGGGCTCGCGCTGCTGCTCGTCGCGCTCGGCGCCCCACTGGCAGCCGGCCTGGCCGCCAGACGGCGCTCGCTCGTCCCGGCGGCACTCGCGGCCTACGTCGCCTTCCTGGTTCACGCCGCGGTCGACTGGGACTGGGAGCTGCCCGCCGTCACCCTCGCCGCCCTCTTCGTCGGGGCGGCCCTCCTCGCCGCCGCCCGGCAGGAAGGGAGGGTCGTCGCCTTGCGCGGAGCGTCGCGCGCAGCCGTCGTGGCGCTCCTTTTGGCCGCTGCGATCGTGGCGCTCGGTGGCCTGGTCGGCAGCCGCGCGATCGACCGGAGCCGCCAGGCGGCCGCCGAGGAGCGCTTCGCCGACGCGACCGCCGCGGCGCGCGACGCGGCGCGGCTCGCGCCCTGGTCGGCGGAACCACTGCAAGCGCTCGGCGAAGCACAGCTCCAACAGGGGCGGCTCGCCGAGGCACGGCGAACCTTCCGGCGGGCGCTGGCGAAGGACGGCGGCGACTGGGCGCTCTGGCTCGACCTCGCGTACGCGAGCGGCGGCGAGGCGCGCCGCGCCGCCGCTCGACGAGCGCTCGAGCTCAACCCGCTCAGCCCCGAGATCGCGGCGATCCGCCCGGCGCTCGGGTTGCCGCCCGCGAGGAAGCCGTCGTGAGGCTCGCGCCCGATCCGCTGCGCGATCCGGAGCCGCTACTCCGACGCGTCTACGCGTACGTCGCCTACCGCGTCGGCGACGGGCCTGCTGCGGAGGACATCGTCGGCGCGACGTTCGAGCGTGCGATCCGCTACCGCTCGAGCTATGACCAGCAGCGCGGCGACCCGATCGCCTGGCTGATCGGGATCGCACGCCAGTGCATCCTGGACTCGTACTCGCGGACGCCGGAGCTCGCGGTGGCGGACGTGCCGGAGCGCGCCGCCCCCGGCGACCACGCTGACGAGACCGTGCGCCGCGTCGCGCTCAGCCGGGCCGTCTCGACGCTCGCCGATCGCGACCGGGAGCTCGTTGCCCTCCGCTACGGGGCCGACCTTTCGTCGCGCCGGATCGGCGAGCTCGTCGGAATGAAGACGAACGCGGTCGAGGTGGCGCTCCACCGCGCACTGGAGCGGTTGCGCGGCGAGATCGGCGACAACCCGCTGCCCCGGCCCGGCTCCGGCCGTGAGCCCGCGCGCGACGTGTCGTAAGGGTTTCGACCTCTCGGCCGGTAGTGAGGTCGATGGCGCGCTTCCTCCATCGCCGCGGCGACCCGCTCGAGCGGGAGCTCCGCACGCTCCGTCCGGAGCCGCCCGCATCGCTCGTTCGCGCTGTCAGCGAACGTGTGGTCGACGGACGGCCCTCCACCGGGCGGGGTGGGCTGCGGGTTGCCGCGGCGGGCGCCCTCACCGTCGTCATGTTCGGCGTCTTCGTCGGGCTCGGCGGCGTGTCGTACGCAGCGGAGGCGGCGAAGGCGACCGCCAAGGCGGTCGGCACGGCCACCCGCAGCTCGAGCAGCAGCGCGAGTAACAGTGGCGACAAGACGACGATCTGCCACGCCACGCACTCGGCGTCGAATCCCTACGTCACGATCACCGTCGACAACAGCGCGCTGCCGGCCCATCAGGCCCACCAGGATCTCCAGGACATCATCCCGGCGCCCGCGTCGGGCTGCCCTTCGACGCCGGGCGACGGCAGCGGCGGCGGCCAGTATGGCGGCCAGACGCCGATCTGCCATCGCACCAACTCGAGCACGAACCCGTGGGTGCTGATCTCGGTCTCGAGCAGCGCGATCCCGGCGCACCAGGCGCACGGTGACATCGTCCCGGCGCCTCCGGGAGGTTGCCCGACCTCGACGAACCGGCAGCCCTCCGCGACCGTCGCGCTGAGCTCGGCCCTCGCGCCCGGCGGCACCGCTACGGCAACGGCCACCGCCGCCGACGAGGATGGCGATCCGGTCCTGCTCACCTTCGTCTGGCGGATCGACAATGCGATCGTCAAGACGACTGCGAACACTTCCGCTCGCACGGACACGCTCTCGCTCGTTGGCGTCGCGCGCGGCAAGGTCGTGTCGGTGACGGCGATCCCGAACGACGGCAAGGCCGACGGCGTCGGGGCACCGGACAGCGGCACCGTCGGCAACACCGCGCCGTCCGCCACGGTGACGCTCTCGTCGCCGCTTCGGCCGGGCGGCACCGCGACCGCGACGGCCGCCCGTGCCGACGCTGACGGCGACGCGGTCACGCTCACCTACGTCTGGAAGGTGGGAAGCACTGTCACGAAGACGACCGCCGCGACGGCCGCTCTCACCGACACGCTCTCACTCGCTCCCGGTGTCGCAGCCGGCACGCCGATCGAGGTCACCGTCACACCGAGCGACGGGATCGATACCGGCGTTCCCGCCACCGCGACCCGCACCGTCACCGCTGTGAACGTGGCCCCGACCGCGACGGTCTCGCTCGGCGGCAGCCTGGTCCCGGACGGGAGCGCCGTCGCGACCGCGACGAAGGCGGACGCCAATGGCGACACGGTGACGCTCACCTTCGTCTGGAAGGTCGAGGGTGTGGTCAAGAAGACGACGACTGCGAGCGCCGGCTCGAGTGACACGTTCTCGCTCGCCGGTGTGAAGAAGAACGAGACCGTCTCGGTGGAGGTGACACCGTTCGACGGGACGGTTGCCGGCACGGTTGCTACCGCCTCGGAGCGGCTCAAGCCCAACTGATCTTAACCTCAACTTGAGGTTAAGAATCCCCGGGGCAGCGTCCTATCGAACGGGTAGCGGGCCATCTCTATCCTCCATTCGGGGGATATTTGGCCTCCAACGAGGGATAATGCCTTTCAAATCACCTTTCTCTGGGCTACTCTGCTGCGTGCATTCCCGTTTTCTGCGGCAGGGATACCAAAAAGGGGTTCGGTGGCTGAGCGTAAGGTTTCGAACCGGGTTGGGTGCCCGGCGACATGGTCGCGCGGCCGGCACTACGCCACCGCCGTAGCTGCGCCACGTCCTGATTCACCCGCTGGAGCACCGCTTCCTCTCCTCCCCCGCACGCGCGCGGCGCGCGCGTGACCGCGTTCGTCGCCGAGGCGAAGCGCAAGGGCCGCTCGCCGGTCGGCCTGCTCGCGCTCGGCACCCTGCTCGTCGCAATCGTCGTCGGGCTCGTGATCGTTCGAAATGCCCAAGCGGCCACCATCTGTACCTGGAACGGCGCCGTCTCGACGAGTTGGGCCAACCTCTCGAATTGGACGTGCGACGCGGGCGGTACGAACCATGTCCCCATCTCGACTGACGAGGTCGTCGTCGGAGGGTCGTCGAACGTGGTGGTCGATGTCGCCGCCGTCGGGGCGAAGCTCACGTGGTCGAGCTCCGGCACTCTGTCGTTCAGCGGTTCGAACACGCTGACGGTCGGAGCCAGCGGCATCGCGCAGTCCGCCGGGACGATCAACGCCGCGAGCGGCGGAACGATCACGGTCGGCGCAGCCGGATATGCCCTCACGGGGAGCGCCACCTTCACCGGAAGCGCTGCCGCAATGACCGTGAGCGGGCCGTTGACGATCAACACCTCCGGTACGTTCACCGCGCCGTCGGCCACGCTGACGCTGACCGGGAACTTCACGCACACCGCCGGCACGTTCACCCACAACTCCGGCACGGTGCTCTTCTCTGGC
The DNA here is from genome assembly GCA_046596415.1 of Gaiellaceae bacterium. GTDB lineage: Bacteria > Actinomycetota > Thermoleophilia > Gaiellales > Gaiellaceae > JBKJML01. Next base: position 3,058 of record JBKJML010000139.1, on the reverse strand, counting down.
GGCGCAGCGAACATCGACTTTCCCACCACCGACATCTTCAGCACCGTGCAGTTCAACAGCGGCTCGAGCGCGATCAAGACGTTCACCGACAACACCGACACGATGATCGTCAACGGCCCGCTGACGCTCACCGACGGCGCGATCAACCAGGCGGTGCCGCCTGCCGGCGGGACGATCGCGGCCCGTGGCGACGTCACGATCACGAACGCGAACTTCGACGACTCGACCGGGCGGCTCGTGCTCGACGGCACGGGGAACCAGCAGCTGACCGGTGGCGCATCCGGCGCGGGAGGGTTCGCCCCGAACATGACGTTCAACAAGTCGGCGGGGAACCTGACGATTCCGGCCGCGGCGATCATCCGCACGGCACGGAACATCACCTACACGGCTGTCGCCGGCACGTATTCGAACACCGGCACGCTCGTGCTGGCTACCGGCTCGTCGATCAACGGCTCGCACGGCTGGGGCCGAGTGATCGTCAACGGCACGTCGGGCTCCGCCGCGACAACGATCGCATCGGGAACGACCCTGGGCGCGACTGGCACCTCGGCCTCGTACTCGAACGGCGCGATCGAGCTGCGCGACGGCAAGCTCGCCGGCCCCGGCAAGCTCGAGCTGACCGGGGGAGTCATCGGCGGGACGGGCGCCGCCACCTTCGACGGCCCGGACGACACGAACCCCGGGACAGTCTTGATCAACGGTGCCGGCCCGCAGACGTTCAACGCCCTTGCCGCCGCCGGAGCCGTGCTGCCGAACATCGAGATCGCAAAGACGGGCGGCGGCGCGAACGCGCTCACGATCACGTCCGGTGCAGCACTCACCGCCGGCGGTAGCTGGCAGCAGACGGCCGGCACGTCGGCAGACGTCGTCACGACTGGCACGACGGTGACGTTCACCGGCTCGACGGGCGTGACGACGCCGACGATCAGCGCGGCGCACACGTTCGCCGCTGTGACCTTCAACGGCGTCGCGCGGCATTTCGCGCTCTCCGGCACGGTGACGGCGACCGGGACGACGCTCCTGACCGACGGCTTCCTCGACACGGGCTCCTATGCGGCGAAGGGAGCGGTGACCCAGAGCTCGACCTTCGACGGCGGCACCGGCTCGCTGCTGATCAACAGCACCACCGCCGGGCAGACGCTGACGGGCGGCGGCAGCACGACCGCGGGCGATCTCCCGGCGGTGACGATCGACAAGAGCGCGCAGGTGCTCAACCTGGCGAACACGATCCGGACGACGCACAGCTGGACGTTCACCTCGGGCGGCACCACCACCGCAGCCGCGTCGACGGTCGTCGCCTTCGGCGGCGGCACGATCTCCGGGGCGACGTCGTACCCGGCGAACGCCACGTTCACCTTCGTCGCCGCGACGACGCTCGCGTCCGACATCACCGTCAACGGGCCGACCACGCTCGACGGCGGCATCCTGAGCACCGGCTCGGCGACCTACTACGCGAAGGGCGCCGTCACCCGCTCGACCACGGGCCACATCTCCGGCAACCTCAAGAAGGACGTCACGGGGACGGGCGCGATCGTCTACCAGGTGGGCGGGCCGACGAACTACCGCCCGATCACGGTGACGATCAACGCCGTCACCGGCAGCGGCACGCTCACCGCGAAGAACACGGTCGGCGACCACGGGTCGTCCGCAACCTCCGGCCTCGACTCGTTGAAGAGCGTCAACGCGTTCTGGACGCTCACCCAGTCCGGCCTGAGCGGCCTCAACTACGACCTGGCGTTCACGTACATCGCCGGCGACGTGGACGGCGGCGCGACCCCTGCGAACTTCCTGCTCGGCAAGCTCGACTCCGGCACCTGGACGAGGCCGACGGTGAGCGGCACGCCGACCTCGACCGCGCTGACCGCGACCGGGATGACGACCTTCAGCGACTTCTGGATCGGCGAGGCGGCGGGTGTCGACCACTTCCTGGTCGAGGCGACGGGCGGCGGGACGATCGCCACCCAGACGGCCGGCAGCAGCTTCAACATCAAGATCACCGCGCAGGACACCGGCAACATCACCGTGGCGAGCTTCACGGGCACCGTGAGCATTACCTCGAACCGGGTCATCGGCGCGGGCAGCGGCACGACCGCCGTGTTCGTCAACGGCGTGCTCGCGAGCCATGCGATCACGCTGAACCAGGCCGGCGCGAGCTCGACGATCACCGCCACGAAGACCGCCGGCGCCGAGGCCGGCACCTCGACCGGCTTCACCGTCACCCATGCGGCAGCGAGCCAGCTTGCCTACACCACTCAGCCGTCCGCCTCGACCGTCGCCGGGGTCGCGTTCGCGACTCAGCCGGTCGTCACGGTGCAGGACGCGTTCGGCAACACCGTCACCACCACTGCTGACGCGGCCGTCGTCGTGACGATCGCCAAGCAGACCGGCACCGGCACGTTGGCCGGCACGCTGACCAAGACCGCGGTCGCGGGTGTCGCGAGCTTCGCCGGCCAGGGACTCAACATCAACCTCGTCGGCACCAACAAGGTGCTGCGGGCCAGCGCCACGATCATCGCCGGAGGGGTCACCACCGACACCTCCGCCTTCACGATCACGCATGCGGCCGCAAGCCAGCTCGCCTACACCACCCAGCCTTCTGCCTCGACCGTCGCCGGGGTCGCGTTCGCGACCCAGCCGGTGGTCACGGTGCAGGACACGTTCGGTAACACCGTCGACACCGGCGCCGACGCGATCGTCGTCGTCACGATCGCGAAGCAGACCGGCAGCGGCGCCCTGGCCGGCACGCTGACAAAGACCGCGGTCGCGGGTGTCGCGAGCTTCGCCGGCCAGGGACTCAACATCAACCTCGTCGGCACCAACAAGGTGCTGCGGGCTAGCGCCACGAGCATTGCCGGCGCCCCCACAGTCGACACCTCCGCGTTCACGATCACCCACGCCGCAGCGAGCCAGCTCGCGTATACGACGCAGCCGTCCGCCTCGACCGTCGCCGGGGTTGCGTTCGCGACCCAGCCGGTCGTGACAATCCGCGATACGTTCGGTAACACCGTCGACACGGGTGCCGACGCGACCGCGGTCGTGACGATTGCGAAGCAGACCG
>JBKJML010000062.1:0-6928 GCA_046596415.1 Gaiellaceae bacterium | reverse complement strand
CGCGGAGATCCGCATCGCCGGCCTGCGCAAGTCGTACGGCGACGTTGCCGCCGTCGACGGGGTCGACCTCGAGATTGCCCGCGGCGAGTTCTTCACGTTGCTCGGGCCGTCGGGCTCCGGCAAGACGACGACGCTGCGCCTGATCGCAGGCTTCGAGCAGCCCGACGCCGGCTCGATCGAGCTGCGCGGCCGTCAGGTGGCCGGCCTGCCGCCGTACGAGCGGGATGTCAATACGGTCTTCCAGGATTACGCCCTCTTCCCGCACATGACCGTGCAGGAGAATGTCGAGTACGGGCTGCGCGTCAAGGGCGTCGCTCGTGCCGAGCGCCGGCGGCGAGCGGGTGAGATGCTCGAGCTGGTGCGCCTCGGCGAGTACGGAGCCCGCAAGCCCGCGCAGCTCTCGGGCGGCCAGCGCCAGCGCGTCGCGCTCGCCCGCGCAATCGTCAACCGGCCGCAAGCGCTGCTCCTCGACGAACCGCTCGGAGCGCTCGACCTCAAGCTGCGCCAGCAGCTCCAGACGGAGCTGAAAGGGATTCAGCAGGAGGTCGGGATCACGTTCGTCTACGTGACGCACGACCAGGAGGAGGCGCTCACGATGAGCGACCGCCTCGCGGTCTTCAATCGGGGGCGAATCGAGCAGATAGGCGCTCCCGCCGAGGTGTACGAGCATCCCGCGAGCGAGTTCATCGCGGGCTTCGTGGGCGTTTCGAACGTCCTCGAGCGTGACGGCCGGCGGTTCACCGTCCGGCCGGAAAAGATCCACCTGCTCGAAGAGACGGACGCCGGTTCCCCCGGTGCCGACGGCGAGCTCGGCCGTGTTCGCGACGTCGTGTACGTCGGGATGGTGACGCGGTTCCACGTCGAGCTCGACCGGGGCGGTGAGCTCCAGGTCGTGACGCAGAACCTGGAGACATCCTCCAGCGAGGTGCAGCAGAGAAGGGGTCGTAGGGTCCGGCTGGAGTGGCGGCCGGAGCACGTCTTCGACATCGAGACCGAACAGAGGGAGGCAACGAGATGATGCAAGGCAAGCGACGGCACTACGCCGTCATCGGCCTCGTGGTCCTAGTGCTGTCGTTCCTGGCGGCAGGCTGCGGCGGCGACGACGGCGGTGGCGGCCCTGAGGGCATGCTCCAGTCGATCGGCGAGGGCGAGGGTCGTGTTGACCTGATCGCCTGGGCCGGCTATGTGGAGGACGGGACGACCGATCCGAAGGTCGACTGGGTGACGGGCTTCGAGAAGGAGACCGGCTGCCAGGTCAACGTCAAGGTCGGTAACACCTCCGACGAGATGGTGACGCTGATGCGCACCGGCAACTACGACGGCGTGTCGGCCTCCGGCGACGCGACGCTCCGCCTGATCGCGGCGGGCGACGTGGCCCCGGTCAACACCGACCTGATCACGAACTACGCCGATGTCTATGCCGGGCTGAAGGACCAGCCGCACAACGCGGTCGACGGTCAGATGTACGGCGTCCCGCACGGTCGCGGCGCCAACCTGCTCATGTGGCGCACGGACAAGGTGACGCCGGCTCCCGACAGCTGGAGTGTGGTCTGGGACGAGAACTCGCCGTACAAGGGCAAGATCACCGCGTACGACAGTCCGATCTACATCGCGGACGCGGCTGTCTACCTGAAGGCGACGCAGCCCGATCTCGGGATCGACAACGTCTACGAGCTCGACCAGGCGCAGTTCGACGCCGCCGTCGCCCTGCTCAAGAAGCAGCGGGCGATCGTCGGTGAGTACTGGTCCGACTACACGAAGGAGCAGGCTGCCTTCGCGGCCGGCAACAGCGTCGTCGGTACCACCTGGCAGGTGATTGCGAACCTGCTGGTCGCCGACAAGGCGCCGGTCGAGACGGTGCTGCCCAAGGAGGGCTCCACCGGCTGGTCGGACACCTGGATGATCTCGTCCACGGCGAAGAACCCGAACTGCATGTACATGTGGATGAACCACATCATCTCGCCGGAGGCGAACGCTGCCGTCGCCGAGTGGTTCGGAGAGGCCCCGTCGAACGCGAAGTCCTGTGACTTCACCGCCGACAAGGCCCACTGTGACACCTATCACGCAGCCGACGAGGACTACTTCAAGCAGGTCGCGTACTGGACGACTCCGCAGGCCGACTGCGGTGACGACCGCGGCGAGACCTGTAAGGACTACTCGGAGTGGGTCCAGGCCTGGACGGAGATCAAGGGGTAGTTGACCTCCGTTTCTGACGCATTCGAGGCGCCGCCCCGGCCTGGCCCGGGGCGGCGCCTCGCGTCGTTCCTGCACCGTCACCCGCGAGCCCAGGTGGCGGGGCTCCTCGCGGCCCCGCTCGGCTGGCTCGTCGGGGCCTACCTCGGCTCGCTCGCGATCCTCTTCGTGGCGGCGTTCTGGCGGCTCGATCCGTTCACCGCCGAGATCGTCCACGACTACGGGTTCCAGAACTTCCGCCAGCTGTGGGAGAGCGACGTCTACCGGGCGATCACGCAGCGGACGCTCGGGATCGCCGCCGCTGTCACGATCACCGACGCGCTGCTCGCGTTCCCGATCGCCTTCTACATGGCGAAGGTCGCCTCGCCACGCACGCGTCGGCTGCTCGTCGTGGCGGTTCTGATGCCGCTCTGGGCCAGCTACCTGGTCAAGGTCTACGCCTGGCGGATCATCCTCCAGGAAGAGGGGATCCTGAACTGGACGCTCTCGCCGCTCGGGCTCAGCGGCCCCGGTTTCGGCAACGTCGCGACCTGGCTCGTCTTCTCCTACCTCTGGCTGCCGTTCATGATCCTGCCGCTCTACACCGGCCTCGAGCGCATCCCAGGCTCGCTCCTGGAGGCCTCCGCCGACCTGGGGGCCTCGTCGTGGCGCACGTTCCGCCGCGTTATCGTTCCGCTCTCGTTCCCGGCGCTCGTCGCCGGCTCGATCTTCACCTTCTCGCTGACGATCGGCGACTACATCACGCCTCAGCTCGTCTCGAGCAAGCAGTTCATCGGCAACGTCGTCTACGCGAACGTCGGGGTCGCGAACAACCTGCCCTTCGCAGCAGCGTTCGCGATGGTTCCGGTTGCGATCATGGTCGTCTACCTGCTCGCCGCGCGCCGCGCGGGGGCGTTCGAGTCGCTCTAGCGCCGATGGTGGAATCGCGACTCTCCCGCTGGCTGCTGCGCGGTGCCACCGGCGCCACGCTGGCCTTCATCTACCTGCCGCTCGCGGTGATCGTGCTCTACGCGTTCAATCCGCGCAGAACACTCGTCTGGCCGATCCCGGGACTGACGCTCAAGTGGTTCGCCAAGGCGATCGACAACCCAGGCGTCCGCGACGCCCTGCTGATGTCTGTGAAGGCGGCGGTCGGTGCGACGGCGATCGCCCTTGTGCTCGGGACGCTCGCTTCCCTCGCCGTCGCTCGCCACCGGTTCTTCGGCCGTGAGACGGTTTCGTTCCTTGTCATCCTGCCGATCGCGCTGCCCGGCATCGTCACCGGCATGGCGCTGAACGCGACCTTCCGGACGGTGTTCGAGCCGCTCGGGATCGGGCTCGGCCTGCTGACGATCATGATTGGGCATGCCACGTTCTGCATCGTCGTCGTCTACAACAACGCCGTTGCGCGTTTGCGTCGGACGGCGCGCTCGCTCGAGGAGGCGTCGGCTGACCTCGGCGCCGACAGCTGGCAGACGTTCCGGCTCGTCACCTTCCCGCAGCTCCGGTCGGCGATGCTCGCCGGCGCGCTGCTCGCGTTCGCGCTCTCCTTCGACGAAGTGATCGTCACGACGTTCACCGCCGGCTCCGATCAGACGCTGCCGATCTGGATTCTCGCGAACCTCTCGCGGCCGAACCAGCTGCCGATCGTGAACGTCGTCGCGGTGTTCGTGATCGCGCTGTCGATGATCCCGGTCTACTTCGCTCAGAAGCTCTCGTCGGAGTCGGTGGGCACCTCGGCCACCGGAGCAGCAGGCGCCGTCCGCTAGACGCGTTTCGAGCCCGAAGAGCCGGCGGTGGCGGGCCGCGGCTTCCTCACGGCTTTCGCCGCCGGAAGCTCGACTACGAACGTCGATCCGCCGCCTGGCGTGTCGTCCACCCAGATGCGGCCGTTGACCCGGCGCACGAGCTCCTTGCAGATGTAGAGGCCGAGGCCCGTGCCGCCGATGCCGCGGTTCATGTCCGGGTCAAGTCGGTAGAACTTCTCGAAGACCCGCCGCCGCTCGGAAGCGGGGATGCCGAGCCCGTGGTCGGCGACGACGAAGCGCACTTTCTGCTCCGACGTCTCGATGCGGACACGCACCTCGCCGCCGTCGGGCGAGTACTTGATCGCGTTGTCGACGAGATTTGCGAGCACCTGCCGGAGCTGGCCGGCATCCGCCGCAACCGGCGGCACGCGCTTCTCGGTGACGACGTCGAGGTCGATCGAGGCAGGTAGATGGGTGCGTGCCGATTCGACGACGCCCGCGGCGAGCTCGCCGGCGTTGCAGCGCTCGATCGTGACGGGCAGACGACCCGAGTCGAGGTGGCTCGCGAGCAGCAGATCGTTGACGATCGTCGCCAGCCGGTCCGATTCGGTCGAGATGACCCCGAGCAGCTCGTCGCGCAGCTCGTCGTCGAGATCGAGGTCGGGCCGCCGGATCGTCTGCGCCGAGCCGTAGATGGCGGCGAGCGGCGTTCGCAGCTCATGCGACACGGTGGCCACGAACTCGGCTTTCATCTCCTCGAGCGCCCGCTCCTCGGTGAGGTCGCGGAACGCGTAGACGGCGCCGTCGTCCAGCTCGACCCCGGAGATCGAAAGCCAGAGCTCGCGGCCGCCGACCTCGAGCGGGATCGATTCAGGGCGTGCGGGCTCGCCAGTCGCTCCGACCGGGACCCGCACTGCCAGGTCGTCCCAGCCGGGAAGCACGCTCTCCGCGCTGTGGCCGATCGCCTCCACCTCGGGGACACCGGTGATCGCCTCGGCGGCCGGGTTCCAGAGCCGGATCTTTCCCTCCCGGTCGAGCATGAAGACACCGTCGCCGATTGCTGCCAGCGCCCTCGCCGCCTGCGCTCGCTCTTCAGCCGCACGGTAGAGGCGGGCATTGTCGATTGCGATCGCGGCGCGCCGCGCGAGCTCTTGCATGACCGCGAGATCCACGTCGCTGTACGCCAGGCCCGACTCGGCCTGAACGAGTGTGATCGCGCCGAGCACCTCGTCGCGCTGGAGGAGCGGCACGCAGATGTACGAGCGGAGTCCGAGCTCCGTGACGAGATCGCGCTGGCGCTCGTCGAGCGCGAGCGCCGCGAGTGCGTTGTCGTCGATCGCCGGCACAAGCTGCGGGATCCCGCTCGCGATCACAGCTCCGACTCCGTGAGCGTCGTCGGGGCTCACGGGATAGCGCGCGTGGACCTCGTGCGCAAGCTCGACCTTCCGCTCGTCGACGTGGGCGACGGCGATCCGCTCGACGACGCCGTCGCGGACAATGTCGATCGCGCACCAGTCCGCCACTCGCGGCACCGCCAGCTGCGCGACGGCGGCGAGCGTCCGCTCGATCTCCAGCGAGCTGCCGAGGATCGCGCCCGCCTCCGCGAGGAACGCGCGCGCGGCGGACTGCCGGCTCGCATCGTCGACGTCGGTGTTCGTGCCGAACCACGACGTGATCTCGCCCGCCTCGTCGCGCATGGCCCGCGCCCGGCCCAGGTGCCAGCGATAGGCGCCGTCGGAGCTGCGGCGCAGCCGGAACTCCACCTCGTAGTCCTCGCCCGTCTCGAGCGACCGAGACCACCGCGCGACCGTCCCCGGCAGGTCGTCCGGATGAACGAGCTCGCTCCAGCCCCAGCCGATCATCTCCTCGAAGGTGCGGCCGAAATAGACGACCACCTCCTGGTTGACGTAGTCGAGCTCGCCGGTCGTCGTCGCCGTCCAGACCTGCTGCGGAATCGACTCGGCGAGGAAGCGGTACCGGTCCTCGCTTTCGCGGCGAACCTGTTCGACCTCCTGCACGGCGAGTTGCTGGGCCTGTTGGCGGACCTCCTCGCGCTTGTCGTGCAGCTCGACGAACGTGCGGACCTTCGAGCGCAGGATGGCGGCGTTGAACGGTTTGAAGAGGTAGTCGACCGCGCCGGTGTCGTAACCGCGGAAAACGTGTTCGGCATCCTTGGAGATCGCAGTCAGGAAGATGATCGGCACGTGACTCGTGCGCTCGCGATCCTTGATCAGCGCCGCCGTCTCGAAGCCGTCGAGACCGGGCATCTGGACGTCGAGCAGGATGACGGCGAACTCGCGGCGGAGGAGCTGCTTCAGCGCCGCCTCGCCCGAGTCCGCGCGGACGAGCTCGCGACCCAGCGGCTCGAGGATCGCCTCGAGTGCCAGCAGGTTCTCGGGCCGATCGTCGACGATCAGGATCGGAGCCTGGAGCGCGCTCATGCCACCAACCCCCGCAGGAAGGCGGGTATCTCCTCGACGGGCAGGACCGCGTCGGCGGCCGCTGCCGCAAGCGCGGCGGCGGGCATCGACCCCGCCTCGGCGGTGCGTGGATCCTGGACGATCGCGACGCCGCCGCGCTCCTTGATCCGCCTCAGGCCTTCGGCACCATCGGCGTTCGCTCCAGTCAGCACGATCCCGATCGTCCGCTCCCGGTAGGCATCAGCAGCGGATTCGAAGAGCACGTCGATCGACGGGCGGGCGTACTGGACGCGCTCGTCGGTCGAGAGCACGAACGCGCCGTCGTCGACGAGCAGGTGGTAGTCGGGGGGCGCGAGGTAGACACGCGCGTGCTGAAGCTTCTCCTTGTCGGAGGCCTGGACGACCGGGCGACCGACGTGGTGCTGAAGGAGCGCCTCGAGGGCGTCGGGCGACGAGTCGACACCGCGGTGTTGGGCGATCACGATCGGCAGGTCGATCGTCTCGTCGATCCCGTCGAGCAGCGTCGAGATCGCACGCAGCCCGCCCCAGGAGGCGCCGACCACGATCAGCGCGTACTCGGTCATGCGA
>JBKJML010000040.1:0-2841 GCA_046596415.1 Gaiellaceae bacterium | reverse complement strand
ACTCTAGGCCGAACTCCGTGACACCGGGACCGGCTGGGCGCTCATCGGCAAGATGATCGGCGAGTGGTTCGACTCATCGTCGCCCTGCTCACCCTCGCATCCGAGGACGCGGTCTTTCACGGCGACTACGTCGACCTCGGGCCGGCCGCTGGCGAACACGGCATCCCCGTCGTTCGCGTGCGAGATCTGGGCGATCCAGCGGAGCTCCAGCGGCTCCGTGCGCTCGCTCCCGACCTCGTGTGCGTCTTCGGCTGGTCGCGGCTTCTACCTGCTGCGGTGCTCGAGATCCCGCCGCTCGGTTGCATCGGCTCGCACCCGGCCCTGCTGCCCGAGCACCGCGGCCGACACCCGATCACGTGGGCGCTCGTCGAGGGGCTGAGCGAGTCCGGTCTCACATTTTTCTACCTGGACGAGGGGGCGGACAGTGGGGACATCCTCTGGCAGCGGTCGTTCGCGATCGATCCCGACGACGACGCTGCGAGCGTCTACCGCAAGGTCGAGGATCTGGCGGCGGACGCGATCCAGGAGTTCCTGCCCCGCCTCGCCGACGGGACGGCGCAGCGCGTGCCTCAGGACGACGCTCGCGCGACCTACTGGCGCAGGCGCACCGACGCCGACCGTGTGATCGACTGGAGCCAGCCTGCCGCGCGGATCCATGACCTCGTGCGCGGCCTCGCCCGGCCCTACGTCGGTGCGACGACGCTCGTGGGCGGCGAGGAGACGGTCGTATGGCGTGCGGCGCTCCCGGCCGGGGCGCTCACCGGCGAACCAGCCGCCGCGGAGGTTCCCGGAACCGTCGTCAGCCGCGACCGTGAGACTATGGATGTGCGCTGCGCAGACTCCTACGTGCGGCTGCTCGAGGTCGAGCCGCCACTCCCCGCCTGGGTCACCAGGGGGACGCAGCTGGGTGGAGCGGAGTGACCGACCTCTACGTCAGCGCGCATCCCGACGACGAGACGCTGGGCTGCGGGGGCACGATCCTCAAGCGTCGCGCTGCGGGCGCCCAGGCGTGGTGGCTGATCGCAACGAGCGCGCACGAGCCTGCGTGGAGCGCAGACACGATCGCGCGCAAGGCAGGCGAGGTCGACCGTGTCGCGGCTGCCTACGGGATGAGCGAGGTCGTCCGGCTCGGTCTCCCGACGACCCGGCTCGACGTGACACCGCGGGCCGACGTGATGGCGGCGATCCGGGAGGTGGTCGACCGGGTGCGCCCGGAGACCGTCTACCTTCCGCATCCGGGCGACGTCCACAGCGACCACGCTGCCGTCTTCGACGCTGCCGTCGCCGTGATGCGCGCCTTTCGGACCGCCGCCGACGGACCGCGGCGGATCCTCTGCTACGAGACGCTCTCCTCGACCGAGGCGGCTGCGCCGTTCCCCGCGAGGGCGTTCCTGCCGCAGGTCTACTCCGACGTGACCGAGACGCTCGCCGCGAAGCTCGACGTGATGCGCCTCTACGAGAGCGAGGCGCAGGAAGAGCCCCTCCCGCGAAGCGCTTCAGCGATCACGGCGCTCGCGCGGCTTCGGGGCGCAACCGTCGGTGTGGAGTATGCGGAGGCGTTCGCGCTCGTTCGCGAGCTCGACTGAGATGGCCCGGGTGATCGGACTCGGCGCGGGCGGTCACGCAAAGGTGGTGATCGAGATCCTGCGCGCGGCGGGCACGCACAAGCTCGCCGGGCTCCTCGACCCGAGACGTGAGCTGTGGGGCCAGGAGGTGCTCGGCGTCCCGGTGCTCGGCGGCGACGAGCTGATCCCTTCGCTCTACGATGACGGTGTGAAGCTGATGTTCGTGGGACTCGGCAGCGGCTCCGACCTGCGCCCGCGGATTCGACTCTACGAGCTGGCGCGCGAGGCGGGGCTCGAGCCGGTGGACGCCGTGCACTCAGCGGCGCTCGTCTCGCCGTCGGCTGTCGTCGGCAAGGGTGTCTCGGTACTGGCCGGGGCGGCGATCAATGCCGCCGCCACGCTCGGCGAGGACGTGATCGTGAACACCGGCGCGATCGTCGAGCACGATTGTGCGATCGGCGACCACGTCCACGTCGCAAGCGGTGCGTGCCTCGCGAGCAGTGTCGAGGTCGGTGTGGGCAGCCACATCGGGCTGGGCGCCTGCGTTCTTCAGGGCATCTCGATCGGAGCCGGAGCGGTTGTCGGCGCGGGCGCGGTCGTGACGCGGGACGTGCCGGATCGTGCCGTCGTCGTGGGCGTCCCGGCGCGAGTCGTCCGCGACGTCGAGGGGACACCGTGATCGAGGAGCTCTTCATCGACGAGGACGCCACCCTCCGCGAAGCGATGCGCACGATCGACGCGAACGCCCACTACGGGATCGCCCTCGTTCGTACCGCCGACGGCAGGCTCGCCGGCATCCTGACCGATGGTGATCTCCGGCGGGCGATGCTCGTGGGGCTGGCGCTCGACGCGCCGGTCGCCGCGGCGCTCGCCCTCCAGCCGGTGGAGGAGTTCGAGCGCCCCCTGACCACGCATGCGGGCACCTCGCAGAGCGATCTGCTCGAGTTGATGACGAGATACCGGGTGCGCCAGATCCCCCTCGTCGACGAAGCCGGCCACGTGGTCGACGTCGCGCTGCTCCAGAGCCTCGTCGAGGAGACGCGGCCTGCGCTCCGCGCGGTGATCATGGCGGGTGGCTTCGGCCGCCGCCTCGGCCCGCTCACCGAGGAGCTCCCGAAGCCGATGCTCCCGGTCGGCGACCGGCCGTTGCTGGAGCGGATCATCGGGCAGCTCCGCGACGCAGGCATCCACCGCGTACAGCTCACGACCCACTACCGCGCGGAGGCGATCTCGGATCATTTCGGCGACGGCGACGGCTTCGGCGTCGAGATCGGCT
>JBKJML010000047.1:0-15375 GCA_046596415.1 Gaiellaceae bacterium | reverse complement strand
CACGAGCACGCCGAACCAGACCGGCAGGACGCCGACCCATTCGACGAGGACGCGCACCAGCCCGTAGAGCGCGACCTTGATCATCACGCCGCTCATCAGCGCCGAGACCGGAGCCGGCGCGATCGGATGCGCGCGCGGAAGCCAGACGTGTAGCGGCATCACGCCCGCCTTCGTTCCCATCCCGAGGAGGGCCGCGAGGGCGATCGCAATCTGTAGGCCTGAGCCCGCCTCAATCGCGGCCGGGTCGCCGAAGGCACCCTCGCGCGCCAGCAGGAGGATTGCGACCCAGGTCCCGACGCCGCCGAGGTGGGTGACCGCGAGGTAGTTGAAGACCGTCTGCCGCGAGAGCCGGTCGGCGTGGCGGGCGACGAGGATCAAGCTCGCCGAGAGCAGCGTCATCAGCTCCCAGCCGGTGAGGAAGGTGAGCGGATCGCGGGCGCAGAGGACAAGTGCGAGCGCAAGCACGAAGGCGCCGCTCAGGGCGGCGACCAGGCGTCCCCGCCGCGACGGCTGCAGGTAGCGGAGCGAGAACAGGAGCGCCGGTACCGCGACCAGGCCGAGCGTGCCAAGGAAGAGCCCGCTCAAGCCGTCGACCCCCAAGCGCGGGTCGAGCGCACTCGCGAAGCCCGCGCCCAACGTGTTGCCGGAGCCGAGCGTCCAGAAGCCGGCAAGCCCGACCGCGGCCACACCAGCGGCCTGTGTGAGCAGACCGGCTTGAAACGCGCTAGCGCGGAGAAGGAGCGCCGCCCCGAGTGCGATCGCGCTCAGACCGGCGAGCAGGAGCGCGGCGATCACGAGGCTTCGAGGTCCTGCAGAATCGACTGCTGCTCGGTTAGCTGACGCGTGATCAGCGCGCGAGCAGTCTCGAGCAGGACGAACACGCTCGCGTCCTCGACGCGGTAGTAGACGCTCGTGCCGTCACGCCTCGATTCGACCAGACCGATCCGCCGCAAGGCGGCAAGGTGCTGCGAAGTACCACCCGAGTCGAGCTCGAGCTCGGCCTGCAGCGCGCCCACCGACCGCTCCCCTTCTCGCAACAGCTCGAGAATCCGAACCCGCGCGGGATGCCCGAGCACGCGGAAGAGATTCGCCTTCACGACGTGGACGGCTTGACGCGACGAGGGCACCTGTGGAGCTTACTCTAAATCTTAAAAACTGTGAAGATTCTAGATAACCACCGCAGTTCGTCCGATTTGATCGCTGCCGTTCGGCCGCTCGTGGCAAATCAAACGAGTACGTGGACAGGGAATGAACTCGGCGGCTTCGAGCGAGAAGCGCTACTCGACGCGGAACAGGCGCTCGCCGAGCGCCGACTCGTCGATCTCGAGCCCGAGGCCAGGGCCGGAGGGCAGCCGCGCCGTGCCGCCGCTCGCGACCGGAGTACCGGCGGCGATCCGCTCGACCACCATCTCGGAGGGGAGGTAGCCGCCGAGCAGAAGCTTGGGGTCGGTCGAGCAGGCGAGGTGCATCGAGGCCGCGGTGACGATGTCGCCGCCGCCGGCGTCCTCGACCGTCAGCGGCAGCCCGAGGGTGACCGCGACGTCGCGGGCGCGTCGCGTCGGGGTGATCCCGCCGACGTTCGAGAGCTTCAGCCGCACGGCGTCGAGCGCGCCGGCAGCGTGCGCCTCGACGATCTCGCGCGCGCCCGTCAGGACCTCGTCGAGGATGAACGGTCGGCGCGAGCGGCGGCGAACGTGCGCGCACTCCGCGACCGAGGCGCACGGCTGCTCGACGTAGATGTCGAGGTCGTCGACCGCGGCGACGATGCGGACGGCGTCGGCCTGGGGCCAGTAGCCGTTGGCGTCGACGATCACGCGGTCGGCCCCGGCGAGCGCGCCCACGCAGGCGCGGATCCGGTCAACGTCCTCCGGCCAGCCGGTCCCGACCTTGACCTGCACCTGGCGGAACCCTGCCGCGAGGGCCTCCGCACAACGCTCGCGCATCGTCTCGGGCGCAGCGACGCCGACCCCGGTGTAGAGCTGGAGCTCCTCCTGGCGCGTCCCTCCGAGCAGGTCGCTGACCCGGAGCCCGGTCGCCTTGCCGAGGAGGTCCCAGCAGGCGATGTCGAGCGCCGACTTGGCGTAGGCGTAGCCGCGGATGGCCGCGTCCATCCGCGCGTAGACGAGCTCGACCGCGCGGGCGTCGGCCCCGAGGACGGCGCGCGCCAGCGGCTCGAGAACGGCCCGGCTGCTTGGCCCGTACCCCGGCAGGAAGCTCGGCGTGAAGACGCACTGCTCACCCCAGCCGACGAGGCCGTCAGCGGTCTCCAGGCTCACCACCGTCGCGTCCTGCTCGGCGGCCACCCGGCCGCCCGACATCGCGAACGGGCCACCCGCGTGCGTGTAGCGCACCGAGAAGACGTCGACCCGCCTGATCGTGCTTCCGTTCGTCACACGGGTACTATCACTGCCGTGGACGCCGAGGTCATCCTCTACACGCTGAACACGGACGCGCGCACCCCCACCTGACAGGAGTGCTGCCGCGTGAGGGAGTTTCTCTCCGACCACGACGTTCCGTTCGCTGATCGCAACATCCGCGGCAGCGAGGAGGCGCGCGCCGAGCTCTCGAAGCGCACGGACAAGCTCGTCGTGCCGCAGCTCTTCTGGGGCGACCGCCACATCGTCGGGTTCGACCCGGAGGCCCTGACCGGCCTTGTGGAGGCCTACCGCGAGACCCGCGCGTGATCGAGCCGCCCGGCAACTCGCTCGAGCTCGACCAGCGCGAGCGCGTCGCCGAGCCGGGGGTGGATCTCGCGACAGGCCTCGGCGCGCTGCTCGCGCGGATCGCCGAGGAGCTCGACTTCAACGACGCGAAGGGCACCGCGCCGTACCGCCTCGGGATGCACGACGGGCTCCGCTTCGCGGAGGACGCCGTGGCCGACCTGCTCCGCCGCCACGGTCACGAGGCCGCAGCGGCGGAGCGTCCGATCGACGCATAATTCGTTCCTAGCGGTTGATCACCGACGTGCGCGGGTGCTCGTTGAGGTAGCGCCCACCACCCTCGGCGCAGACGACGATGTCCTCGATCCGGACGCCGAGCTTGCCGTCCCAGAGGATCGAAGGCTCGTCGGTGAAGGTCATCCCGGCCTCGAGCGGGGTCAGGTCCTCTTCGGAGATGAACGGCCACTCGTGCACGTCGACGCCGATCCCGTGGCCCATCCGGTGGCGGAACGTCTCCCCCAGGCCGGCCTCCTCGATCGGGGCGCGGCACGCGGCGTTGACCTCCGAGGCGAGCGCGCCCGGTACCGCCGCCGCGCGGCCACCCTCCTGGGCCGCGAGCATGATCTCGTAGCAGCGCTCGTACTCCGGGTGCGGCTCGCCCGCAACAACCGTGCGGCCGAAGTCGGAGCAGTAGCCCTGCCAGACGGCGCCGAAGTCGAACATGACCGGCTCTCCCTCGGCGATCGGCTCCAGGCCGGAGGCGTCCTGCGAGTCGTGGCGGTGCTCGCCGTAGGAGAACATGTGAGTCGGGAAGGAGGGGAGGCGCGAGCCGAGCGCACGCAACTGGTGCTCGATCTCCTCGTGGAGGTCGACCATCGTCACGCCGGGCTGCACCTTGCCCGCCGTCGCCGCCATCGCGGCGTCGGCGATCGAGCAGGCGTGGGTCATCAGCTCGAGCTCCCGGTCGCTCTTGACGCGGCGGAGCTCGTTCACGATCGGGGAGCCGTTGACGAGCTCCGCGCCGCGGGCGGCCCGGCCGAGCTCGATCACGGCCTCGCCCCACGTGCGCGCGCCCACCGCGACCCGCTTCAGCGGGCCGAGCGACTCGACGGCCTTGCCGAAGAGCGCCTCGCCGTCGTCGGTCTCGTTTACGGTCACCACCTCGCCGATGTCGCGCCCCCAGAGGTGGAACGTGACGTACATCCGCGGCAGCACGTAGACCGGCTCGCGGTCCGGCGCGATCAGGGCGCCCGTGACCCAGCCGTGCGCGTAGTGGACGTTGCCGAAGCTCGGGATGTCGCGCTCGAGCCCGGTCAGGTACTCGAGGTCGGACGAGGGCGGGACGAAGAGCGCGTCGATGCTCTGCTCGCGCAGCTTCTCGCCGAGCCGGGCGCGGCGCTCCGTGTACTCCTGCTCGGTGATGCCGGTGGTGTCGGTCACGGTCATGTGACTCCTTCGTGCGTGTGGGTTGGCGTTGGGGCCGGGTCGCGGAGGAAGCACGCCGCCGCGCGGCCGCTGCCGAGCGAGTAGAGCGGCGGGGCCTCGGCCGTGCACCGGTCGAAGACGTAGGGGCAGCGGGGATGGAAGCGGCAGCCGTTCGGTGGCCGGGCCGGGTCGGGCACCTCGCCGGGCAGGGCCTCCGGCAGCGTCCCCGACCCGTCGGCGGTCGGGATCGCGGCGACGAGCGCCTCTGTGTAGGGATGCCGCGGCGCCGCCCAGACCGCGCGGGTCGGGCCCTCCTCCACGATCTCGCCCAGGTACATGACCGAGACTGAGTCGGCGACGTGGCGGACGATCGCAAGGTCGTGGGAGATCAGGAGGAACGCAAGGTCGAGGTCTTTCGCGAGGCCGACAAGCAGGTTCGCGACCTGAGCCTGGGCGGAGGCGTCGAGCGAGGAGAGCGGCTCGTCGAGCACGATCGCGGCCGGGTCGGCCGACAGCGCCCGCGCGATCGCGATCCGCTGGCGCTGCCCGCCGCTGAACTGGTGCGGGTAGCGCGTCGCCGCCCCGGCGGACATGCCGACCTGGTCGAGCAGCTCGGCGACGCGCCTGTGCCGCCCGGGCTTGTCGCCCTCCTGCTGCAGCCGGAGGCCGTCGGCGATCTGCGAGCCGACCGTCCGTCGCGGGTTCAGCGAGGAGTACGGGTTCTGGAAGACCATCTGCAGGCGTGTCTCGTGCCGCGCGCGGGCGCCACGGCGGAGCGGGTTGAGCCGCTGCCCGTCGAAGACGATCTCCCCTGCTGCCGGCTCGATCAGCCCAACGGCCGCGCGAGCGAGCGAGGACTTGCCGCAGCCCGACTCGCCGACAAGGCCGGTGATCCGGCCGCGCTCGACGGAGAGGCTCGCCCCCGCGACGGCGCGGACGTCCTCGCCCTGGCGGCGGTAGACGACCTCGAGGTCGCGGATCTCCAAGAGGCTCATGCGGGCGCGAAGGGGTCGGGAGGACAGGCGAGGAGACGCTTGTTTGAGACGGGTAGGAGCGGCGGCACGCTCTCGCTGCAGTCGGGGCGCGCGTACGCGCAGCGCGGGTGGAAGGAGCAGCCCGGCGGGCGGTGGCGCGGGCTCGGCGGCAGCCCCGGGATCGCCTGCAGCTCGAGCCGGCCCTCGGACTCCGGGTGCGGCAGCGCGTCGAGGAGCGCGCGGGTGTACGGGTGGCGAGGATGGGAAAGCAGCTCCTGCGTCGGCCCCGACTCGACGATCCGGCCGGCGTAGAAGACCGAGACGTGGTCGGCGATCGAGCTGAGCACTCCGAGGTCGTGGGTGATCATGATCACCGAGAGGCCGTTCTCGCGCCGGAGCCGATCCAGCAGGCGGAGGATCCCGGCCTGCACGGTCACGTCGAGGGCGGTGGTCGGCTCGTCGGCGATCAGCAACTTGGGCCGCGCCGCGAGAGCGCCGGCGATCGCGACGCGCTGCCGCATCCCGCCGGAGAACTGGTGCGGGAAGGCCTGCAGGGCGCGCTCGGGATCGGGGATCCGCACCTGCTCGAGCAACTCCGCGGCGCGCGCCAGCGCAGCCTTTCGGGAGAGCCCTTCGTGGTAGCGCACGTGCTCGGAGAGCTGCCGGCCGATCGACATCATCGGGTGCAGCGAGGTCATCGGGTCCTGGAAGACCATCGCGAGCTCGCGGCCGCGGACGCGGCGGAGCGCCCGCCCCGAGAGGCGGAGCAGGTCGCGGCCCTCGTAGGTCGCGCGGCCGCTTGTCCGCGCCCCGCGCGGGAGGAGCTGAAGGAGGGCGAGCACCGACATCGTCTTGCCGCTGCCGCTCTCGCCTGCGACGCCGAAGACCTGCCCCTCCTCGACCGCGTAGTCGACGCCGTCCACGATCGTGACGGTGCCGTGCTCGCCGCGGATCTCGACGGTGAGCCCTTCGACTTCCAAGAGGGTCATTCGCCCTCGCCTCCCGCGCGCCAGGACGACTGCGGGTCGAGCACGTCCCGGAGGCTGTCGCCGAGGAAGTTGAACGCGAGCACGACGGTGAAGATCGCGAGCCCGGGGAACGTGCCGATCCACCAGAACTGGAAGTACTGCGTCCCCTCGGCGACCCCGGCGCCCCACTCGGGTTGCGGCGGCTGGGCGCCGAGGCCGAGAAACGAGAGCCCGGAGAGGAGGAGGATGGCGTTTCCGAGGTCGAGCGTGGCGAGCACGAGCACCGGCCCGGCGATGTTCGGGAGCACGTCGCGGACGAGCGAGCGCCGCGCCGAGGAGCCGAGCAGGCGCGTCGCGGTCACGTACTCCGTCTGGCCGATCGAGAGGACGAGCCCCCGTACGACGCGTGCGTAGGCCGGCCAGCTGACGACGACGAGCGCGAGGACGGCGTTACGGATGCTCGGGCCGAGCACAGCGGTCACGACCATCGCGAGGATGATCGCGGGGAAGGCGAAGACGAGGTCGGCCGAGCGCATCACGAGCCCGTCGACGATCCCGCCGAAGTAGC
The DNA here is from genome assembly GCA_046596415.1 of Gaiellaceae bacterium. GTDB lineage: Bacteria > Actinomycetota > Thermoleophilia > Gaiellales > Gaiellaceae > JBKJML01. The sequence goes on along the minus strand of JBKJML010000047.1, from coordinate 8,780 downwards.
CCGCGACCGCGCCGAGCGTGGCTCCGATCAGGACGGCGAGCCCGACGAGCAGGAGCGCGAGCGGGATCGAGAGCCGCGCGCCGAAGATGACGCGCGAGAGCACGTCGCGGCCGAGCTCGTCCGTGCCGAAGAGGTAGTCCCCGCTCGGGGCGAGCAGCGGCGTCGCGTCCTGCGCGAGCGGGTCGTGCGGGGCGAGCAGAGGTGCCAGAACGGCGACGAGAACCCAGGCGGCGGCGAGCACGAGGCCGGTGATCGCGAGCGGCTGCCGCCAGGCCACGGAGAGCCGGGGCCGCCGCAGGCGGAACCGTTGGGTGGGGGCGGGTGCGACGCTCATGCGACGCGGATTCTCGGGTCGATCACGCCGTAGAGCACGTCGACGGCGAAGTTGATCACGATGTAGACGACCGCGACGAAAAGGCTGACGCCCATGATCGCGGGCAGGTCGAGCGTGGTCGCGCTGCGGTAGGCGTACTGGCCGATCCCGGGCCAGGCGAAGATGTTCTCGACCAGCACGGCGCCCGTCATCACGTTCGCGAACGCGAGCCCGATCACGGTGATCACCGACGGCAGCGCGGCGCGGAGGATGTGGCGCAGGACGACCCGCCGCTCGGGGAGGCCCTTCGCCCGCGCGGCCCGGACGTAGTCGTTGTTGACGACCTCGAGCACGGCGGTGCGCGTGTAGCGGGTGAGGAGCCCGATGTTGTAGAGGGCGAGCACGAGCGAAGGGAGCACGAGGTGGCGCGCCGCGTCGGCGGCCGTCGTCCACTGGCCCTCGATCATCGCGTCGATCGTGAAGAAGCCCGTGTGGTGCTGCGGCTCCGAGTACTGCGGGTCGAGGCGCCCGGTGCCGGGCAGCCAGTTGAGTCGGAAAAAGAAGACGTAGAGGGCGACGAGCGCGAGCCAGAAGGTCGGCATCGAGACGCCGCTCAGCGAGACGACGCGAAGCACGTGGTCGGTGAGCCGGTTCTGACGCACGGCGGCGAGGATCCCGAGGCCGACGCCGACGATGACGGCGATCAGGATCGAGAGGATCGCGAGCTCGGCGGTTGCGGGCGCATAGGTGCCGAGCTCCTCGGTGACCGGGAGCCGGGCCTGCTGCGACTCGCCGAGATCGCCGTGCAGGAGTTTCCAGACGTAGATCCCGTACTGCTCGGGGAGGGGCTTGTCGAGCCCGTAGCGCTCTCGGAAGGAGGCGACCGCCGCGGGATCCTCGATCGCTCGCTGGCCGAGGTTCGCCGCGGCAGGGTCGCCCGGGACGAGGTTCGTGAGCAGGAACGCGACGAGCGTGATCCCGAGGCCCAGGAAGACGAGCGCGACGAAGCGCCGCGCGAGAAAGCGCAGGAAGGGCCGGGGCGGCCGCTTGCGCGACCGCCCCGGCAGAACCGCCCTCAGCAGGCTACTTCGAGCCAATGACGGACAGATCGATCTGGAACTGGGCGTTGTAGACGACGCCGGTCAGGTTCTTCGACGATGCGACGACCTGCCCGGGCTGGAACAGCGGGAAGAACGGGCCCCGCTGGTTCAGTTGCGTCTGGATCTGCTGGAACATCTTGCCGCGGACGGCCGGGTTCGCCGTGGAACCCGCCTTGCGGCCGAGCGCCTCCAGCTTCGCGTCCGAGCCTGCGGCCCAGCCGGCACGGAGGCCGACCAGCTGCCCCGGCAGGAAGACCAGGTAGTCGTTCGGGTCCGGATAGTCGGGGCCCCACAGCCAGAGACCGAGCTGCTCCGTGCCCGCGCGGTAGTTCGCGAGGGAGGTGGCGATCGGCTTGCCGGTCAGGCTGACCTTGATCCCGACCTTGTTGAGGTCGGACTGGACCTTCTGCGCGATCACGCCGAAGGAGAGCCCGCTCGAGGTGAAGTCGCTCGGGAACTCGAGCTCGACCTCGGGGTTCGTGAGCCCCGACGCGGCCAGCTCGGCCCGCGCCTTGGTCAGGTCCTGCTTGATCCCGGTGCCCTTGCCGAGCGCGCCGAGGAACATCGACGGGACGACGCCGTTCGCCCGGCCGGAGCCGTTACCGGCGAGCCGGACGGTGCCGTTGTAGTCGAGGGCGTACCGGATCGCGTTCTGGAAGCGCTTGTTCGACGTGATGTCCGAGATCTTCGGGTTCGCATTCGCGAACAGGAACCAGATGTTCGGGCCGGCGACCGCCTGGACCCGGAGGTTCTTGTTCCCGAACAGCGGCTTCGCCTGGTCCGGCGAGAGGTCCAGCGAGATCTCGTTCGTGCCCCGCTGGACGCTCAGGAGCTGCGCCGGTGCGAGGATGTTGCGCATCACGACCTTGGCGAAGCCGGGCTTGCGGTGACCCCAGTTGCGCGGGTTCTCCGTCAGCTCGACCCGGGAGGTCGTGTTGAACGACTTGAGGATGTACGGGCCGCTGCCGGCCGAGGTCTTGTTCAGGAACGCCTCGGCCTTGTCGGTCTTGTCGGCGTTGGCCGCGTCGGTGCCGCCGTTCGCCTTCACGACTGTCGAGTTGACGACCCCGAGCGACGCGTTCGCCACGATCGCCGGGATCGCGGGGTTCGGCGCCTTCGACTTCAGCACGACCGTGTACGGGCCCTTGGCCGAGACCGTGACGCCTGCGAGCAAGAAGGACGGGTTGCCCTTCAGGTTGATCAGCCGGCGGAACGAGAAGACGACGTCCTTCGAGCTGAGCGGGGTGCCGTCCGAGAAACGGACGTCCTTGCGGAGCGTGAAGGTGTACGTCTTCGCGTCCTTCGAGACCTTGTAGCCGGTCGCGACGGACGGCATCGGGGTGGCCACGTCGGCGCCCCGGAACTCGAGCAGCGTGTCGTAGAGGACGTGGGCGACGATGCCGCCGGTGACCTCGAACTGCCGCTGTGGGTCAGCGGTCTTCAGGTCGAACGACTTGTCGACGACGAGCGTCCCGGCCGCGGCCTGGTTCGAGTTGGCCGCGGCGGTTGCCACGACGACGATGGCGACGAGAGCCGCTGCAGCGAGCAGTACCCTCCGTGTCGTGGAGCGAGTGAGCATGTGTTTCCCCTCCTGTTGTGGTCGAGATTTGACAGCGTCGGTGAAGCTCATGCGGCGGCGCTCCCGGTGAAGAGGCCGCTCTCGCGCCTGGTGCGCTCGAGTGCGATCAAGGCCTCGTCGCGCCAGGCGACGCGCTCGTCCCAGCGCTCGCTCGGGATGCGGCGGTGCAGCTCCTCGGCCACGCGCGCCACGAGCTCGGGCGTCCACGGGTCGTCCTGTCCGCGCTCGGCGCCCATGCGTGCGTAGGCGGGGCCGAGCTGCTCGGCGTGGGCTTCGATCCCGCCGCGCGTGTTCAGCTCGGCGGTCTCGAACGGGCCGATCACGGCCCAGCGGCGGCCGAGGCCGTCGCGGACGACGCGGTCGACGTCCTCGACCGAGGCGACGCCGTCCCGGACGAGGCAGTAGGCCTCGCGCAGGAGCGCACCCTGGAGCCGGTTGAAGACGAAGCCCTCGATCTCGCGGCGGACGAGGATGGGCGACATCCCGGCCGCGGTGAGGAGCGCGGCCGTTCGCTCGACCACCGCGGGCTCCGTGAACTCGGCCGCGACGAGCTCGACGACCGGGAGCAGGTACGGCGGATTCCCGGGGTGGGCGACGAGGCAGCGCGCGCGGCCCGGCAGGCTGGCGGCGATGTCGCCGATCGTCAGTGCCGAGGAGGAGCTTGCGAGCGTCGCGTCCGCTGGAGCGAGCGTGTCGAGCTCGCGGAAGAGCTCCCGCTTCAGCTCGAGCCGCTCCGGGGCGCACTCCTGCACGTGCACCGCATCCGCAACCGTCGCCGCGAGCGTGTCATCGAAGCGGACGCGTCCGGCCACGGCTGTGGGCTCCTCGCCGAGGATCCCGCCTGCGGCGAGGCTGTCGAGCCGGCGGCGAAGATCGGCCGGTGCCTCGCGGCGCCGCTCCGCGTCCGGTTCGTGGAGTGCGACGTCGAACCCGCCCCGGGCGAAGACGACGGCCCAGCCGACCCCGATCGAGCCTCCGCCGACGATCGCGATGCTCGCCACCTGCTCAGGTGCTCGCTGCGACGGCGGAGTCGCGGTCGACGGCGGCGGCGGTCTCGAGTAGGCGTGGCAGCAGCTGCTCGCGCACGGCCTCGACCGTCCACCGGCTCGCATGGACGGAGACGTTGATGGCCGCGACGACCGCGCCCGTGGCATCGTGGATCGGTACCGAGAGCGAGCGGACGCCCTCTTCGAGCTCCTGGTCGACCATCGCCCAGCCCTGTTTGCGGACGAGCTCGATCTCGGCCGTCAGGGCCTTCGGATCGGAGATCGTGCGCGGGGTCATCGGCGTCAGGTCGGCGGTCTCGAGGTAGGTCTGGAGCCACTCGTCGCTCTGCCCGGCCACGAGCACGCGGCCGAGGGAGGTCGCGAAGGCGGGGAAGCGCGTGCCGACGCTGATCGTTACGGACATGATCCGCTTGGCCGGGACGCGCGCCACGTAGACGATCTGATGGCCATCGAGCACGCAGAGCGACGACGACTCCCGGATCTCGGCGACGAAGTCGCGCAGGTGGGGGAGAGCGACCTCCGGGAGCGACAGGCTGGAGAGGTAGGCGTGCCCGAGTTCGAGCACCCGCGGCGTCAGCATGAAGCGGCGGTCCTCGACGCGCATGTAGCCGAGGTCGACCAGCGTGAGTAGGAAGCGGCGTGCGGCCGCGCGTGCGAGCCCGGTCGACCGGGCGACCTCGCTCAGCGTCAGCTCGGGGTTGTCGCCGTCGAAGGCACGGATCACGGCAAGTCCGCGCTGGAGCGACTGGACGAACTCGTTCCCGCGGACCGCGTCGTCTGCTCCGGTCACCGTGCGCTCCCGTTCGCTAGGCCGGCCTTCGACTGCTCGAGCTCGCGGAGGACGGCGAGCTCGTGTGCGCTCGGCGGCTCGGTGCGCCGCACCTCTGGCGAGGACTTGAGCTCCCAGCCCGTCGCGGCGCGGGCCTCCTCGAGCGTGACGCCGGGGTGCAGGTGGGTGAGCACGAGCTCGCGGGTCTCCGGGTCGGGCTCGAGGATCCCGATGTCGGTGATCACCGACATCGGCCCGGCACCGCCGAAGGCGTAGCGCGAGCGGTCGCCGCCGCCTTCCCCGTGCCCGACGGACGTGACGAAGTCGACGCGCTCGACGAACGTCCTCGGGCTCTGGCGCATCACGATCAGCACCTCGCGGCAGGACGCGGCGATCTCGGGCGCACCGCCTGCGCCGGGGAGGCGCACGCGTGGGGCGTCGTACGAGTCGCCGATCACGGTCGTGTTGATGTTCGCGAAGCGGTCGAGTTGGGCGCCGGCCAGGAAGCCGACGTCGATCCGGCCCGGCTGGAGCCAGTAGTTGAAGGTCTCGACCACGCCGACGACGGCGTCGGCCGTCTCGGCCAGGATCCCGTCCCCGATCGACAGGGGCAGGAACTCCGGACGCGCCCCCAGCGTCCCCGACTCGTAGACGAGCACGAGCCCGGGCGCGTGCAGCCGCCAGGCGAGGTTCGCGGCGGTGCTCGGGAGGCCGATCCCGACGAAGCAGATCGCGCCGTCCTCGAGGGCCCGCGAGGCGGCTACCGTCATCATCTCCTCGGGCGTCCACGCGAGCGGCACGGTCGCCGGCTCCTGCACGTCAGGCCTCGAGGACATGCCCCTCCATCCAGTGCGCGAAGGACTCCCGGTCGCGGCTGATCGCGTCCCAGGCGACGTAGAACTCGTTGTCGCGCACCGAGTAGCCGTGCGCGTAAGAGGGGTGTGCTCCGCCGGGAACCACCGAGACATAGTCGAGCGCCCAGGCAGGGAGGACGATCCCGCCCGGCCGGAGCTCGAGCGTGTCCACGAGCTCCTCGACGGTGACGAGCGAGCGCGACGCGGCGAGGACAGCCTCCTTCTGGACGCCCGGGATTCCCCAGAGCTGGACGTTCCCGCGCCGGTCGGCCTGCTGGGCGTGGATCACGGTCACGTCCGGGTTGATCGCGCTGACGGCCGCGAGCCGCTCGCCCGTGAACGGGCACTCGATCATCTTGATCGTCGTCGTCTGCTCGACGAGGTCGCTACCGGCGTAGCCGCGGAGCACGGCGAACGGGAGCCCGGAGGCGCCAGCGGCGTAGCGGTTCGCCATCCCAGCGTGGCTGTGCTCCTCCAGCTCGAGCGGGACCGGCCAGCCGTGCTCGACCGCGTCGCGGAACCGGTGCAGGCTGCCGACGCCAGGGTTGCCGCCCCAGGAGAAGACCAGCTTCCGCGCGCAGCCCATCCCGATCAGCTGGTCGTAGACGATGTCCGGCGTCATCCGCACGAGCGTCAGGTCGCGCCGCCCTTGCCGGATCACCTCGTGCGCGGCCGCGAACGGGATAAGGTGGGTGAAGCCTTCGAGCGCGACGGAGTCGCCGTCATGGATCAGTTCGGCGATCGCCTCGTCGAGCGGTGCGATCGTCGCGCTCCTGGCGGAGAGTGTAGACATGTTCGAATCGCGCACTTTCGTACTCAGAGCGAACAAGATAATCCGTCTCGGCGTGCGGGTCAACGGGGTGGCGACGAAAGGCAGGTGTCCGTCATGCGCACATTCGGTCGGTTGACGCACGGGAATGCGTGTGGTTGAGTCGCGCGCTGTGCGGATCGGCGTTCTCGTCCCGAACAGTGGACCGTTGCCTCTCGAGCTCGGCATCCCGGCGATGGCGAGGACGGCGGAGGCGGCGGGCTTCGACTCGCTCTGGGTGAGCGACCACATCGTTCTCCCCGAGTCGATCGAGTCGCACTACCCCTTCGCGGCCGACGGCCGGGCCACGTGGCCGTCAGAGACGCCGTATGTGGATGCGCTGGTGGCGCTCGCTCTGATGGCGGCGGCGACGGATCGCCCGACGCTCGGCACGGCGGTGCTCGTCCTGCCGCTCCGGCACCCGGTCATCTTCGCGAAGCAGGCGGCGTCGATCGATGTCGCAAGCGGCGGGCGCCTCCGGCTCGGCGTCGGTGCGGGCTGGCTCCAGGAGGAGTTCGAGGCGCTCGGAGTTCCCTTCGAGGGGCGCGGCGGCCGGCTCGTCGAGTGGATGGAGATCGCGCGCGACTGCTGGACCGGGCGGCCGCAGGCGCGGAGCAGCGAGCGCTACACGCTCCCGGCGGGCATCCTCTGTCTGCCCGCGCCTGCGAAGCCGATTCCGTTCCTGATGGGCGGCCACTCGCCGGCTGCGCTGCGCCGCGCGGGCCGGCTCGCCGACGGCTGGCTCGGGCAGCAGTCGCTCTCGGAGCTCGAGCCCGATGCGCTCGCCGCCGCCGCGACCGCGATGCGCGCCGCGGCGGAGGAGGCGGGGCGCGACCCGGGCAAGCTCCAGGTCGTCCTCCGGCTCGTCGACTCGGCCGGTCGCTCCGACGAGGTCGCGGCCGCGCTGCCAGCGCTCGCGCGCGCAGGGGTGGACGAGATCGTGGTCAACCTCGACTGGGCCCGAGGCGACGCAGCCGAGGCGTACGCCCAGCTACGGGCCTGATGCACGACCTGAGCGGCAAGACGATCCTCCTCACGGGCGCCTCGCGTGGGATCGGCGCCGCAACCGCGCGCGCGCTCGGCGGCGCGGGCGCGCACCTCGCTGCCCACTACGGCGGCCACCGCGCGGGTGCCGAGGCGGCGGTCGCGGCAATCCCGGAGGATCGGCGGCTCCTGCTCCAGGCCGACCTCTTCGAGCCGGGCTCGGCCCGGGCGCTCTGGCACGACGCGGTTGCCTGGCGCGGGCGGGTCGACGTCCTCGTCGCGAACGCGGCGACGATGCCGGAAACGCCCTTCGACGGCGAGGACGACGAGTGGGACGAGGGCTGGGCCGAAGCGCTCCGCGTCAACGTGCTCGAGCCGGCGAGCCTGATCCGCGAGGCAGTCCGCCACTTCCTCGAGCACGGCGGCGGCACCGTGATCACGCTCTCGAGCTGGGCCGCGCAGCGCGGCTCGGCGATCTCGCACCTGAACGCCTATGCCGCCTCGAAGGCAGCGCTCGCGAACGTGACCCAGACCGTCGCCCGCAACTACGCGGCGGACGGGATCCTCGCGCACGTGGTCGCGCCGGGGATCGTCCGCACGCGCCTCTCCGAGGCGTCGGCGGCCGCGCGCGGCGGGATCGAGGGCGTGAACGCAGCGCTCGTGATGGGCGAGATGGTTCCGCCCGAGGAGGTGGCCGAGCTGGTCGCCTACCTCGCCACGGGCACGTGCCGGCACCTGACCGGAGCGACTCTGGATCTGAACGGTGCCAGCAACATCCGCTGACACCCCCCGCGGCTCGCTCGTCGTCGGCGGGGCGAAGGGGATCGGGCGGGCGATCGCACGCACGCTCGCCGAGCGCGGCGACGAGACGATCGTCGCCGACCTCGACCCCGCTGCCGCCGAGGCCTGCGCGCAGGAGCTCTCCGCCGAGGGGCTCGCGGCGCGCGCCGTAGTGCTCGACGTGACGGATGTGGCCGCCGTACGCGAGGTCGTGGCCCGCGTCGACGCAGAGACGCCGCTTCAGACCGTGGTCGCGAGCGCGGGCGTCGCCTTCCGGCGGCCGCTCGTGGAGGTGGAGCCCGAGGAGTACGACCGCCTGATGGCCGTGAACGTGCGGGGCGTCTTCTTCGTCGTCCAGGCGGCGCTGCGGGCGCTCGTCCCACGCGGGCGCGGTAGCGTCGTCACGGTCTGCTCGACCTCCAGCTTCACGGCGTCGACCGGCCCGCTCGCCGCCTACGACGCCTCGAAGGGCGCTGTCCGGCTCCTGACCCAGGCTGCGGCGAAGGAGGTCGCGGCGAGCGGCGTCCGCGTCAACGCGGTCGCGCCGGGGACGGTCGAGACGGAGTTGACGCTCGGCCTCGCCTCC
>JBKJML010000006.1:0-8880 GCA_046596415.1 Gaiellaceae bacterium | reverse complement strand
CGTCCTCTTCGAGCTCCTCACCGGGGCCGTCCCCTACGCCGGCGACAACTTCCTCACCGTGGCGATGCGCCACGTCAACGACCCCGTGCCGAGCGTGCTCGAACGGCGTCCCGACTGCCCGCTCCGGCTGGCGTCGCTCGTCGAGGCGGCGCTCGCCAAGGAGCCGCACGAGCGGCCGCAGGACATGGAAGCGGTCGTCGCCGAGCTCGAGGCGTGCCTGGCCGGGCTCGACGCGAAGCCGGACGGTGAGGCGACGATGATCAGGCGCAGCCCCGTGCTGAAGGCGTCCAGGCCGCGGCGGGCCCGGGCCCGGGCCGCTCCTCGCCTCCTGCCGCTTGCGGCTGTCCTCCTCGGCCTGGTGGTGATCGCCGCCGTGGCGGCCGCGCTGATCTTCGGGCCTGGCGGGAACGAGAACGGCAAGACCGGCGGCGGCACGACGGTACGGCTCGAGGGCGTAGGCGCTTACGACCCCGGCGCGGGTGACGGCGAGCACGACGCCGAGGCGCCGCGCGCAACGGACGGTGACCCGGCGACCTTCTGGCGCACCTCGTCATACCGCTCGCAGCTGAGTGCCTTCAAGTCGGGCGTCGGGCTTGTGCTCGACGCCGGCGGCAAGCAGCAACTCGAGCGGCTCGCGCTCACGACCGACACGCCTGGTTTCACGGCCGAGATCCAGGCCGGCAGCTCACCCGGGGGCCCCTTTCGGACTGTCAGCGAGAGCAAGCTCGCCGGGTCGAATACAACCTGGCCGCTCCGCGACGCCGAGGCGCGCTACTACGTCGTCTGGATCACCGAGCTCGTCGGGAGCGCCCACGTGAACGAGGTCAAGGCCAGTCGCTAGTACTCGAGGTTGCGGCGGCGCTCGTGCCGCTCGAGCGCGAGGTCGATCAGCCGGTCGAGCAGTTCCGCATAGGGGATGCCGGACGCTTCGAAGAGGCGGGCGTAGACGCTCGTCGAGGTGAAGCCCGGAATCGTGTTGAGCTCGTTCACGAGCACCTCGCCGTCCTCGCGGATGAAGAAGTCGATCCGCGCCATCCCCTCGCACTCGGTCGCGACGAAGGCCGCCACCGCGAGTGCCTGGACGTGGGCCGCGACGTCCGCTGCGATTCGCGCGGGGATCACGATGTCCGAGCCGCCCTCGTCGTACTTCGCCGCGTAGTCGTACCAGTCGGCGTGCGGCACGATCTCGCCGACGACCGATGCGAACGGCGCCGGCCGCAGGTTGCCGAGCACACCGCACTCGATCTCGGTGCCCCGCACGAACTCCTCCACGAGCACCTTCTCGTCGTGACGCCGGGCGAGCGCGACCGCCACCTCGAGGCCCGTGTCGTCCAGCGCCTTCGAGATGCCGACCGAGGAGCCGAGCCGCGCCGGCTTGACGAACACCGGGTAGCCGAACGGGTTCGACACCGGGTCGCCGAGCCTGATCGTGTGGTGCGCCGCGACGGGGATCCCGCTCTCCCGCAGCACCTTCTTGCACAGGTCCTTGTCCATGCAGAGCGCGGACGCCGCCACGCCTGCGCCGACGTAGGGCACTCCGGCGAGCTCCAGCAGGCCCTGGACGGTGCCGTCCTCGCCGAAGGGCCCGTGCAGGATCGGGAGCACCACGTCGACGCGCCCGAGCAGCTCGGCGGGCTTCGAGTCGGCGAGCACCGGCAGCGACTCCGTCAAGCCCCCTTGTGGCTCTGAGCCACTTGGCAGCGTCCAGCGGCCGCCGCGCTCGATCTCGATCGTCGCCACCTCGTAGCGGGCCGGATCGAGTGCCGCTTCGACGGAGCGTGCCGACGCGAGTGAGATCTCGTGCTCGCTCGAGCGGCCACCAGCGAGCACCGCGACCCGCACGCGCGGGGTCACGGCGTCGTGATGGCGGTCGTGTCGGTCGGCGTCGTCGGCGGCGCACCGGTGAAGCGGCCGACGAAGATCGTGACGGTCGAGCCGGGCTTGCCCTGCTCGCCGCCCGGTGGGTCCTGCGAGATGACGAGACCTTCGAGGCTCGGGTCGTCGGTGTCCTGCTTGACGAGCTTCACCTTGAAGCCCGAGGTGACCAGCGTCTCGCGCGCCGAGTCGGCGCTCTGGCTTGTGACATCCGGGATCGCTTCGGTCGTCGGGCCCTTCGAGACCTGAAGCCGGATCGTCGAGCCCTTCGACGTCAGCTCGTTGCCGTTCGGGCTCTGGTCGACGACGGTCCCCTTCGGCTGGTCGCTGTCCACCTCCTCGCGGGCGACGGCGAAGTTCGCGCCCTGGAGGGTCGAGGCGGCAGACTCGTACGGCAGGCCGACCACGTTCGGCACCTGTACCGGCTTCGGGCCCTTGGAGACGTTGATCCGCACCGTGGCGTCCTCGATCAGCGTCTCGCCCGGCTTCGGGGCCTGGGCGGTGACGGTATCGGGCTCCTGCTCAGAGTTGACCCGGACCGGGTTCGCCTTCAGGTTCCGTTCCGAGAGGGCGGCGACCGCCTCCGCGAGCGACATGCCGACCACATCTGGCACCCTGACCTTCGGCTTGCCACTCGAGACGAGGATGGTGACGAAGTTGCCGCGGTCGATCCGGTTGCCGGCCTCGGGATCCTGGTCGAAGACCTTCCCGATCTCCTCGTCGCTCGAGGGGACACGGCGAACCTTTGGCTCGAGGCCCTTGTCGAGCAGCTGCTGCACTGCGTTGCTCTCCTCGAGGCCGCCCACGTCGGGGACGGCGACCGGCTTGGCGCTCGCGAGCTGATCCTGAACGCTCTGGTAGGCGAACCACCCGCCGATCCCGACGAGGATCACGAGCCCCAGCGCGAGCAGCCAGGGCCACACGGCACGGCGATGCGGCGCCGGCTCGTCGTAGGCGTAGTAGCGGCCCGTCTGGTAGCGGGGCGTCGCCGGGCCCGGCCGGATCGTCGTGACCGCGGTTGGCGCCGGGTCGTAGGCGGCCCCCGCGAGGACGGTTGTCGCCGCTTCGGCCGTCTCGGCGCTCACGGCGATCCCGCGGGCGATCCGCTCCAGGTCGCCGTCCATCTCCTCCGCCGAGCGGTAGCGCTCGGTCGGGTCCTTGGCGAGGGCGCGCAGGACGACGTAGTCGAGGTCGCGTGGGATCTCGGGCCGGTGGGCGGACGGCGACTCAGGCGTCTGCGAGAGGTGCTTCATCGCGATCTCGACCGGCGTGTCGCCGGAGAACGGCACCGTGCCAGTGAGGAGCTCGTACAGCACGATCCCGGCCGAGTAGAGGTCGGAAGTCTGGTCGACCGGTGCGCCACGCGCTTGCTCGGGCGAGAGGTACTGCGCGGTACCGATGATCGACCCGGCCTCCGTCATCTGGCTCGTCCCGGCGCGCGCAATCCCGAAATCGGTGACCTTGACGCGGCCCTCGCTGTCGACGATCACGTTGTGCGGCTTGATGTCGCGATGGACGATCCCGTTTCGGTGTGCGAAGCGGAGCGCGGAGAGGATCTGGCGCGAGTAGTCGATCGCGATCGCGACCGGCGACGGGCCGCGCGTGACGATCAGCTCCTTGAGCGTCCGCCCCTCGATGTACTCCATCGCGATGTAGTAGGCGCCGTCGTACTCGCCGCGGTCGTAGACCGAGACGATGTTCGGATGGGACAGGCTGGCAGCGTTCTTCGCCTCGCGGCGGAAGCGCTCGACGAACTGGTCGTCGTTCGCGTGCCGGTCGTTCAGGATCTTGATCGCGACTCGCCGGCCGAGGTCCTGGTCCTCGGCCAGGTAGACGTTCGCCATCCCGCCGGCGCCGAGCTTGCGCACGATCCGGTAGCGGCCGTCGAAGAGCGTGTTGATCAGCGGGTCGTTGGCCATAGCTCTACAGGTTAGGACTTCGCCGTCGACCCGAGCAGTGCCTGCACGATGGCGCGGGCGATCGGGGCGGCTGTCGAGCCGCCCGTTCCCCGCTGACCTTCGAGCGCGACGGCGACGGCGACCTCGGGCCGGCCCTGGCCGGCGTAGCAGATGAACCAGGTGGTGTTGACGCGGTCGACGCCCGTCTCGGCCGTACCGGTCTTGCCGCCGACGAGCAAGCCCGGGATCGCGGCCGCGCCGCCGGTGCCGCCGTTGACCACCGACTCCATCATGCGGCGGAGCGTCGCGGCGGTCTGCGGCTTGACGGCCCGTCCGAGCTCTTCCGGCTTGGTGCGCGTCACCGTCGAGCCGCCGGGTGCCAGCACGCGGTCGACGACGTAGGGGCGCATGACCTTGCCGCCGTTGCCGATTGCCGCGGTGACCATCGCCATCTGGAGCGGCGTCACGAGCAGGCGCTCCTGCCCGAAGGCGAAGCGACCGGGGTCGACCTGGCTCGGGTCGCCAGGCTCCCACAGCTCGCCCTTGTCGTAGAGCCCGCTCGCCTGACGCTCGTTCACCGGCGTCTCGAGCGGCGGCACCGAGTAAAAGCCGAAGCGCTTGGCATAGTCGATGATCGTGCCGGCTCCGAGCGCCTTGCCGATGTTGCAGAAGACGGAGTTGATCGAGTGCTGCATCGCGGTGACGAAGTTCACCGATCCGAACTGCTCGGGCCCGTCCTGGTCGGAGTAGTTGGAGACCCGCTTGCCGTACTCCTCGCAGTAGCCCTTGTCGACGAAGCGCGAGTCGGCGGTGTAGCGGCCGGTGTCGAGGGCGGCCGCGGCGGTGACGACCTTGAACGTCGAGCCGGGCACGTACAGGCCGTCGGTCGCGCGGTTCACGAGCGCCGCCGCCGGCTTGCACGGGGCCAGGATCCGCGCGATCCGATCGAACGAGTCTTCGATCACATTCGCGTCGTAGGTCGGCGCGGAGGCCATCACGAGCACCTTGCCGGTGGCGACGTCGAGGGCGACCGCGGAGCCGCAGTTGCCCGCCAACGCGTCGTTTGCGACCTTCTGCGCGCCTGCGTTCAGCGTCAGAACGAGGTCGTTCCCGACGATCGTCGCTCCCTTCAGCTTGTCGATCGTCGTGTCGAGGACAGTGCTCAGATTGGCGTTCGAGGCGGTCAGGTAGTCGTTCTGCGAGCGCTCGAGCCCGGCCCGCGAGCGCGACTGCGTCGAGTAGCCGACGACGTGGGGAGCGAGCGTCGCGGCCGGGTAGCGGCGGAAGTAGAGCGTCTGTCCACCCTGCCGCTGCCGCACGTTCCGGGCGAGCATCGTCCCGTCCGCCGCCTTGATCGCGCCTCGCTTGATCGTGAACTGGGCGACGCGCTGGATCTCGTTGTCCTGCCGGTCGGCGAGCCCACCCGCTGCCCAGGTCTGCCAATACGTCGTGGCGACGACCAGCACGATCAGCATCCCGAGGCCGACGGCGGCGAGCCGGGCGATCTGGCGGTTCATCGCGGCGCGTTCGCCCGGTTGGAGACGAGCAGCAGCCCGGCAAGCAGGACGAAGTTCGCGACGACGCTCGACCCGCCGTAGGAGACGAACGGGAGCGTGATGCCCGTCAAGGGGATCACCCGCAGGACGCCGCCGACGATGATGAACGTCTGCAGGGCGAAGCCGAAGGTGAGGCCGGCAGCCAGCAGCTTGGAGAACCCGTCCTGGGCGCGCATGGCGACCCGCATGCCGCGCGCGACGAAGAGCATGAAGACGAGCAGCAACCCGGCCGACCCGATCAGCCCGAGCTCCTGGGCGATCGCCGAGTAGATGAAGTCCGTGTTGAGGAACGGGATGATCGGGTCGCCGGCGGTGGTCGTGAACGTCCCCTGGCCGAGCCCCGTGCCGCCATAGCCGCCGTTTCCGATCGAGTAGAGGCTCTTCACGAGCTGGAGGCTGCCGCAGTCCTGGCGCAGCTCGAGTTGCCCGTTGAACGAGCACGGGACCGGCTGGCTCGTCCACGGGTGGAGCCAGATCGTCACTCGGTCCTGCACGTGCGAGACCGTCTTGTAGACGAACGCCGACCCGGCCAGGAAGAGCACGAGCCCGGCGGCGACGAACGACGCGCGCGCGGTCGCGACGTAGAGCATCGCGAGGAAGATCCCGAACTGGAGGAGCGCGCTACCGAGATCGTTCGTCTGGAGCAGCACGAGCATCGCTGCCCCCCAGATCAGCAGCAGCGGGCCGAAGTCCTTGATGCGCCCCTGAGCGATCACCTCGCGTTTGTCCCGCAGATAGCCGGCGAGGAAGACGATCAGCATGATCTTCGCGAGCTCGCCCGGCTGAACCTGCAGCGGGCCGACGCGAATCCAGAGCCGTGCGCCGTTGATCGTCTGGCCCAGGACGGGTAGCGCGGGCAGCGCCAGCAGCACGATCGCCGAGACGCCGAACAGGTACTTGTACGCCTCGAGCCGCCGGTAGTCACGCCGCAGCGCCAGCAGCGTGGCGGCGAAGAGGGCGACGCCGATCACGACCCAGAGCGCCTGGCGGAGCGCATCGCCGGGCTCGAGGCGGTAGATCATCGTCACGCCCATCGCCGTCATCAGCGCCGCCATCGGCAGCAGATACGGGTCGGCCCACGGCACGGTGTAGCGGGCGACGAGATGCGCCGCGAGATAAAGCGACAGGAAGAGGCCGCAGTAGACGAGCGAGCCGGCGGAGATCTCGGCTGAGCGTGCGATGTAGACGCTCGCGAACCCCGTTGCGGTCAGGGCGCCGACGAGGATCAGGTTGGCCAGTTCGCGGTTGCGCTCGCTCAGCGCGCCAGCCCCCAGAGCACCAGCACCGCGATCAGTGCGAGCGCGACGAGCAGAGCAAAAAGCGGCAGGAAGCGGGCTACGAGCCCCGGCTCGCCGGAGGCGGCGCGCGCCTCGGCGAGGTGTTGCTCGATCTCTGCGGCCGGCACGACAGCCGTGTCGACGACCGGGAGCGCTTCGAGGCCGGACAGCGTGTCCTCGTCGTCGGGCCGCTCCGGGTCGGCGACGGCCGGCATCTGCGCGGTCTCGCCGCTCGGGTCGCCCGCGCCCACCTGGAAGAGGATGACGGTGATGTTGTCCTCGCCGCCGTTCGCGTTCGCCGCCGCGACCAGGGCGCGCGCGGCACGGTCGAGGTCGTCGGTGTCCTCGACGGCGGCGAGGATCTCCCGGCCGGAGATCATGTCCGTGAGCCCGTCGGAGCAGAGCAGGAACAGATCGTCGGGCTCGGCCTCGACGGTGAAGGTGTCGACGTCGACGTCTGGCTCAGTCCCGAGCGCCCGGGTGATCACCGAGCGCTGCGGATGCCGCTCCGCATCCTCTGGTGAGAGCTTGCCGCTCCGGACGAGCTCGCCGACGAGCGAGTGGTCGTCGGTCAGCTGCTCGAGCTCGCCGCCGCGGACCCGATAGGCGCGCGAGTCGCCGACGTGGCCGAACGCAACGGCGGTGCCGTCGACGAGCGCGACCGTCATCGTCGTGCCCATTCCGGAGGTGGCGACGTCCTCGTTCGAGCGACGGTGGACCCGCCGGTTGGCCTCCTGGACAAGGGCGGCGACGCGTGTCTCGCCGCGTTCGTCGCCGTGTGCCTCCTCGAGGACTCCGGCGGCCAGCCGCGACGCGACCTCGCCGGCCTGCGCGCCGCCCATCCCGTCGGCGATCGCGAAGAGCGGCGGAGCGGTGACGTACGAGTCCTCGTTGCGCCGCCGCCGCCGACCGGAGTCCGTCGCCCCTGCGTACCGAACGCTCATTTCTCCACCCGCAGATCGGTCTGGCCGATCCGGACGACGTCGCCGGGGCCGACGCGCCGGGCGCTCGTGACGCGCGCGCCGTTGACGAAGGTGCCGTTCGACGAGCCGGCGTCCTCGACCCAGAGCCCGTCGCGCCGCGGCTCGAACCGTGCGTGCCTGGCCGACGCGTACTCGTCGCCGTCCAGGCGCACGTCGTTCTGCGCGTCCCTCCCGACACTGATCGGCGCCGTGTCGATCCGAATGTCGCTGCCGACCTCGAGCGCGGGGCTCCTGACGACGACGAGGCGGAGCATGGGAGGCGGCGCCGCGCTGCCGCCGAGCCCGAGTGCGGCCGCCTCGCCGGGGCCGATGATCATGCTCTCCTGCGGTAAGCGCAGGTCGCGGCTCGCGCTGCGCACGATCCGCCAGATGAAGAGGTAGAGCAGGACGAGGAAGGCGACCTTGAGCACGAGCAGCGCCTCGTCGACAGCCACCGACGCCATCACGACACCTTCCTCCCGAAGACGATCTCGGTCTCGCCGATCGTGATCCGGTCGCCGTCGGTGAGCTTGCCGCGGTCGACCTTCTTGCCGTTCAGCTCGGTCCCGTTCGTCGAGTCGAGGTCGACGAGCCAGTAGGTGGCGCCCTCCTGACGCACCTCGGCGTGGCGGCGTGACGCATTCGGATCGGCAAGTTGGATGTCGCAGTCCTTCGACCGACCGATCACGGCTTGGCGCTTGGTCAACTCGTGCGTCTTGCCCTCGAGCGCCAGCGTCACGACCTCGCGCTCGAGGCCGAGCTCGGCCGCGGACACCGCTTCGGTCTGCACCGGCGCGCGGGCCTTGTAGATCATCGTCGCCCCGGCGCTCGGCTCACCGACAGGCTCCCCGGCGGGCTCGGCGGCTGCCGGCAACGCGCGACCCTCCGGTTGCACCATGCGGGTCGCGATCCCGAACTCGCCGATCGTCAGATCCTCGTCGGTCTTCAGCAGCACCTTCGGCTGTGTCAGGAGCGCGTACTGCTCACGGCGGGCGTGCTCGCCGAGGTAATCCTGGAGCTCGCCGATCAGCGAGCCCTCATAGCTCTCGAACTGCTCGCGGTCCTGCGGCGAGAGGTACAGCGTGTACTCGTTCGGGACGTAGACCCGCGACACCGAGATCGAACGGTGCTCGTCCATCTCCTTCGCGAGCTTGCGCGCCAGCTCGACCGGCTGCACGTTCGTGCGGAAGGCGCGGCCGAAGACCCCCTCGAAAAGGCCCTCGATCTTCTGCTCGATGCTGCGAAGGACACTCATGCCGCGAGGGTCATTCCCCGTAGCGCGAGTCTAACGCCAGGTCCGTGCAGCGAGCCC
>JBKJML010000021.1:0-17538 GCA_046596415.1 Gaiellaceae bacterium | reverse complement strand
CTCGACGTGTCGCTTCCCGGTGGCATCTCCGGTTACGAGGTCTGCCGAGCGCTCCGCGAGCGCTACGAGGATGCCATCTCGGTGCTCTTCCTGTCGGGCGAGCGGACCGAGTCGTTCGACCGCGTCGCCGGCTTCTTGATCGGCGCCGACGACTACCTGACAAAACCGTTTGCGCCCGACGAGCTCACGGTGCGCGTTCGGTCGCTGCTGCGGCGCTCGCGCGCCGAGCCGCGATCCTCGCGCGGCCTGACTGCGCGCGAGCGCCAGGTCCTTCGCCTCCTCTCGGGCGGACGGACACAGAAGCAGATTGCCGCCGAGCTCGTGATCAGCGCGAAGACGGTCGGCACTCACATCGAGCACATCCTCCGGAAGCTCGGCGTTCACAGCCGCGCCGAGGCCGTGGCCGTCGCCTACCGCGACGAGCTCGTCCTCGTTCCCCAGTAACGGCATACGCTAGCCAGGTGAACCTCGGTCTCACCACCGCCGGCGAGTCCCACGGTCCGGCGCTCGTCGCAATTCTCACCGGGCTCCCCGCCGGGCTCGCGCTCGACCGCTCAGCGATCGATGCCGACCTGCGCCGGCGTCAGCAGGGATACGGACGCAGCCCGAGGCAGCAGCTCGAGACCGACGAGGTCGAGGTGCTCGCCGGCCTGCGGCACGGTCGCACGCTCGGGACACCGCTGGCGCTCCTCGTGCGCAACCGCGACCACGAGAATTGGGTCTGGGGAATGAACCCTTGGCCGCCCGAGGGAGAGCCGGTGGGGAAGGGCACGAAGCCGGTCACACTGCCGCGCCCCGGCCATGCAGACCTCGCCGGGTCGCTCAAGTACGGCCACGACGACGTGCGAAACGCGCTCGAGCGCGCGAGCGCGCGGCACACTGCCGTCCTCGTCGCCGCCGGGGCAGTTGCGAAGGCGCTGCTGCGCCAGCTTCGGATCGAGGTCGCCGGCCACGTGCTCGAGGTCGGCGGCGAGCGCGGCGACGAGGCGCAGCACGCAGTGACCGACGCCGCGAAGACCGACCGCGACACGCTCGGGGGCATCGTGGAAGTGCGTGCGCTGGGGGTCTTCCCGGGCCTCGGCTCCTACGCCTCCCGAGAGGACCGCCTCGACGGCCGGCTCGCGGCGGCGCTGATGTCGATCCAGGCGGTAAAGGGGGTCGAGATCGGTGACGGGTTCTCGCTCGCGGGATTACGCGGTTCGTCGGCCCACGACGAGATCGAACCCGGCCTGAGGCGCCGCTCCAACCGGGCCGGCGGGATCGAGGCGGGCGTGTCGAACGGCGAGGAGATCGTCGTCCGCGCCGCGATGAAGCCGCTACCGACGCTGATGAAGCCGCTCGACTCGGTCGACCTGGCGACCGGCGAGGCCGCCCAAGCGCTCGTCGAGCGAAGCGACGTCCACGCGGTCGAGGCGCTCGCCGTCGTGGCGGAGAGCGTCGTTGCGTGGGAGCTCGCCCGAGCAGCCTGCGAGAAGCTCGGTGGTGACGCACTCGTCGATCTGCTCGCGGCGCACACGGCCTATCTCGAGCGGATCGGTTGGCCCCGAACGCCCTAGGCCGGCACGTCGCCCTGATCGGCTTCATGGGCGCGGGCAAGACGACCGTCGGTGAGCCGCTCGCGCAGCGACTCGGACGGCAATTCGTCGACGTCGACCGCGAGGTGGAGCGGCGCGCCGGCGAGTCGATCGAAAGCCTGTTCGCGCAGCGAGGCGAGGCCGAGTTTCGCGTCCTCGAGGAGAACGCCGCCGTCGAGGCGCTCTCGTCGACCGAACCGGCAGTGATCGCACTCGGGGGCGGTG
This sequence comes from Gaiellaceae bacterium, assembly GCA_046596415.1. GTDB lineage: Bacteria > Actinomycetota > Thermoleophilia > Gaiellales > Gaiellaceae > JBKJML01. The sequence continues at coordinate 15,739 of JBKJML010000021.1, read as the reverse complement.
CACTCGGCGCCGACGGTGTCTGCTCGGCGCTCCGCGAGCACGCGTTCGCGATCCACCTGGAGGTCAACCCGGACGAGGCGTGGCGGCGGGTCGGCGGCGACCGGCCGCTCGCCAAGAACGAGCAGCGTTTCCGGGCGCTGCACGGCGAGCGACTTCCCGTCTACGAGCAGGCCGCCGACGGTCGGGCGCGCGACCTCGACGGGGCGACGCTCGCCGCCGCAGGTGTCTACGTGCAGCTCGGCTCGCTCGAGCAGCTCGGCTCGCTCCTCCCCGGGGACGGGCCGGTCGAGCTCGTCGCCGACGCCCGCGTCGCCGGCATCTATGGCATGGAAGCTCAGCTCGCGCTCGGTGAGCGGCTCCGCGCGCAGCACGAGGTGCCGGACGGGGAGGAGGCGAAGTCGGTAGCGGTCGCCGAGCGCCTCTGGCGCGCGCTGCGGCTCGACCGTCAGGGCACTGTCGTGGCACTCGGCGGCGGCTGCACGACCGACATCGCAGGGTTCGCCGCCGCGGGCTACCTGCGCGGCGTCGACTGGGCCGCTGTGCCGACCACGCTCGTCGGTCAGGTGGACGCGTCGATCGGCGGCAAGACCGGGATCGATCTCCCCGAGGGCAAGAACCTCGTCGGCGCCTTCCACTGGCCCGTCGCGGTCGTCGCCGACCCGGCGGTGCTCGAGACGCTGCCCGAGGTCGAGCTGCACGGTGGGATGAGCGAGGTCGTGAAGACGGGGCTCCTTGCCGGCGAGCCGTTCTGGGAGCTGCCGCTCCCCGAGCTCGTCCGCCGCTGCGCTGCGTTCAAGGCCGCCGTCTGCCTGCGTGACCCGTTCGAGCGTGGCGACCGGGCGATTCTCAACCTGGGTCACACGTTCGCGCACGCGCTCGAGGCCGGCGGCGGCTACGAGAGAGTCCCCCATGGTCGGGCCGTCGCGCTTGGCCTGCTCGCGGCGCTGCGGCTCTCGGGCCTCGACACGTCGGTCGTGGAGAACGTGCTGCGGCCGGAACCGGTTCGCGTCGATCGGGAGCGGGCCTGGGCGGCGCTCGCCCGTGACAAGAAATCGCTGGCGGGCACGCCGCGGCTCGTACTGCTCGACGCGCCCGGTCGCGCCAGGACGGGTGTCGAGCTCCCGGACGCCGACGTGAGGCAGGCGCTCGACGCGTTGATCGCGGGATAGACTCGCCCGCGATGCGGGTCGTCGTCCTGAACGGAGTCAACCTCGACATGCTCGGGCGACGCGACCCCGAGGTGTACGGGAAGTTCACCCTCTCCGAGCTCGAGACTCAGATCTACGGCTGGTCGGCCGAGCTCGGCCTGACGACCCGCTGTCGCCAGACAAACAGCGAAGGCCAGTACGTCGAGTGGTGCCACGACGCGTACGGCTGGGCCGACGGCGTCGTCGTCAACCCCGGTGCCTGGTCGCACTACAGCTACGCGATCCGGGATGCGCTGGAGATCTTCAATGTTCCCGTCGTCGAGGTTCACCTGTCCAAGATCGAGGAGCGCGAGGAGTGGCGGCGACACTCGGTCGTGAGCGACCTCGCGGCTTTTCGGATCACCGGCAAGGGCCTGCAGGGCTATCGCGAGGCGCTCGAGTTCCTGACCGCGAAGGAAGAGCCGTCATGACGCGGCTGGAGCGTCTCGGCGCGGTGCTTGAGCAGGCGCTGCTCGTCACGAGCGGTTCCAACATCCGTTACCTGACGGGCATGGCGAGCTCGAACGCCGCCCTGCTCGTCGAGCCTGGCGGCGAGGCGACCGTCTATACCGACTTCCGCTACGCGCAGAAGGCGGCCCGGATCGAAGCGGCGCGCTTCCAAGAGACAGGGCGGGCGGTCGTCGGCGACCTCGCCTCGATTCTCTCCGGCCGCTCGATCCTCGTCGAAGGGAGCATCCTGACCGTCGACGCGCTTGCCACGCTGCGCGCGGGCGGCGTCGAGGCGACACCGAAGTCGGGGCTCGTCGAGGCTCTGCGCGCGGTGAAGACGCCCGAGGAGATCGAGATCCTCCGCAGCGCAGCAGCGATCTCCGACGCCGTCTTCGGCGCCCTCGGGGACGAGCGGTTCACGGGCCGCACCGAAGTCGAGCTGGCGTGGCGCGTCCGCGAGCTCTTCCACGAGCACGGCTCAGCCGAGCTCTCATTCGACACGATGGTCGCCGCCGCGGAGAACGGCTCCAGCCCGCACTCCGACAACCGTGACGTCCCGATCCCGGCGAACACGCTCGTGATCGTCGACTGCGGCTGCCGCATCGACGGTTACGCCTCCGATTGCACCCGCACGTTTGCGACCGGCGATCTGCCTGACGACCTCGCGCGCGCCTACGCCGTCTGTCTTGACGCCCAGCTCGCAGGCCTCGACGCGATGGCTCCCGGCGTGACGGGTCGCGCCGCCGACGCTGCCGCTCGCGACGTGATCGCAGCGGCGGGGTGGGGGGAGCATTTCGGACACGGCCTCGGCCACGGGATCGGGCTCGAGGTGCACGAGGCGCCGGTCGCCCGGCCGGAGTCGAAGGACACGCTCGCGGTGGGCAACGTCCTCTCCTGCGAGCCGGGCATCTACCTGCCGGGGCAGGGCGGCGTGCGGATCGAGGACATGGTGCTCGTCGTCGAGAACGGCAGCGAGCGACTGACGCACGCCGGCAAGGAGCTCGCCACCGTTCGGTAGCATCGCCGACGGTCATGGCAGACGTCGTCTCCACGAACGAGCTCAAGAACGGCATGCACATCGAGGTCGAAGGATCGGTGTGGCGCGTCGTCGAGTTCCAGCACGTCAAGCCGGGCAAGGGCGGCGCCTTCGTGCGCACCAAGCTCAAGAGCATCGACGCGGGCTCGGTCGTCGACAAGACGTTCCGCGCGGGCGAGAAGTTCGCACGGGTCTTCACCGAGGTGAAGAACATGCAGTACCTGTACGACTCGGGTGACGAGGTCGTGTTCATGGACGAGGAAACCTACGAGCAGCTCTCGATCCCGCATGCGGCGCTCGAGGCGGAGCTGCCGTATATGCAGCCGTCCACGCCGGTTCAGCTCCTCTTCGTCGGCGGCAAGCCGTCCGGCGTCCAGCTCCCGTCCTCGGTCGAGCTCGCGGTGAGAGACACCGAGCCGGGCGTGAAGGGCGACACGGTCTCGAACGTCACGAAGCCGGCGACACTCGAAACGGGCGCAGTCGTCCAGGTGCCACTGTTCGTGAACAGCGGCGACCGAATCAAGGTCGATCCCAGAGAAGGCCGCTACATCTCAAGGGCGTGACGGTTTCGGTCGGCCTCAGGGCTCAAAGCCCTGGACCTGGCCTGCGAAAAGTGCACCGCATCGCCTGAGCAGCGCTTTCGTGTCCGGCACCCGGCCACGCAAGACGGGCGGGGAGGACTCGGTAGGCTCTCGCCCGATGCCGCGTCTCGTCGACACCACGATTCGCCTGCTCTCGCAGGAGCCGCTCGCGGGGCGGATGCCCACGTCCGAGCTCCTCCAGCTTGCGGAAGTGCTCGACGGGGCCGGTTTCGCCTGCCTGGAGGTCTCCGGCGGCGGCGTCTTCGACGCGGCCGTCCGGCGCGGGGTCGAGAGCCCCTGGGAACGCATCCGCGCCCTCAAAGCACGCACGAAGACGCCGCTCGGCCTCGCGCTCCGTGGCCGCTTCCTCGTCGGCTCGCGCCCGGTGGGCGCCGACTTCATCCGCCGCTTCGTCTCGTCGGCCGCCGAGAACGGGATCGGCGTCTTCCGGCTCCATGATCCGCTGAACGACGTGCTGAACCTCCAGGAGGCCGCCGAGGCGATCGTCGGCGGCGGCGGCGAATTCCACGCCGGCCTCGTCTACAGCCCCGGCCGCACCGGCGAGAGCGAGGGCTTGATCGAGCAGGCGCGCAAGCTCGGCGCCCTCGGCGCCACCCGCGTCCTGATCCACGACCCGACCGGCTCGCTCGAGCCTTACCGGGCGCACCAGCTGGTCGCAGGCGTCGCAGAGGCGTCCGGGCTGCCCGTCGGGCTCTACTGTCAGGGTGCCGCCGGAAATGGCCTCGCAGCGGCGCTCGAGGCCGTCCGCGCGGGCGCCAGCCTGATCGCGTGCGCCGTCTACCCGGTCGCGCTCTCGCTCTACCGCGTTTCCGGAGAGGCGGTCGCGACCGCCCTCGAAGGAATGGGACACGGCACCGGCGTCGATGTCGACAAGCTCTGGGCCGCCTCCGACCTCGTCGACGAGTTCATCGGCGACGAACCGGTGTCGCCACTCGCGCCCCGGATCGCCGTCCGCGCCGCCGAGCACAACCTGCCGGCGGGCCTCGTCGCCTCGCTCGACGCCAACCTGCGCCAGCACGCCGCCGGCGATCGGCTCCTCGACGTGCTCGAAGAGCTCGCCGTGATCCGTGCCGAGGCCGGCTGGCCGCCGCTCGCGGCGCCGATCGGTCAGATCCTCGCCTCACAGGCGCTGATCCACGTTCTCTCGGCCCGCCGCTACAGCACCGTCGTCGACGAGTTCCGCGCACTCGTCCAGGGCCGCTACGGCCGCCCGCCGGCTGAGCCCGACGCAGGGGTCGTTCGCGCCGTGGCGCTCCTCACCGACGGCACCGCGTTCGACGACGACCCCCCGACGGCGGAGGATGTCCGCGCCGAGGCGGAGGGTCTCGCCGCGAGCGAGGAGGAGCTCGTCCTGATTGCGCTTTTCGGCGAGGAGGCCGAGGCGCTCCTCCAGACGATCCGCGCCCGCCATTCGCGCGAGGACCGGCTGGACGGCAACGTCGACCAGTCGCGCGCCGAGCGGATCCGCGAGCTCGTTCGCATCGTGCAGGAGAGTGGGGTCGCCGAGATCGAGATCGAGGACGAGGGGATGCGTGTCAGCGTGCGCCGGACCGAGGAGCGCTCGGAGCTCCTTGCGACCGTCGCCGCACCTCTGGCCGAGCCCGACCCCACCGCGCTGCCCGCGCTGCCGACCCCGGGCGGGCTCACACGGGTCGAGTCGCCGATGGTCGGGACGTTCTACCGTGCCGCCGAGCCGGGTGCGGCGCCGTTTGTCGAGGTCGGCGACGCGGTGGCCTCGGGTCAGACGCTCTGCATCCTCGAGGCGATGAAGCTGATGAACGAGGTGCAGATCGAGCTGGACGGCGTCATCCGCGCGATCCACGTCGAGAGCGGCCAGGCGGTCGAGTTCGGACAGCTCCTGTTCGAGGTCGAGCCGCTCGCCGGCCGGCCGCTCGACGCCGCCTGATGTTCTCCCGGGTCCTCGTGGCGAACCGCGGTGAGATCGCCGTGCGCATCGTCCGCGCCCTGCACGAGCTCGGCGCCGAGGCGGTCGCCATCTACTCGACCGCCGACGCGAACGCTCTGCACGTGAAGCTCGCCGACCACGCAGTCTGCATCGGCCCGCCGCCCGCGAGCGAGAGTTATCTGCGGATCCCATCCGTCGTCGCGGCCGCGAACACGACCGGCTGCGATGCCGTTCACCCCGGCTACGGGTTCCTGGCAGAGAACCCGGCCTTCGTGCTCGCCTGCGAGGACAACGACCTTGTCTTCGTCGGCCCTGACGCGGCGCTGATGGAGCGGATGGGGGACAAGGCCCAGGCGAAGGCCGAGCTGCGCCGTGCCGACGTGCCGCTGGTGCCCGGCACCGACGGGAACGCGACCCTCGAGGAGGTGCGCACGGCAGCCCAGGAGCTCGGCTATCCGGTGCTGTTGAAGGCGACCGCTGGCGGCGGCGGCAAGGGAATGAGGCTCGTCGACGAGCCGGCCGGGCTCGAAGCGGCCTACCGCGCGGCGGGGAACGAGGCCGAGGCAGCGTTCGGCGAGGGTGCGCTCTACCTCGAGAAGGCGGTCTCGCCGGCGCGTCACATCGAGATCCAGGTGCTGTGCGACGGCGCCGGCGGTGTGCTCACCCTGGGTGAGCGCGAGTGTTCGATCCAGCGCCGACACCAGAAGCTCCTCGAGGAGTCGCCGTCCACCGCGCTCACGCCCGAGACCCGCGAGGAGATGGAAGCCGCGGTGGAACGCGCGTGTACGACGATCGGCTACCGCAACGCCGGCACGTTCGAGTTCCTGCTCGGCCCGGACGGCCGCTTCTTCTTCATCGAGGTCAACTGCCGCCTCCAGGTCGAGCACCCCGTGTCGGAGCTGACGACCGGGATCGACATCGTGCGCGAACAGCTCCGGATCGCCGCGGGTGAGACGCTCCCGGCCACCGGCCGGGCGCCGCGCAGCGGCCACGCGATCGAGATCCGCCTGAACGCCGAGGACCCGTCGCGCGGGTTCGCTCCCTCGCCGGGAACGATCACCCGGTTCCGACCACCGCTCGGGCCTGGCGTCCGGCTCGACACGCACGTCTCCGAAGGCTCGACCATCTCGCCCTACTACGACTCGCTGATCGCGAAGCTCGTCGTCTGGGCCGAAGACCGGCCCGCAGCCATCGCGCGCGGCCTGCGTACGCTCGGCGAGCTCGAGCTCGAAGGGGTCGCGACGACTCAGGCGCTCGCAGCCGAGATCCTCGCCTCGCCGGAGTTCGCCCGCGGCGAGACGACAACGGGCTTCCTCACCGAGCTGGAGGGGCGCCTGCCTGCGCTCTCGCCCACATGAGCTCCGACCATGTGACCCGGGAGCCGCGTGGCACGGTCACCGTGACGGCCGCGGCGATCGCCGGGCTCGTCGCCCGCGCCGTCGAGACCGTGCCAGGCGCGTATGTGCGCCGACCCAAGCGCGGGCTCGACGTCGCCGTCTCCGCCGGCCGGGCGCGCGTCAGCCTCGGGCTCGCAGCCGACCGTGGCACCGTCCTGCCGGAGCTCGGCAGGGCTGTCCAGGACGCTGTCGCCGCTGCGCTCCAGCGCTCGTGCGGCATCGCCGTCGATTCCGTCGACGTCTCGATCCACGAGCTCCGACCCTGATGGCCGGCGGGCGACGGGCGGCGAGGAGGACTGCCCTCTTCCTCCTGTACCAGTGGGATCTGACCGGGCAGCCGCTCGCGCTGCTCTACGAGGGTGACGCGGAGGCATTCGCGGTCGAGCTGGCAGAGACGGTTTCGGCTCGCGCGGAGTCGCTCGACGAGCGGATCACCGCCTCGGCCGACGGCTGGACCGCCGACCGCCTGGGTACGCTCGAACGCAATATCCTGCGGGTCGGGATCTACGAGCTCGAGGAGGGGACTGTGCCGCCGGAAGTGGCGATCAACGAGGCAGTGGTGCTCGCGAAGCGCTACGCGACCGACGAGGCAGCGCGCCTCGTGAACGGCATCCTGGCGCGGGTGGCCCGAGAGGAGGCAGCGGCATGAGCGCAGACGAGGCACTGACGAGAGCGGAGGAGCTGCTCGAGCGCCTGAACGCGACGAAGGCCGAGCTCGACCGACTGGCGAGCGGGGAGGACGCCGAGGAGGCGGTGACGGTGCTCGCCGAGCTCGCGGAGCTCGCCAAAGAGGTCGAGACGGAGCTCCAGAAGGCGCGGCAGCGCGGCGATGCGGGCACCTGACGAACTGCGCGCGGTCGTCGAGCAGGCACTCGGCCAGCTGACGTTTTCGTCCGAGCTCGGCGGCCTCGCGGACGTACTCCGGTATCCGCTCGAGTCGGGCGGCAAGCGGATCAGGCCGGTGCTCGCGCTTGCGACCGGGGAGGCGGCAGGCGCGCAGGTGGAGCAGGTGCTGCCGGCGGCGCTCGCGATCGAGCTCGTGCACACGTTCTCGCTCGTCCACGACGACTTGCCCGCACTCGACGACGACGACGAGCGGCGCGGTCGCCCGAGCGCGCACGTCGCCCACGGTGAGGCGGCCGCGCTCCTGGCCGGAGACGCACTGCTCGCCGAGGCCTTCAGGATCGCACTCGTCTACGAAACGCCCGCCGTCGGCCGCGAGCTCGCCGCGGCGACGCTCGGGATGATCGGCGGCCAGTACCTCGACATCACCGGCTCGACCGATCTCGTCGCGTTGCACCGGCTGAAGACCGGCTGCCTCTTCGCGGCGTCGGTCGGCTGCGCCCTCTCCGCGGCGGGGATCCCCGCCGCGCAGCAGGCCCCATGGCGTGCTTTCGGCGACGAACTCGGCCTGCTCTTCCAGATCGTCGACGACGTGCTCGATGGTGACGGGTACGCAGAGGCCCACGGGGTCGAACGGGCGCGGGCGCTCGCCGAGGAGGCCGCCGACCGCGCGCGGGCGCGCCTCGACGCGATCGACGCTGACACTTCGGTGCTCGAAGCGCTCGTCGGCGACCTCGCCGTCCGTACCGCGTAGCCATCCCTCCAGTCCCGCGCAGCTCCCGTCACGGCGGCGGCCTCTACGCTAGGCGCGTGAAGAAGCGCCTCGACGTGCTGCTCGTGGAACGCGGCCTCGCGGAGAGCCGTGCCCAGGCGCAGGCGCTCGTGATCGCCGGCCTCGTACCGGGGTACGACAAACCCGGCACGCAGGTGGACGAGGCCGCCGAGCTCGAGGTGGAGCGCACGCCTCGCTACGTCTCACGCGGCGGCGACAAGCTCGAGACGGCGCTGCGTGCGTTCGACGTGCGCATCGAGGGCCGAAGCTGCGTCGACGTCGGCGCCTCGACGGGCGGCTTCACCGACTGCCTGCTCCAGCACGGGGCCGCGCGCGTCCCCGCGATCGACGTCGGCTACGGCCAACTCCACCCGAAGCTCCGGAACGATCCGCGCGTCGCGGTGCTGGAGCGCACGAACGCCCGGCTGCTGACCGCGCTCCCGGTTCCCGCTGACCTGCTCGTCTGCGACGTCTCCTTCATCAGCGTCCGTACGGCGTTGCCGCCGGTCGTCCGGCTCCTCGAGCCAGGCTGGGAGGCGCTCGTGCTCGTGAAGCCCCAGTTCGAGGCCGGCCGTGACGATGTCGGCAAAGGCGGGGTCGTCCGCGACCCCGAGGTGCGTCGCCGCGTCCTGCGCGAGGTGGCCCGCGCGGCCCTGGACTGGGGTGGCGTGCCGGCCGGCGTCGTAGACTCAGGGCATCCCGGCCCGAAGGGGAATCGGGAGTTCGTGCTCCATCTCGTCCACCGGGAGGACGCTGCGCTACCCGATGACTTCGACGACCGGATCGGTGACGCCCTTGCCTAGCCAGGTCGTCCGCCGCGCTGCCGTGATCACCCATGGCACCCCGCGGACGATCGGCGCTGCGCTCGCGCGGCTCGAGAACGTGGCGCGGGAGGCCGGCGTCGAGCTCCTGACGGGTCCCGAGGACGAGGGAGCCGATCTGGCGGTCGTCCTCGGCGGCGACGGGACGATCTTGCGTGCCTTGACACGATTTCTCGGCACCGGGACGCCCGTGATCGGGGTCAACTTCGGCCGCGTCGGTTTCCTCTCCTCGATCCAGCGAGGCGAGCTCGAGTCCGGGGTCGCCCGAGCCTTCGCGGGTGAGTTCCGGGTGATCGAGCTGCCGACGCTCGAGGTGGAGGTTGGCGAAGAGCGGGCCGTCGCCGTCAACGATCTCGTTGTCGCGAGCGCTGTCCTCGGGCGCATGGTGCAGCTCGAGTACGCGATCGGCGGCGAGAATCTCGGCCGGGTCGGCTGCGACGGCGTCGTCTGCTCGACCCCCTCGGGCTCGACGGCGTACAACCTCTCGAACGGCGGCCCGGTGCTCGTCTGGGGTCTCGATGCAATGGCCGTGACGTTCGCAGCGCCGCATTCGCTTCACGCACGACCGCTCGTCGTCGGGCGCGAGTCCGATCTGATCGTTTGGAACCGCACCGACGACGTGCCCGTGGCCGCGCTCGTCGACGGCCACCGGCTGGTCGACATCGAGCCGGGTGGACGCGTGCTCGCGCGGCTCGGGCCGCAGCGCTCGTTGCTCGCGACGCTGCCCGAGGTGACCTTCTTCAGCCGCTATAGCCACACCTTTGCTTCGTAGCCTGCGCATCGAGAACCTCGTGCTGATCCGCGAGGCGGAGCTTTCTTTCGACGCCGGCCTGAACGCGATCACCGGTGAGACCGGGGCCGGGAAGACGATCCTGGCGCAGGCGATCGGCCTGCTGCTCGGCACCAAAGGCGACGCTGCCGCGGTCGGTCGTAACGGCTCCGAGGCCTATGTGGAGGCCGAGTTCGACCTCCCCGACGGCTTCCTCGACGACGACGAGCTGGCAGCTCTTGCCGAGCTTGCGCCCGGCGACGAGCCGGGCCTCGTGCTCGCGCGCCGCGTCTTCGCGGACGGACGCACCCGCGCCTACGCGTGGGGACGCGCGGTCGCGCGCGAGGACCTGGCAGCGGCGACGGAGCGGCTGATCGCGATGTCCGGCCAGTTCGAGCAGCGACGGCTCGCGCGACCCTCCTACCAACTCGACGTGCTCGACGCCTATGCGGGTGAGGAGCAGCTCGCGCGCCGCCGTGCCGCGCGGGCCGCCTGGCGCGAGCTGGCCACCGCCAGGAAACAGCACGAGGAGCTGACTCGCGACGCTGCGACGGCCGAAGCCCACCTGGCGGAGCTGCGCGCGCTCGTGGAGGACACGGCCGGCCTCGAGCCCGGCGCCGAGGAGGAGTTACGAGCCGAGCGCGACCGGCTCAGGCACGGGACCGAGCTCGCAACCGGCGCGGCAGCCGCGGCGGAGGCGCTCGCACCCGACGAGGGCGACGGAGCGGCCGGCCTGACGGGGATCGCCGAGCGGGCGCTGGCGCCGCTCGAGCGCCTTGCGCCGGAGCTCGCGCTCGCGGCCGAGCAACTCCGCGACGTGGAGGTGCGGCTACGCGACGTCTCCTCCGAGCTGCGGGCGTTCCTCGACCGGCTCGACGCCGAGCCCGACCGCGTCGAACGGGTGGAGGCGCAGCTCGACAGGATCGCCGAGGCGAAGCGCCGCTTCCGCTGCGCGACCTACGACGACCTACTCTCCCGGGCCGCGGCAGCCCGGGAGGAGCTCGACGCGCTCGCGGCCGGTACCGATCCGGCGGCTGCTGCCGCCGAGGCGCTCGCCGTCGCCGAGGCCCGGGTCGAAGCGCTGGCAGCAGAGCTTCGGATCGCACGCCAGGGTGCGGCCGAGCCGTTCGGCGCCGCGGTCGGCATCGAGCTTCAGGGTGTCGGCCTTGGCGACGGCGAATTCCAGGTCGAGCTGCGCGATCGCGACCGCGGTGTAGCCGGAGCCGACGAGGCTGTGTTCCTGATCCGCCCCAACCGCGGCCTGCCGTTCGGACCGGTGGCGGAAACGGCTTCGGGCGGGGAGCTCTCGCGCGTCGCGCTTGCGATCGCCGCCGTCGGGGGCGGCGAAACGATTGTCTTCGACGAGATCGATGCCGGCATCGGCGGCACGACAGCGCACGCGGTGGCCGAGACACTGCGGCGACTCGCCGGGCGTGCGCAGGTGCTTACGATCACCCACCTGCCGCAGATCGCGAGCGCCGCTGATCGGCACTTCCGGGTCGAAAAGGTGCCCGGCGACCCGACTCACACGAGGATTCAGTCACTCGACGACGCGGAGCGGCGCGACGAGATCGAGCGGATGCTCGGTGGCCGCGAATTCTTGTCTGCGCTCCAATGAGCATCGTCGAGTACAGCGGCCCCGCCCGCCTCGGTCGGCGTACGAAGGAGCTCGTCCGCAGGCTCGGCCCAACCGACATTCCGATCATCGACCACACCGACCTCGACCGTCTCTGCGCCGAGGAGCTGCTCGAGGTGGGGGTGCGCGTCGTCGTCAACGTCGGCCACAGCCAGAGCGGGCGCTACCCGAACCCGGGGCCACTCCTGCTCGTGCGTGGCGGCGTCTGCCTGATCGACGTGCCCGGCGCGCCGCTCTTCGACGAGGTCACGGAGGGGGAGACGCTGACGATCCGGGGCGCGGGCATCTACCGGGCGGGCGACTGCCTGGCCCGCGGCCGGGCGCTCGGCGAGGACGAGCTCTCGCAGGCGCTCGAGGAGCAGCGGAGCCGAGTCACCGAGGCGCTCGAGGCGTTCGCCGAGAACACGATGCGCTACCTGCGAGAGGAGGGAAGCCTGCTCTCGAACGGGCTCGACCTGCCGGCGCTCCGCACCGTGTTCCGCGACCGGCACGCGCTCGTCGTCGCGCGCGGTCCGGGCCACAAGCGCGACCTGCGGATCGTGCGGCCGTATGTGCGCGACTTCAAGCCGGTGCTCATCGGCGTCGACGGCGGCGCGGACGCGCTGCTCGAGGCCGGCCTCAAGCCGGATGTGATCGTCGGCGATATGGACTCCGTCTCCGACGCCGCCTTACGAGTTGCCTCGGATCTCGTCGTGCACGCCTACCAGGACGGCGTCGCGCCCGGCGGCGAGCGGCTCGCTGCGCTCGGCCTGCCATACCTGACTGTTGGGGCGACGGGTATCTCCGAGGATGTCGCGCTCCTGATCGCGCACGAGAAGGGCGCCGAGCTGATTGTCGCCGTCGGCACCCACTTCAACCTGGTCGAGTTCCTCGAGCGCAACCGGGCCGGCATGTCCTCGACGTTCGTCACGCGCCTCAAGGTCGGGGAGATTCTCGTCGACGCAAAGGGCGTCTCCCGGCTTGTCAGTCGCCGCGTCGGGGTCTGGCCGATCGTCGCGATCGGCCTCGCAGGGCTCGCCGGGATCGTCGTCGCAATCGCCGCTTCGCCGGCGCTTCGCAACCTGATCGATGTCCTCGCGAACCGCATCTTCGGATGAGGAGCGTCGCCGAGCGGATACTGCTCGCGCCCGTCGAGGACGTGTGGGCCGTGCTCGCCGAGCCCCACCGCCTGCCGGACTGGTGGCCGGGGATGAACGGCGTCGAGCCTGACCGGCGCGGCCTCGCAGCCGGCGTCCGCTGGCGCGTCCACGGTTCCTCGCCTGGGTACGTGCGACGGCCGCTCGCTGACGACACGCTCGTGGTGAACCGGGTCGAGCGTTGCCGGCTCGTCGAATTCACCCTTGTTCGTGACCGGCTTGCCGCCGAGCTCGAGCTCGAGGCGACGGCGGACGGTCACACGCTTGCGCGACTCTCGCTGACGGCCCGCTGGCTGTACGGCACCCGGGGGACGATCGCGCGGACGGCGCTCTCCGGTCTGTTCTCGCTCTGCCAGACTGGTGTGGAGCCCTGAGAGGCTCGACGCTATGTTCGATCTCCGCTACCACGTCGTCTCGCTCACCGCTGTCTTCCTGGCGCTTGCGATCGGCATCCTCGTTGGTGTCGGCCTCTCCGGCCGGGGTTTCGTCGACCGGGCGGAGCGAGTCCGGCTGACCGGCGACATCGCGCAGCTCCAGGCCCGGCTCGACGAGACCGCGGCGCGCGCCGATGCGCTCGTTGCCCAGCAGCGGGCGGCGGAGCAGTACATCCGAGACACCTACCCGGTGCTCGCCGAGCGCCGCCTGCTCGGTAGCCGGGTCGGCCTGCTCTACGTCGGCTCGATCGATTCGGGCGTCGACGGGTCCGTTCGCGATGCGGTGGCGACGGCCGGCGGCCGAGTTGTGCGAGTGCGCGCTCTCCTGATGCCGTTTCCAACCGACGCGGTCGAGGCCGAGCTTCGCGCCCAGCCGGCGCTCGCCGGTTATGCCGGTGAGCGCCATCTCGGCGACCTCGGACGCGACATCGCGCGCGAGCTCGTCGGGGCCGGCCCGACACCCCTCTGGGACGCCCTCGGCGACCTGCTGCTCGAAGAGCGCTCCGGGACCCGGCGCGGCGAGCTCGACGGGGTCGTGGTCGTGCGGCCCGCTCCGCCGCAGCAGGGCAGCTCGGGCCGGTTCCTGGACGGCCTCTACGCGGGGCTTGCCGGCGCTGGTGTTCCCGTGGTGGGTGTCGAGGCGGGCGCGCCGCCGAAGAGCGCGCTCCCGGTCTTCCGCGCCCACCGGCTCTCGACCGTCGATGCGGTCGAGTCCCCCGCCGGACGGCTGGCGCTCGCGCTGCTGCTCGGCGGCGCGGAGGCCGGAAGCTACGGCGCGGAGGAGACCGACCGGAGCATCCTGCCACCGATCGAGCCCCTGCCGGTCACCACGACTCGTTGACCGGGGTGGGTGACGAGGCCCTGCTGACGATCCTCGTCGCCGCTCGGGACGAGGAAGAACGAATCGGAGCCACCGTCGGGCGCCTGCGCGCAGCGTTCCCCGCAGCCCAGGTGGTCGTCGCTGACGACGGCTCGCACGACGGTACGGCTGACGTGGCCAGCGCCGCGGGAGCCCGGGTGATCCGGCTGGCGCGGCGCGGCAAGGGCCAGGCGCTGTCGCTCGCCGAGCGGCGAGTGCCGCCGGGGCCGCTGCTCCTCTGCGATGCGGACCTTGCGGGTCACCTGGCCCCGCTGCTCCAGTCGCAGGCCGACCTTGCCGTGGCCGCGTTCGCGCGTCGGGAGGGTGGCGGCTTCGGGATCGCAAAGCGGACCGCGGCGCGGCTGATCCGCGCGCTCGCCGGCTTCGAAGCGCTGGAGCCGCTCTCGGGCCAACGCCTGCTCTCCGCCGCCGCCCGCGAGGCGTGCTTCCCGGTCGCGGCGGGCTTCGGGGTCGAGACGAGGATGACGATCGACGCGGTCCGGGCCGGTCTCGCAGTCGAGGAGGTCAAGCTCGATCTGACCCACCGTGCGACGGGCCGCGACGTCCACGGCTTCGTCCACCGCGGCCGTCAGCTCGCGGAGATCCTGCTCGCCTGCGGGCCGCTCGCGCGCAACCACCGCGGCCTGCGACTGCCGCTCGTCGGCTGGGTCGTGGCACTTGCACAGCCGGGTGTCGCGCCCGTGGCGGCGCTCGGCCTCGCGGACGACCTCTGGAGCGGCCCCGAGCGCGGCTTCAGCGCGCACCTGCGGACGGGCGGGACGACGGGCGTCCTCAAGCTGGTCGGCATCCCCGCCTACGCGCTCTTGCGTACCCGCTCGCTCTCGGGCGCCCTGCTCGTCGGTCTCTCGGCGAACGCCCTGAACCAGCTCGATACGAAGCCCGGACGGGCTCTGAAGGCGTTCCTGTTCGGCGCCATGCTCCTTCGCGGCAGGCCACGCCGGGCGGTCGCGGTCGCCGTCCTGCTCGCTCCCTACGATCTGGGCGAGATGGTGATGCTCGGCGACTCCGGTTCGAACGCTTTTGGCGCCGTGCTAGGTTTCGAGTCCGTGGGCAGGCTCGCGGGTTGGAGGCGGTTTGGCGCAATCGGTGCGCTCGGAGCCCTCACCCTCCTCGGCGAGCGGCGGTCGCTCGGAGCGTTGATCGAGGGCGCGCCGGTGTTTGCGCGCCTCGACGCATGGGGGAGGCAAGAAGCGTGACCGAGCGTCCGACCAAGTACATCTTCGTCACCGGCGGCGTCGTCTCGGCGCTCGGCAAGGGGATCGTCGCCGCCTCGCTCGGTCGACTCCTGAAGGCTCGCGGGCTCCATGTCCAGGCCCAGAAGTTCGATCCGTACCTCAACGTCGACCCGGGCACGATGAGCCCGTTCCAGCACGGCGAGGTGTTCGTCACCGAGGACGGGGCCGAGACCGACCTCGATATCGGCCACTACGAGCGCTTCATCGACGAGAACATGTCTCGCAATGCGAGCCACAGCGCGGGCGCGATCTGGGAGGCCGTCCTGCGCAAGGAGCGCAAGGGCGAGTTCCTCGGCGCGACGGTGCAGGTGATCCCGCACATCACGAACGAGATCAAGGCGCGGATCAAGCGCGTCTCGAAGTCGACGCCGGCCGATGTCGTGATCAGCGAGATCGGCGGCACGGTCGGCGACATCGAGTCGCTGCCGTTCCTCGAGGCGATCCGCCAGTTCCGGCGCGAGGTCGGCCCCGAGAACGTGATGTACCTCCACTGCACCCTCGTCCCGTACATCGAGGCGGCCGGCGAGCAGAAGACGAAGCCGACGCAGCACTCGGTCAACGAGCTGCGCCGCATCGGCATCCACCCCGACGTGATCGTCTGCCTCGATGTAGGGGACGAGCGTGCAGTGGAGGTA
>JBKJML010000007.1:0-13548 GCA_046596415.1 Gaiellaceae bacterium | reverse complement strand
CGCCGAGCCGGTCGGCCTGCACCGCCGAGATCGCCGAGAGGTAGCCAGGGACGAGCGGCAGCACGCACGGCGCGAGGAACGATACGAAGCCGGCGCCGAACGCCGCCGCGATCTGGGCGACGCTCACTCGTACCGCGCGAGCTCTGCATCGACGCGCCGCTCGAGCTCTGGATCCAGCGCCTGCGGCGGCGCGTCGGCGTCGTCGCCGCGGCGCCGCGACCAGTGCCAGGCGAGCAGACCGACGACGACCGCAGCGATTCCCAACCCGACGAGCGGCAGGAGCCAGGCGAGCAGGTCGAGCCCGCGCCTGCCAGGGGTCGCGAGCACGGCGGGCCCGAACTGGGCGACGAACGCAGCCTTGATCTCGCTCTTCGTGTCGCCAGCCGCGATGCGCTCCCGGATGATCTCCTTCATCCGCTCCGCGACGGGTGCCGTCGACTGGTCGAGCGTCGTCTTGCAGGTCGGGCAGACAAGCTCCGACTCGAGCTCGGCCGACGTGGGGCGCTGCTCGCTCGCGAGCGCGGGCGCGGCGAGCGCGAGCGACGCGAGGAGCGCGAGCGCGACCCTCACGAGACGGCTGCGAGCGCGAGTGAGATGTTCTCGTCGAGCTGCTCGCGGCTGATCGGTCGCGGCACCCGGCTGACGAGCTTCCCGTTGCGGCCGACGAAGAAGGTCTCGGGCACGCCGAGCAAGCCGAACGGGCCCCAGGTCGAGCCGCGCCCGTCGAAGACGTTCGGATACGTGATGCCGTAGCGGGCGATGAAGCGGCGCGCGTCGGCCTTGAAGTCCTGGATGTCGACGCCGAGGAAGACGACTCCCTTCCCCTGCCAGCGCTGCCAGCCGCGCTCGAGCTCGGGCGCCTCCTGCTTGCACGGGCCGCACCACGAGGCCCAGAAGTTGATCACGACCGCCTTGCCCCGGTAGTCGCGCAGGTCGATCGTGCCCTTCCCGTCGAGCCGTTCGAGCACGAGCTTCGGCGCGTCCGGGGTCTGCCCCTTGGTGATCTGGGCGGCCGCGCCGCCCGTGTCGCGTACGAGCTGCCAGACGAGGAGGCCGAGCAGCGCTGCAACGATCGCGACTGCGGCGACCTGCGCCGCGACCTTCGCGCGCCCGGCCATCAGCTTGCGACGATGTACACGGGCGTGCCGATCTCGACCTGGCCGAATAGCCACTCGACCTGCGGGATCAGCATGCGGATGCACCCATGCGAGAGCGAGTAGCCGATCGAGGCGGAGTCGGGCGTTCCGTGGATCCCGACCGCCGGCGAGGAGATGCCCATCCAACGCGTCCCGAGCGGGTTGCCGGGACCGGGCGGGATCGGCTTGGCGTCCTTCGCCCAGTCGGAGGCGGGCGGGTACCACCAGGGGTTCTTCCACTTGACGACGATCTCGAAGCGGCCGAGCGGTGTCGGGTAGCGCGCCTGCCCGGTCGCAACGCCGAAGGTGCGGCGCAGCTTCATCCCGTCGTAGAGCTCGAGCCGGTTCGTGCCGCGGTGGATGACGATCACGTCGCCGAGCGAGTTCTCGGTCACCGTCGCCTTGACAGGCTGGAAAACGAGCTTGAGCGGCGCACGATCGTGGGTCTTGACGGCTGTGAAGAGCGCTCGCACGACGAGCACCTGACGCAGGCTGCGGCCGCCGACGCTCTTCGTCACGAACGGCTTGCCCTTGCGCAGGAAGAGGCGTGAGTCAACCGGCACACGGTCGAGGCGGGCGGCAAGCCCGCGCACGTAGCGCTCGACCTTCGCGCGCGGCGAGACCACCGTGAGCGGCACGTTGACGCCGGGCCGGGCGACGCGTGCGCGCTCGACGGCCTTCTTCAGCTCGGCGGCGGCACCGAGCTCTTGCGCCGCGACCTTCAGCTTGCGTTTGCCGACGACGAGCGTGAGCGGCCGCGCGAAGAAGAAGCGGAGCTCCGCTTGAGCGTCGGCGGGAGAAAGCCCGCCGACGAGTAGCCCCCCGACGGTGACCCCCGCTGGGATGGTCTGCGGCCGCGGCGTGGTGGGGGTCGTGCCCGTGGTCGGCGCCGTCGTCGTCCCGGTCGTCGAGGTCGGGACAGTCGACGTCGTGGTGCCGCCGGTGATCGTGTCGAAGACACGCGACGGGCCGGCTGCGAGGACTGCGGCTGAGAGCACCCCGGCGGAGGCGCAGAGAGCGAGCGTCAGCAGGGCAAGTGCGGTGCGCCTCACGCGGTCAGGGTAGCAACGAGCAACCGTGGGTCGTTCGTAATCACCCCGTCGACGCCGGCGGACAGCATCCGGTCGATCTCGAGCGGATCATCGACCGTCCAGGCGAACACGGCGGCGCCCAGCCGGTGGGCTCTCGCGACGCCCGCAGGCGACACGACGGCGTAGTGGAGCATCAGCGTCGTGGCCCCGGCACGCCGCAAGAGCGACGGGACGCGGGTCGCGATCGCCGCCCGCAGCGCAGCCGCCCCGGGGCGGATCAGGGGCGCCAGCGTCCGGCGCCGCGTGATGCCCACGCGATCCTCGGGAAACGTGAATCCGATCCGCACCCGATCGGACGCGCGGGCAACCGCGTGGAGGCTCGGGCGGTGGAACGAGCTGACGACCGTGCGATCGGCGAGCCTGTGCCGCTCGAGCGCCGCGACGAGCTCGTCGAGCCGCGTTGCGAGCTTCAGGTCGACGTGCAGCCCCACGCCGGGTGCCTCGTCGACGAAGAACGCGAGCGCCTCATCGAAGGTTGGCAGGTCGGGGGCCACCTCACGAAGCTCCTCGAACGAGCGGCCGCGTACGCTGCCCGCCGCAGCCCCGTGACTCACCTCGTGCAGATCGTCCGAGTGCGCGAGCACGAGCGGGCCGCCGGGCAGGTCGAGCACGTCGAACTCGATCAGGTCGACGCCGATCTCGACCGCGGCCCGGAACGAGCGCAAGGTGTTCTCGGCCTCGATCGCGGCAGCGCCGCGATGGCCGATCCGCAGAGGCGGCCCGTCTCTGCGCAGCAGGTCGATCATGGCGCCGTCGGCAGGAGATTCTCGTCGAGGACGCCGCCTCGCGTCGCGAACCCGGCGAGCATCCGGTCGGTCGCCCACTCGACCGGTGCCCGGTCGTCGGTCCACGGGCGATCGGCGGGTGCGGCGGCGTACAGCCCCCCGTCCAGGAGTCGCCGCAGCGGTGCGAGCTGCGCCGGCCCGCTCCGGAGGCGGCGCGAGATCTCTGCGCGCGACAACGGCTGGGAAAAGCCGATCACGAGCGCGTTGAAGCGGAGCGCCGGCCAGACGACGACCTGGGGCAGCTCGGCAGCGAGCGTGCCGGCGATCCCGGCAACGAGCCTGTCGTCGCCCGGGACGCGTGCGACGTTCAGCACGACGATGCCACCGGGGCGCAGGCGCTCGCGGGCGAGCTGGAAGAACTCGCGCGTGGCGAGGTGGAACGGCACGTAGGGCTGGCGGTACGCGTCGACCGTGATCAGGTCGTAGCGCCCGTCGGTCGCCCTGAGAAAGGGGCGGGCATCCTCGTCGTGGAGGCGGATGTTCGGGCTTTCACCGAGCCCGAAGAAGCGCCGGCCGACCCGTGAGACCTCGGGGTCGATCTCGACGCCGTCGACGACGGCCTGCGGGTAGAAGCGCGCGAGCGCCCGAGCGGTCGTGCCGCCCGCGTTGCCGAGGATCGCGACCCGCTCGAGCGGCCGGGCGAGGAGCGGCGGCACGGTGAGGAACATGTCCCACGCGCCCCCGGTCAGCACCGTCTCCGACCGCCAGATCGAGTGAACCGCGACTCCCTCGTTCAGGTAGAGCAGCCGGCTGCCGTCGGGCCGCTCGACCACCTGGACGAACTGGTAGCGGGACTCGCGCTCGTAGAGCACTCCGTCGGCGGCGCGGATCGCGCCCGGCGGGAGGAGGGCGGCGAACGCTGCGAGCGCGACTGCCGGCGCGAGCGCGCGGCGGCCGAGCAGCGGCACGGAGGCAAGCGCCAGGAGCGTGCCGGCGCCGAGCAGCGTGCGCTGCGTGCCGAGCAGCGGGATCGAGATGAGCGCCGGCACGAAGGTGCCGAGCAGCGACCCGGCGGTCGAGAGCGCGTAGAGCCGTCCGGCGACCGAGCCCGCGGTCGCGAGATCGTCGACGGCGAGCCGGATCGCGAACGGACTGACCGCGCCGAGCAGGACGACCGGCGGCGCGAAGAGAAAGACGACCGCCGCGAAGGAGGCGACCACCGCGCCCGCCTGTGCATCGTCGACCGCGCGCACGGCGATCTCGAGCAGCGGCCGGGCAAGAAAGGGAGTCGCCGCGACGAGGAGCGCAGCGAGGAGCACGAGCCGGCCGAGCAGGCGCGGCTCCGGTCGCCGGTCGGCGAGCTTGCCCCCCAGCCAGTAGCCGACGGCGAGCGCGGCCAGCACGACACCGATCAGGTTCGCCCAGACGACAGTCGACGAGCCGAACGCCGGTGCTAGCAGTCTCGACGCAGCGATCTCGGTCGCGAGAGTGCCTGTACCGGCGAGGAAGACGACGGCGCCGAGCCCGCGCGGAGCCATGCGTCAGCCGTCCCGTTTGATGACGACGACCGCCACGTCGTCGCCGAGCTCGCCGCCGGTCCACGCACGGCAGGCAGCCACTGTCTCGAGCGCCACCTCGCGCGCCGGGAGGCCGCGCCGTTCCGAAAGCAGCGCGTCGAACCGCTCCAGGCCGTACTGCTCACCGCGCCGACGAGCCTCGTTCACGCCGTCGGTGTAGAGGACGATCGTGGCGCCGGGGGGGAAATCGACCGAGACGGTCTCGTAGCGCTGTTCCCCGTCGATCCCGAGCGCGAGCCCGCGTGCCTCGATCGCGACGACCTCTCCGGATGGGAGCACGAGCCGCGGCTGCGGGTGCCCGGCAAGGGCGCACTCGATCCGGCCGCCGATCGCATCGATCGCGACGTAGGCCATGGTGATGAACTTGCCAGGCGCGATCTCCGAGGTCACGACCTCGTTCGCGGCGGCGAGGAACTCGCCCGGGTCGGGGTGCTCACGGGCGAGGGAGCGGAAGACGAACTTCGCCATCGCCATGTCTGCGGTGGCATCGACGCCATGCCCGGTGACGTCGCCCAGAACAACCGCGAGGCGCCCGTCGCCGAGCGTCAGGAAGTCGTAGACGTCGCCCCCGACATCGAGCCGCGCAGACGACTCGTACACCTCCCCCACCTCGAGCCCCGGCACGGTTGGCGTCTCCCGAGGCAGGAGCGAGCGCTGCATCGCGTCGGCGAAGGCTTTCTGCTGCGAATAGAGGCGGGCGTTGTCGATCGCGAGGGCTGCCTGGGCCGCAATCGAGAGCGCCGTGTCGACGACGGCGCCGTCCACCGGGCGAGCCGGGTCGAGCGACACGAGGAGCAGCGTCGCGAGGACCTCTGCCGGGGTGGCGATCGGGATCAACGCGGCTGTCGAGCCGCGCTCGAGAAACGGTGCGAGGAGCGAGTGAGCGCCGCCGAGCTCCCGCGCGACCCCCGCGTCGATGACGAGCGGCTCCTGCGTGCGGAGGAGGCGCCGCAGGAGCGAGCCGGAGAGCGGCTGGGGCCGGTTGAGAATCGCGCGCGCTGCGTCACCGACCCGTTCGTCGTCGACGTGCAGGGCGAGGGGGATGAGCGTGGAGCGACGCTCGTCGGGCATCAGAATCACCGCCGCGTCGACACCGAGAGCCTCGACGACCGTCTCCGCAAGCGTATCGAGCGTCGACTCGAGTGAGAGTGTCTGGGCGAACGAGCGCGAGATGTCGTAGAGCGCGTGCAGCCGGCGGGCTGCGTCCCGCTCGGCGGCGAGCACCGTCTCGAGCTCCTCGCCGAGCAGCTTCGTCCGCTCGTGCAGGCGCGCGTTCTGCACTGCGACTGCGAGCTGGGCGGCGAGAGCGACGAGCAGCGCCGACTCATTCGCAGTCGGGACGCGGCCGCGAGCGGCGTAGACGACGAGCAGGCCGATCGCCTCCTCGGCAACGTGGAGCGGCAGCGCGATCGCCGCCTCGATCCCGGCCTCGACGACCGAGTCTTGAACGTCGGTGAGCCGCTCGTCGGTCGCTGCTGCCGCGACCAGCAGGATGCCGCGACCGCGGGCTGGGCCGAGCGCGAGCTCGTACAGGCAGCCCGCGACATCCTCGTGCGGGCCGGAGAGCCGGCGAGCGGCGGCGGTCGTCAGCCGGCCGTCTTCGTCGAGGTAG
Source organism: Gaiellaceae bacterium (assembly GCA_046596415.1). Lineage (GTDB taxonomy): Bacteria > Actinomycetota > Thermoleophilia > Gaiellales > Gaiellaceae > JBKJML01. The sequence continues at coordinate 7,407 of JBKJML010000007.1, read as the reverse complement.
ATCGCGACGCGCTCGGCGCCGAGCAGCTCAGCGACACGTTCGACGGCCGTCTCGAGCGTGTGGGAGAGCGAGAGCTCGGAGATGGCCTGGCCGACCACGGCGAGCAGGGCTCGGCTGCGGTCGAGCTCGTGGCCGAGCTCGCGCGCCCGCTCGCTCGACCGGAGCGCGTGCGCGACCCGCACGGCAAAGCTCGCCAGGAGCTCGACGTGTCGCTTGGAAGCGGGCTCGACACCCGGGAAGACGAGCTGGAGCGCGCCGAGCGAAGGCTCGCCGAGCCGGAGCGTTGCGACGGTGCTCGTCGAGCCCGGGAGCCGTTCGACCGTCACTGATTGGCTGCCACCCGTCACGTCGGCGGCGAGTCGGACGAGCAGCGTTCTCTCTCCCACGACGTCGTCGCCATGCGAGGCGATCAGGCGCAGGTCCCCGTCGTCGGCACCGCCGGGCTGCACGCGCCAGATCAGCGCCGCTTCCGCTCCGGCGGCGGTTACGGCAACCTGGGCGATCCGGTCGGCCGCGTGCTCCTCGTCCGACGATGCGGCGAGCGCGTCACCGGTGAGCTCGAGCACGTCGGCCGCGCCGCTCCAGCGCGGACCGCGCGCCGGCGCCGCGACGCGCAGCGCGAGCGCAACGTGGTCGGCGATGACCCGGGCGAGTCGCCGCTCGACCACGTCGAGCTCGTCGGCACCCCGGAGCAGCTCCACCGAGCCGGCAACCCCGCCGGGGCCTTCGACCGGGACGGCGTACGCGACGGCAAGCCCCGTCCGCGCCGCGGTGACTCCCAGCGCCTCCTCGATGTCACCGGGGGCGTGGGCGCCCGCGAGCTCTGCCGCCAGAGCCTGCGGCCCGGCGACCGCACGCGTGAGGAGTGCCCCGTTCGGCTCGGTCACCCGCACGACCGCCACCTGGCACGCTGTCAGCTGCGCCGCCGCGATGGCCAGAGCGTCGAGCACCGTGCCGAGCGCCGCTCCGTCGACGATCGCGCGCGTCGCCTCGGCGAGCGTCTCGAAGGCCGCGCCGCGCCGCTCGTCGACACTCGTTTCCGAAGCGATTGCCATCGTCTCGATCTCTTAGGCCATCAGAGGCCGAAGAGCCGCTCGACCTCGTGCCAGACCGTGACGATCAGCACGATCGCCAGTACGAGCAGGACGAGCATCGTCACCCAGAAGCGAACGTGCGCGCGGCGCGCTGCGCGGCCGTGCTCGACTCGCGACCGGCGGCGGGCACGCTCGAGCAGATAGGCGCGGTCGATCGTCTCGGGATCGATGCTGGGCACATCGGGCTCCCCGGCCGCTTGATCACGCGCTGGCTCGGCCATCTGCCGAAGTGTAGAGGGCGGAAGCGACCCCTACCTGAGCGAGGCGCTCCTGGCAGGGTCCGCCGCCGCCGATCCGTGACGCCATCCGAAAACATGCCCATACTTGCTCTATGGGAACGCCTGAGCATCTCGACGAGCCCGTCGAGCCCGAGTCCGCCCCGCGTCTTGCCGCGCGGCGGGGCGGTGGCGTCTGGGCCGGTGGCGTCTGGGGCCTCGGTGAACGGCTCGCGTGGATCGGCGGTGGGGCGCTCGCGCTCTCCGCCTTCACCGGCTGGTACTCCGCAGCGGGCGACGGAGGCTCCGGCGACGGCGTCTCGATCAGCGTGCTCGGCTGGAACTCCGGCACGCTCGGCAAGCTCGTCTTCCTGATCGGGATCGCACTGCTCGCGCTCGTCGTGCTGCGCGAGAACGGCATCGAGTTGCCGGCGAGCATCCCCGAGAGCCTGCTCGTGCTCGGGCTGGGCTCGCTCGCGACGATCTTCGTCCTGGTGCGCGCGATCTCGATTCCCGAAGCGTTCTTCTTCGCAGGCCGGGGGATCGGGCTCTGGATCAGCCTGGCGTCCGCGCTGGTCGTGATCGCCGCAGGGCTACTCCAAGCAACCGAAGAGCTCTAGCGAGCAACACTCCGAGCACCGCGCCCGCCAGCACGTCGAGCGGGTAGTGCACGCCCACGTAGACCCGCGACCAGGCTACGACCCCCGCGAGCACGAAGGCGGGGATCGCCAGGCGTCGATCGGTCGCGGCGAGCATCGCGGCGCAGGCGAACGCGACGGTGGCGTGGCCGGAGGGGAACGAGCTCGTGCCCGGCAGCGCCACGAGCGGTGCCGGGTCGGGGAAGCGGATCGGCGGCCGCGGCCGTGCGGTGAGGTCCTTGATCACGCCCGACGCGAGCTCACCCGAGAGCGCTGCCACGCCCACACGGGCGAAGATGATCGGCCGCCGCCAGGCGATCGCGAGCACCGCGGCGGCGAGCAGCCAGACAGCTCCGAAGCTGCCCGCGTAGGTCACGCCCTCGAAGAACAGGTCGAGCACCGGCAACCGGTGGGTGACGACCCAGTGCTCGAGCCGCTGGTCGGACCCGATCACCTACGTCACCTAGAGGCGGGTCAGACCGGGAGGAGCTGCTTCGTCGACTCGATCAGCGCGCGCGGGTCGAACGGCTTGCCGATGAATCCCTGGGCGCCGCGCGAGGTGGCCTCGGCGGCCGAGCGCTCCTCCACCTTGCCGCTGAACATGATCACCGGGATCGTGCCGACGCCGTGCCGCTCCTGCACCCGCTGCAGCATCTCCCAGCCGTCGACCTGAGGCATCATCACATCGAGCAGGATCAGGTCCGGCGAGTCCTTGTCGAGGGCCTCGAGACCTTCCTTGGCGCTGCCGGCCTCACGCACCTGGTAGCCCTCAGCCTCGAGGTTGACGCGGACGAACGCCCGCAACTGCGGGTCGTCGTCGACGATCAGCACGAGCGGGCCCGTCGGCGCGGCCGGGCCGGCCCGGCCTGAGCGGTCGAGGAACTGATCGAGATCGCCGCGCTTGTAACGGCGGTGCCCACCGGGGGTGTAGAAGGCCGCGACTCGGCCCTGGTCGGACCACTTGCGCATCGTGCTGTGGGCAACGCCCAGGTACTTTGCGGCCTGACCGAGCGTCAGCCACTCGGGCGCTGCGCCGAGCGCCCTGCGATTCGATTCCCGGAACGACATCGGGACGAACCTACCCAAAGCTGCCCCAACCTCAAACCGACCGGGTCATGGCGCCGTCGTGACGGTGACCGTGACGGTCGTCGAGGCGGCAGGCAGGAGCGGCAGCGGCCGGAGCGTGCGAACGGACGTCCTCGTCTCGCCCGGAGCGGGGCCGTCCTCGAGCGCGCGACCGAGCGAGAGCCCGACGAGGAATGCGACAGCGCAGGCGGCAACGGCGAGCCACACGCGGCCACGCGACCGGCGGGATGGACGCCTAGACCGAGAGGACGGTTCGCTCACGGCTCGTAATCCTGGGCGCCTCGGCCGTAGAGGTGGAACGCCTCGTCGAGCGAGAGCGAGAAGGTTCGCGACCAGCCCGGGCTCGGCGCTCGCAGCTCGATCGCCTCGCGCCCCCAGGCATCGGACTGCCCGTACTCACGGGCGAGCTCCGCAGTCGTGAAGGTGCCGCCGACCCGGCGGCGGAGCTCGCCGAACAGCACCTCGACCTGCCGGTGCAGCCGGTCGGCGGCGAGCGGGCCAGAGGCCGCGTCGAGAAAACGACGGTGGCCTGCTGACCACTCGCGGCGCGCACTGTCAACCTCGGCGGACACGTGCGCCGATGCTAGAGGGACGTGCAGCACGCCTGCGGCCAGAGGGGGTCGATCTCTGCCAGCACCGCCAAGCCGAGCGCGTAGCCGGGCCGCGCGAGAGCGAACGCGGCGTGGGCATGGAGGCATTTCAGCTGCCCTGGGTTGCGGCTGCCGCCGATCCCGAGCTCGAGGGAGGCACCGCCGTCGGCCCCCTCCTCGCCCGCCGCGAGCTCGCGGCGCACCCGCCGCTGTTCGTCGGTGGCGCGCTCGAGGTCGGCTAGACGAGCGGGATCGGCTGCGACCCCCGCGCTGAAGCGCTCGACGCCGCCGGCTGCCTCGAGCCGCGCTACCGCAGCAACGAGGTGGGGGCAGGTGAGGTAGTAGGTGGTCGGAAACGGCTCGCCCGTCGCGGAGTAGGGGCGCTGCTCCGTGACCGCAGGCCGCCCGAACGGGCAGCGCGCAGCGATGCGGGCGACGGCGCGCGGCCTGCGGCCTAGCTGGCGCTCGACAGTGGCGAGATCCTGCTCATCCATCGCCGCGCAGCGTACTGCGACGAGCGTGGCGCCACTGCGGGATCCCCTTGACGATGAAGAGCCGCTCGCCGGGACGCACGTAGCCGATCCGTCGCGCCTCGCGGGAGATCGTGTCGTCGCTCGTGGTCCGCGCGAGCCGTGTCTGGAGCCGCGTCCGCTCGGTGCGCAGGGCCTGCACCTCGGCGGCGCGCTCCCCGACCGTCCGGTGCGTCTCGAGGTAGGTCGTGAGCGGACGGTAGTAGAGGAAGGCCATGAAGCCGAGCCCGGCGACGACGCACCAGCGCAGGAGCACCGACGTGCGGCCCGAGCGGGAGATCCGTCTGCGCGGCTTTTTTCCACGGGCCGGTGGGGCCGCGGCGCGACCGGCGTTCGTCTTCAAGCGTTGTTTCGCCACGGAGCGTCGTTTCGCCGCGACCGAGCGTGTTTCCTTCGCGGCGGACGTGGAACGACGCGCAGGGGGTCGGAGCAAGGGGTACAGCCGTGGTGCCTGGCGGGCCCTGGTTCGTTCCCTTTCTCCTGCTGACAGCCCCGGTCAGCCCGACGTCAGGCGATGTCGACCTTGATCACGTTCGTGGAGCCGGGGATGTTGACCGCGGTCCCGGCCGTGATCACGATCCGGTCACCGGCGATGACGATGCCGCTCGCGCGGGCGGCGTCGATCGAGGTGCGCCACAACTCCTCGACGTCGGCGCATTCGGGGATCCCGATCGGAGTGATCCCCCACTCGAGCGCCATGTGGTGGAGCGAGTGGGTGTGGTGGGTCAGGCCGATGATCGGCCGTCTCGGCCGCAGACGGGCCACAGCCGAAGCAGTGCGGCCGGTGAACGTCGGGACGAGGATCGCCCGCGCGGCGAGCGCCTCCGCGAGGTCGCAGGCGGCATTCGACATCGCCTGGCCGATCGTCGGCTCCTCGTCGGCGGTCGGGATCTCGTGGCGGTAGTCGAGGCTCGGCTCAACGGCGCGCGCGATCCGGTCCATGAACTGCACCGACTCACAGGGGTACTCGCCGATCGCGGTCTCGCCGGAGAGCATGACCGCCGAGGTGCCGTCGAGGACGGCGTTCGCGACGTCCGAGGCCTCGGCGCGCGTCGGCTCGGGCTGGTGGATCATCGACTCGAGCATCTGCGTCGCCGTGATCACCGGCTTTCCCCGTTCGAGCGCCTTGAGGATGATGCGCTTCTGGAGCAGCGGCACTTCGGCCGCGCCGATCTCGACGCCGAGGTCACCGCGGGCCACCATCACCGCATGCGACTCGATCAGGATGTCGTCGAGCACCGCCACCGCCTCGGCCTTCTCGATCTTCGCGATCACCTGGCAGGTCGAACCGGTCGCCTCGATCAGCGTTCGCAGCGCGCGCACGTCGGCTGCAGACCGGACGAACGAGAGCGCCACGAAGTCGCAGCCGATCTCGAGCGCGAACTGGAGGTCGTCGAGATCCTTCTTCGTGAGCGAGGGGATCGGGAGCGGCACGCCGGGCAGGTTCACGCCCTTATGCGAGCTGACCGGGCCGCCGACGACAATCTCGCAGTTCGCCCTGCCCCGCTCGACGGCGAGCACTCGGAGCTTCACGAGGCCGTCGTCGATCAGGACGTCGTTACCGACCGACAGCACGCTGCTGAGCACACTGGGGCTGACCGGGAGGTCACCCTCCTTCGCCACGTCCTCGCCCGCGATCGTCACCGTCTCGCCCTTCACGAGCTCGACCGTGCCGGGGAGGTCGCCGACCCGGAGCTTCGGGCCCTGAAGGTCGCCGATCAGCGCGACGGGCCGCGCCGCCTCGTCCTGCCCGCGGCGGACAGCTCGTGCCCACGCGGCATGGTCTGCATGGGTGCCGTGCGAGAAGTTGAGCCTGGCGCCGTCCAGTCCGGCTCCGAGCAGCCGGGCGAGCATCTCGGGGGACGAGCTCGCCGGGCCGATGGTGGCGACGATCTTCGTCCTGCGTGGCGGTCGAGTGTCCATCCCCTACACCCTATGCACGCGCCACCCTCGGGAACGCGTTCCAACCGGGGTACGTTGCGCGCTCGCCCAGCTCCTCCTCGATCCGCAGGAGCTGGTTGTACTTCGCGACCCGGTCCGAGCGGGCCGGGGCGCCGGTCTTGATCTGTCCGGCGCCGGTCGCGACGGCGAGGTCGGCGATCGTCGCATCCTCGGTCTCACCCGAGCGGTGCGAAATGACAGCCGTGTAGCCGTTCGAACGGGCGAGCTCGATCGCGTCGCGTGTCTCCGTGAGCGTCCCGATCTGGTTCAGCTTGACAAGGATCGAGTTGGCGACGCCAGCCTCGATCCCGCGGCGGAGGCGCTCGGGGTTCGTGACGAAGAGGTCGTCGCCCACGAGCTGGAGTCGGCCGCCGAGCCGTTCGGTCAGTGTCCGCCAGGAGTCCCATTCGTCCTCGGCGAGCGCGTCTTCGAGCGACACGATCGGGAAGCGGTCGGCGAGCCCGGCGAACCATTCGATCGTCTCGGCCGGCGAGGCGACGCGACCCTCGAAGCGATAGGCGCCGTCCTGCCAGAGCTCGGTCATCGCCGGGTCGAGCGCGATCGCGATCTTGTCACGGTGGCCGGCCTGCTCGGCCGCGTCCAGGATCACCTCGATCGCCGCCTCGCTGCCCGGCAGGTCGGGCGCGAACCCACCCTCGTCGCCGACCGCCGTCGCGAGCCCACGCTCGTGCAGAACCCCCTTCAGCGTGTGGTAGACCTCGGCGCCGATCCGCAGCGCCTCGGCGAACGATTCCGCCCCGGCCGGCACGACCATGAACTCCTGGAGGTCGATCGAGTTCGCGGCGTGGGCCCCACCGTTGATCACGTTCATCATCGGCACCGGCAACGTCGTCGCGCCCTCGCCACCCAGGTACCGCCAGAGCGGCTGCCGCGCGTCGGCGGCTGCCGCCTTGGCGGCTGCCAGCGAGACGCCGAGGATCGCGTTGGCACCAAGACGCGCCTTGTTCGGGGTGCCGTCCAGCTCGATCAGGCGCTCGTCGAGGCCGCGCTGGTCGTCGGCGTCGAGCCCGCGAACGGCCGCCGCGATCTCGCCATCCACGCTCGCGACCGCCTTGGTCACCCCCTTGCCGCCGTACGCGGTGCCGCCGTCACGCAGCTCCACCGCCTCGAACTGCCCGGTCGAGGCCCCCGACGGAACCGCAGCGCGGCCACGGGCCCCCGACTGGAGCACGACATCCACCTCCACCGTCGGGTTGCCGCGCGAGTCGAGGATCTGCCGTCCGTTCACTGTTGAGATCGCGGTCATTCCCGCTCCTTTGCCTGATCGAAGTAGCCGTCCTGCTCCTCGAGCG
>JBKJML010000293.1:0-3914 GCA_046596415.1 Gaiellaceae bacterium | reverse complement strand
GGGCGACTCGCAGGTGACGTGGTTCGAGGGGGCCTTCGACGAGTACGAGGACTGGGTCCGCGAGACCCGCGGCGCCGACGCGCTCGAGCCGCACCGGATCAAGTACAAGCCGCTCGTTCGGAGCTAGGCCGTCGCGGTGATCGTGATCCCGCCGCGCGCCTTCTGGACGAGCGTCACGGTGACGCGCTCCGGCCCGAGCTCGAGCGCCTTCGCAACGTCGTCGCGGATCCGCACGGCGAGCGCCTCGCAGAACACGCCCTCGTTCCGGAACGACGCGAGGTAGAGCTTCAGCGACTTCGACTCGAGGCAGAGCGCGTCGGGCTCGAACTCGATCGTCGCGAGATACAGGTCGGCCTGGCCCGTGATCGGGCAGACCGCTGACAGCTCGTCGCTCTCGAGCTCGACGAGCGAGACGCCGGGATTCGGGAACGTCTCGAGCCCCGCATAGGCAGCGGAGCCCGTGTGGCCGAGGGCAACGAAGTCGGGCAGGCTCTTCGAGTCGCTCACGCCCTTATCGTAGTGGCATGAAGCGCGTTTACCTCGCCGGCCCACCATTTGCCGAGGAGTATCGCCGCCGCGCCTCGGCGCTCCTGCGCGAGGCGGGCTGCGAGCCGGTCGACCCGATGCGCCGGGATTTTCGCGGCAGCACGGAAGGGTACGAGCAGGAGATCGTCGAGGGTGACCTCGCCGACATCGACTCCTGCGACGTGGTGCTGGCCGACTTCACCCGGCCGGACGAGGGCACGGCGATGGAGGCGTGGTACGCGCATGGCCGCGAGATCCCGGTCGTCGCCTACACCGGCGGCGAGCCGGCGCATCCCTGGACGGTGTACGTGAGCGCCTCCGTGCACGCAGACCTCGAGGCCGCCGTCGCGGCCGCGGCCGGGTAGCTCTACGCCTGCGGGATCCGCGCTTCGAGCGCGGCGCCGAGCGCTTCCCTGACCGGCTCGAGCTCGATCCGGTCGAGCACGTCCTGGAAGAAGCCGCGCACGATCAGCCGCTCCGCCTCGTTGCGGGGCAGGCCGCGGGCCATCAGGTAGAAGAGCTGCTCCTTGTCGACCTGGCCGAGCGTCGCGCCGTGCGTGCAGCGCACGTCGTTCGCGAGGATCTCGAGGCCGGGGATCGAGTCGGCGTGCGCGGTCTTCGACAGGAGCAGGTTGCGGTTCTCCTGGTAGGCGTTCGTCTTCTGCGCGTCCTTCTCGACCCGGATCATCCCGCGCCAGACTGCGCTCGACTCATCGCGGAGTGCACCTTTGAACGCGAAGTCCGAAGTCGTGTGCGGTGCGATGTGCTCCTGAAAGGTGTCGTAGTCGAGATGCTGCTTGCCGTCCGCGAAGTAGGCGCCCGTGACGCGCGAGGTGGCGCCCTGGCCGGCCAGGTCGTTCTGGATCCGGATCTTCCCGTTCTTCGACCCGAAGCCGCCGGCGACCCAGTCGAGCTCGGCGTCGCGGCCGACCGTCGCGTGATGGGTGCCGAAATGCCAGGTCTCGGAGGAGAGGCTCTGCAGCGACACGTACTCCACCTTGGCCCCGTCCCCGACGAAGATCTCGACCGCAGCGTTCGAATAGCCCGACAGTGCAGCCGAGGCAGAGGTGTACTCCTCGATCACGCTGAAACGGCTGCCCGCCTCCGCGACGATCAGCAGGCGCCAGAAGAGCGACCCGCCCTCGACCGTGTTCGCAAGCCGCACGTAGAGCGGCTGCTCGAGCACGACGCCCGCCGGCACATGCACCAGCAGGCCGTTCTCCCAAAGCGCCGCGTTGTGGGCGGTGAACTTGTCGTCGGCGCCGACGAGGGTGCCGAGCCGCGGATGGTCGGCGAGCCGCTCGAACCGGATTCCCTCCGGGGCGCGGACGATCTCGAGGCCGCCCTCGGACACGTGCACGACCCCGGCCGCCTCGATGTCGAGCATCCCCGAACCGGTGACGACGCCCGAGGCGCCGTTTGCCGCGAACGAGTCGGGATCGAAGCCCTTCAGATCGGTGAACCGCCAAGACTCCTCCGTCGTCGTCGGCAGCGCGAGCGAGCGGTAGTGCTTCAGTGCCTTCGCCCGCCCGGTCTTTGTCCGTCCGGTCTTAGTCGGCGTAGCCTTAGTCGGCATAGCGGTGGTGGAGCATCAGGGCGTTGCCGTCGGGATCGGCTAGGAACGCCATGTGGCAGACGCCCGTGTCGAGGGTGTCGCCCTGGAACTCGACCCCGGCCGCCTCGAGCGTCGCGCGCGCCGCAGCGACGTCGGCGACGCGCAATGCGATGTGCGAGGAGTGCGGGCCCCTGAAGACCTGCCCGATGTTCGTCGGGTCGATCAGATACAGGCTGACGTTCTCACCCAGCTGGAACTCGGGCCAGGCGTCGTCCCCGCTGACGAGCGGCAGCCCCAGCGTCTCGCCGTAGAACTGCTTCGCCCGAGCAATGTCCTGCACGGGCACGGACACGAAGTCCGTCCGTTCGACCTCGATCAACCGACAGACCCTTCCAGCTGGAGGAACGTGGGGGAAACCATGTTTCCCCCACAGGCCCCCTTCTTCTTCGCAGCCGCAAACCAAACGCCGCGTGCCTGCGGGCGAGTGAATCGCCCTCCGGCCGAGGAACAGTTCGGATCAGCCAACGGACCCTTCCATCTGGAGCTGGATCAGGCGATTCATCTCGACCGCGTACTCGAGCGGCAGTTCCTTCGTGATCGGCTCGACGAAACCCGACACGATCATTGCGCTCGCCTCCGCCTCGGAGAGGCCGCGGCTCATCAGGTAGAAGAGCTGCTCCTCGCCGATCTTCGAGACGGTCGCCTCGTGACCGAGATCGACATCGTTCTCGTCCACCCGAATGTACGGGTAGGTGTCGGAGCGCGACTCATCGTCGAGGATCAGTGCGTCGCAGACGACCTTCGACTTGGAGCCGGTCGCGCCCTTCGCCACCTCGAGCAGGCCGCGGTAACCAGCCCGCCCGCCGTCCTTCGAGATCGACTTCGAGGTGATCACCGAGGTCGTGTTCGGCGCGACGTGGACGACCTTGCCGCCCGCGTCCTGATGCTGGCCCTTGCCGGCGAACGCGATCGACAGCACCTCGCCATGCGCGCGCGGGCCCACCAGCCAGATCGCCGGATACTTCATCGTCAGCTTCGAGCCGAGGTTGCCGTCGACCCACTCCATCGTCGCGTCCTCGTAGGCCACCGCCCGCTTGGTGACGAGGTTGTAGACGTTGTTCGACCAGTTCTGGATCGTCGTGTAGCGGCAGCGCCCGCGCGGCTTGACGACGATCTCGACGACCGCCGAGTGCAGCGAGTCGCTCGAGTAGATCGGAGCCGTGCAGCCCTCGACGTAATGCACGTAGGCGTCCTCGTCGACGATGATCAGAGTGCGCTCGAACTGGCCCATATTCTCCGCGTTGATGCGGAAGTAGGCCTGGAGCGGCAACTCGATCTTGACGCCCGGCGGCACGTAGATGAACGAGCCGCCCGACCAGACCGCCGAGTTCAGAGCGGCGAACTTGTTGTCGTTCTGCGGAATGATCGTCCCCATGTACTGCTTGACGACGTCCTCGTGCTCCCGCAGAGCCGAGTCCATGTCCAAGAAGATGACACCCTTGGCCTCGAGATCAGCCTGCAGCTTGTGGTAGACGACCTCGGACTCGTACTGGGCACCGACGCCGGCGAGGTACTTCTTCTCCGCCTCCGGGATCCCGAGCTTGTCCCAGGTGTCGAGAATGTCGGCCGGGAGGTCCTCCCACTTGTCGACCTGCTTCTCGGTCGGCTTGATGTAGTAGAAGATGTTCTCGAAGTCGATCTCGGCGACGTTCCCGCCCCAGTCCGGCAGCGGACGGGCGAGGAAGTAATCGAGGCTCTTGTGCCGGAACTTGCGCATCCAGTCCGGCTCTGCCTTGTGCTCGGAGATCGCCTCGACCAGCTCGTGCGACAGGCC
>JBKJML010000291.1:0-6968 GCA_046596415.1 Gaiellaceae bacterium | reverse complement strand
CTGCGCCTTGACCATCTCGCTGAGCGCCCAGAAGGTGACACCGTCGCCGTAGGGGAGCGAACGACCGTGCCGCCAGAGAATGATCTCCGGCAGAGCTTCGACGTGTGCGAGCAGCTCCGCGACGAGGCGGCTCTTGCCGATCCCCGGGACTCCGACGAGTGTCACGAGCTGGGTGGAGTGCTCCTGCCGGGCGCGCTCGAACGCATCGACGAGCTGGTCCAGCTCTCGCCCTCGACCCACGAGCGGCGCGCGCGTCGAGACGGTTTCGCTGCCGACCCGTGAGCGTGCTGCGAGGGCCTCCCAGACCCGGACCGGGTTCGACTTGCCCTTCGCCACAACGGGCTCGGCCTCGGCGTAGTCGATCACGTGCCTGGTGGCCCGGAAGGTCGTCTCGCCGACGAGGATCCCGTTGACCGGAGCGGCGCTCTGGAGGCGCGCGGCCGTGTTGACCACGTCTCCGGAGGCCATGCCCTCGCCCGCTTCGGCGCGCGCGCCGAGAGCGATCAGCGCCTCGCCCGTGTTCACGGCGATCCGAAGCTGGAGCTCGTCCTCATCGTCGTTCACCCAGTCCCGGATCGCCAGCGCTGCGCGGACTGCACGCTCCGGGTCGTCCTCGTGCGCGACGGGCGCGCCGAACAGCGCCATCACCGCGTCGCCGATGAACTTTTCCACCGTGCCTCCGAAGCGCTCCAGCTCCACCCGGAGGCGTGCGTAGTAGGGCGAGAGGAGCGCCCGCACATCCTCCGGGTCGAGTGTTTCTGCGCGCGAGGTGAACCCGACCAGGTCGGCGAACAGCACCGTGACGACCTTCCGCTCCTCTCGCGCAGGCGGTGCCACAGCGAGCGGCCCGCCGCAGCCGTCACAGAAGCGAGCGCTCTCACGGTTGTCGTGCTTGCAGGCCGGGCAGGTCGCCATGTCCGAAGCCTACGACGGTCCAGCCTGTATGGCCACCGATGTTCCTCGTCAGGGCAACGGCACCGAGGGCGTCGAGACGATGCCGAGACGATGCAGGGTCTCGGCGGCTCCGCCGTCGTCGACGCCACTCGTCTCGGCAACCGCGCGCAGCGTCAGCGCCACCTCGTACAGGGCATTGGCGGCTTGCGCGGCAGCAAGCGAGGCCTCGAAGTGTGGCTTCGCCTTGGCGAACCCCGCACGCGACTGCATCACCGCGTAGCCGGCGAGCCGTTCGGCGATCGCAAGCTGCGGCGACCCCACCCCGAGGAGAGGCGTCAGAGCCGCGGACGCCTCCTTGTGGCGGCCTTCGAGGACGAGACACTCGGCGAGGCGCGCCTGCGTCTCGCCGACGAACGCTTCGGCGCCAAGCTCCTCGAACTGCGCGAGCGCGTCCTCGAGCAGGCGATGAGCGTCCGCGAACTGCCCGCTTCGGGCCATGACCCGACCGAGGTTCGCGGTCGCCAGCGCGATCCCGACGCGATAGTCCGCCGCGCGCCAGGCCCGCAAAGCTTGCTCGAACAGCGCTCGAGCCTCGTCGAGCTGCCCCCGGTCGGAGAGGATCTCGGCCTCGTTGCTCTGGGCACGCGCCACGTTGACGACGTCGCCGACGCGCGAGGCCGATTCTCCACTCCGTCGATACCAATCGAGCGCATCGTTCCAGCGTCCGTCGAAGTACGCCTCGATCCCGACGTTGTTCTGGAGGTTGGTGAGCCTCGCGAGGTCGCCAACCTCCTCGAGGATCGCGAGTGCCTTGTCCCGATGCTCTGGATCACGCCGGCCGGAGTTGACGGCCGCGATGTGCGAGAGGTAGTAGGCGTGTGCGAGGCGTCCGCGATCAGCCCCGGCGTCGGCATCGACGGCGGCGCGCTCTGCCCATGTGCTCGCCTCGTCGAAGTGCCCCTGCCGGTACATAACGCCTGCGTATGCGAGCTCGACGTCGGCGCGTGAGCGAACGCGTTCAACCGACTCTGCGGTGCCGTCGAGCACGCTGAGCGCGCGCCCGTACCAGCGAAGCGCGTCGGAATAGCGTCCGCGGCGTTCGCGCAAGACACCTTCTTTCCGCAGCAGGTGCGACTGGGCGATCACGTCATCCGGAACGGCCTTCCGCGCGCGGTCGTACGCGACCTCCGCCTTCTCGTAGCGCGCGGCGAGCTCCGCAACGTCACCGAGTGCCTCCGCGACGCGGGCGATCTCGGCCGCGCTTGCGCCGGCGTGCTCGGCCACGTGCAATGCACGCTCGTACAACTCCACGGCCTCGACGTTCGCCGATCGGTCCTGTGCGCGCCTGCCTGCGAGCACCGAGTACCTCCAAGCCTTCTCGTGCTCGTCTGCACGGTGGTAATGCAAGGAGAGCAGCTCGGCAACGTCGGCGACCGATTCACCCGCCCGCTCTTCGAGCGCAGCACCGACGCGTCCGTGAACCTCGCGCCGGCGTCTGAACGACAGCCCTTCGTAGGCAACCGCGCGAAAGAGGTCGTGCAAGAAGTGGAGCCGGCCCGCTCCTTCCCAGGCGACGAACTCGGCCAGGCGCTCCCAGCGAGCCAGGTTCCCCGCGTCGGGAAGCTTTTCCGCGACGATCCGCGCGAGCAGGTCGAGCTCGAAGCGCGCACCGAGTACGGATGCGTTCCGCAGCAAGAAACGGTCCTCAGGCGCGAGCGTGTCCATTCGCGTCAGGATCAGAGTCTCGACGGAGTCCGGCAGCGATGTCACGTCCATCGCGCCCCGCGACGCCGCGACCAACTCCCGCACGAAGAGCGGGTTTCCGCCGGCACGCTCGACGACGGCGGCCAGCATCTCGTCGGAGACCGCGACCTCGCCCGCGGCCGCGAGCGCCAGCGACTGAGCTGCGTGGGCGTCGATCGGGCCAAGCGCGAGTTGTACGTGGCCCGCGATGCCGGGGTCGGCGAGGTCGCCGCCCTGGGGACGCCGCGTGATGCAGACGAGGCACGGGCGAGACGCTTCAGCGCGCGTGAGCGAGAGAATGAGGTCGCGCGACGCGTCGTCCATCCAGTGCGCGTCCTCGATGATCAGGAGCGTCGGCATCATCAGCACGCGCGTGAGCAGGGTCGCGACACACTCGTGGAGCCGCTCCCGGCGGAACTGCGGCTCGAGCTGCTCGGTCTCGGGCGTCGACGGAACATCCGCGTCGAACGGAACGGCGATCAGCGGCGCCAGCGGCGCCAACTCGGGCATCACCGCGGTAATCCAGGGCAGCAGGTGCGCGCCGGCCTCGCGTGCGTCCAGCTCCGGCGTCAACCCGACCAGCGGGCGCAGCAGGTCGCGAAAGACGGAGTACGCCGAGGCGGAGGAGTACTGATCACAGCGGCCGATGAGCTGCGTGAAGCCGAGTGCCTGCTTCTTCAGCTCTTCGACGAGACGTGACTTTCCGATCCCGGGATCGCCGATCAACTCGACGAGCTGCTGACGGCGCGCGCGCGCGCCATCGACGGCAAGTGCGAGGGTGGCCAGCTCACCTTCGCGCCCGACGAACGGCAGCTCAGCCTGCGGCTCGTCCTCCTTTTCGCCCAGCACGACGCCGACCCGGTAGGCAGTGATCGGCCGCTCCTTTCCCTTGAAGAGGAAAGGCTGCGGGCTGGTCTCGAAGCGGGTGCGCGCTCTTTCCAGCACATCGGCGGTCGCCAGCAGGCCGCCCGGATCGGCGCGCGAGGTGAGTCGCGCAGCGAGGTTGACGGTGTCACCCATCACCGCGTATGTCCGGCGCGTGTCCGCTCCGATGTCGCCGCAGAACGCCGGGCCGCGGTTGACGCCCGCGCGCAGGGTCAGCCCCTCGTACGTCCCGAGGACGGTACGCAGGACGCGCAGCATGCGCTCCTCGTCCGCGCCGGTGGACGCGGGCGCGCCGCCGACGAGGTAGAGCTTGCCGCCGCCGAGGTCGATGTCCGACTCGAGCCACGTCAGGCCGAGTTGCTTCGTCTCAGCACCGATGATCTGCGCCAGGGTCGAAAGGTGGGCGTGAACCGCCTCTGTGCCTTCCGAGGCGATCGCCTCGTCGACGCCCGTGAACTTGAGGAACGCGGCGGTGACCTGCCGGTGCTCGGCCTCGCCCGCCTCGAGCAGCAGATGCGCGCGCAGAGGCTCGGGTACGTACTGCTCGAGCTCGGCCGAAAACTCCGGCGGCGCCGTCGCCACGTGCGCCTCGAGGTCATCGTCGGTGACCTCGCGGAGGAGCCGGCCATGCTCGTGAGCCGAGCCCACCCAGCCCGGCTCGAGCGAAGCCGCCGTCCGCTCGCTGAGCAGGATCTGCCCGGCCGCCGCCGCGGACTCGAGCTCGATCGTCGCCGTGGCGGCGGGCCCCGCGACGACCAGCTCGCGGTGCGTGCTCTCGACGAGGAAGAAGTGGCAAATCCCGGTGTAGATGCCGGTCGACATCCGCAGGGTCACCTGGCCGACCGAGCTCATCGTCTTCCCGGTCTCGCCGATCAGCCACTGCATGTGCGACGCGGCACGGCACGCGCGCCGCTCGTGCCCTTCGTCGTGGAAGAAGAGAAGCAGCGCGTCTCCTCGAAACTTGAGCACGTCGCCCTGGTGGCGCTCGGTGATGCCGATCAGGCCCTGGAAGACACCGGAGACAGCGAGCACCAGCTCCTCCGCGCCCTCCCGGCCCTTGGCCTGCAGCCGCTCCGAGAGCCGGGTGAAGCCGGAGAGGTCGACGGACACCAGCGTTCCCTCGAGCTCGCGCACGCCCGCCCCGCCCTCGCGGCTCCAGTCGAGGACGAGCCGAGGCAAATACGGTGCGAATGAAGGCACGACCCAAGTTTCCAACCTGGATCTTGAAACTTCAAGCAGATCGTCCTACTGTGCGGTTTCGGGAGGAGAGGTTTGAACGTATCGCGACATCGGTTCGTCTGGGTCATACTCGTCAGTGCTGCGCTCGCCCTGCCCGGCGTCGCGCAGGCGCACGGCGGTGGGAACTACACCGCGGCGGCTACGGCGGTGCCTACGATCGACGGCGTCGTCAACGCCTCCGAGTGGGCCGGCGCCACTCCGTACAGCGTCGTCTTCGGAGCGCTCGGGAACGCGACCGTTCGGTTCGTACACACGTCGACCGACCTCTACGTCGGCGTCGTCGTACAGGACGCGACACCCGGCGCAACGCCGTCGTTCGACGTCTTCTTCGACAACGACCACGACGGCGCCAAGGAGCTGGGGGACGACGCCTGGCTCTCCTACACCGGAGCGAGCACGGGCAGCGACTTCTTCTACAGCCCGACCGGGACGGGCGGCGCGAGTCACTACTCGGACAGCATCGGCCTCGGCGGGAACGAGACCGTTGCGGCAGGGAGCATCTCCGGCAGCAACGTGATGTTCGAGCAGAAGCACCCACTTTGCTCCACGGACACGGCCCACGACATCTGCACGTCGGTGGGACAGACGCTCGGCGTCGACTTCCAGTACCAGCGCGGCAGTCCATTCGTGGGCGTCTTCGTAAATTCGCCGGGCTCCGACACTTTCGACCCGAGCCTGAACTGGGCGAACCTGGCGCTCGCTGCCGGCGACACCGTTGCGCCGACGGTGACGGTGACGCAGCCGTCGGCCGGGTCGGTCGTCAGCGGTACGGTCACCGCGGCTGCAAACGCGTCCGACAACGTCAGCGTGACCGCCGTCGACTTCCGCTACTTCGGCGGGTCGCTTCCCTACATCGAGCTCGGCACCGACACGACCGCGCCGTACACGGCGACGTTCGACAGCACGCTTGTCCCGAACACCGCCGTGCTCGGAGCAACGATCTACGCGGTCGCGCACGACGCGGCCGGTAACACGACCACGGTCGGGAACGGGGTTACGATCGACAACACGCCGTCGGGACGGATCGTCTTCGAAACCGACCGAGACGGCAACTCCGAGATCTACAGCATGAACCCCGACGGCACGAACCTCGTGCGGCTGACCAACGCCGTCGGTGTCGACACGCGGCCGTCGCTGTCGCCGAACGGGAGCCTGATCGCGTTCCAGAGCAACCGCCCCACGGGCACCGAGCAGATCTGGCTCATGAACGCCGACGGGACGAATCAGCACGCACTGACGACAGCCGGAGCGAGCACGGCCCCGGCGTTCTCGCCGGATGGAAGCAAGATCGCCTTCGCGAGCAACCGCGGCGGAACCTGGGACATCTACGTCATGAACGTCGACGGCACGGGCCAGGCGAATCTGACGAACGCGGCGGGTAACGACACCAATGCGGCGTGGAGGCCCGACGGTACCCGGCTCGCCTTCGACTCGGATCGCTCGGGCAACCCCGACATCTTCACGATGAACGCCGACGGTACCGGCCAGACCAACGTAACGGCAACCACCCCCCAGCGCGACGTGGATCCCGACTGGTCCCCGAATGGGCAGAGGATTCTCTTCGTCAGTGACCGGAGTGGCCCGACCTCGGTCTGGAGCATGAACGCCGACGGCACGGGCGCTCAGAACGTCACGAATTCGGGGAACTTCGACGCAGATCCCGCTTGGTCGCCGGACGGCAACCACATCGTCTTCACGCGTGACAACACCGGCGGCATCACCTTCAACGTCTGGACGGCGCGCGCGGACGGGACTGCTCAGCTCCGCCTTACCGGCGCGACCTCGACTCAGCGCAACTCGTTCGCGGACTGGGGCGCACCGGCGCCGAGCCTCACGGCCGCGTCGATCTCGATCACGGGCGACTCGAGCGCCCTGGCCGGGGCGGCCTCGGCGGCGATCTCCGGCATCCCCATCGACGCGATCCGCGGCGCTACGAGCGGTCCAAGCTCGACGCCGCTCGGCGGCATTCCGCTCGGCGGTATCCCCCTGGGCGGCATCCCTCTCGGCGGTATCCCACTGGGCGGAATCGGGTTCACGTCGACGAACCTCAACCAGAACGGTCTCGGCGGCGTGCCGCTCTCGACGATTCCGCTCAAGTCGACGACGGACACCTGGCAATCGCGGCTCGACGCGAATGCGGCCTTCAAGGGCACGCCGCTGCAGAGCGTCACGCTCGCGCAGGTCCTCGGCACGTCTGTCGTCTCGAC
>JBKJML010000283.1:0-2536 GCA_046596415.1 Gaiellaceae bacterium | reverse complement strand
GGCGCTCGGCGCAATCCTGCTCCAGGTGACCGGCTGGGTGTTCCAGCTCTTCGCCGTGTACGCCGTGATGGAGGCGTTCTCGTTCGACGTGCATCTCCCCGCTGCCGGGCTCGTCCTGTTGCTGATGAACGTCGCCACGATCTTCCCGCTCTGGCCCGGCAACATCGGCCTCCTGCAGGCCGCCGTGGCGCTACCGCTCGTGCAGTA
The DNA here is from genome assembly GCA_046596415.1 of Gaiellaceae bacterium. Lineage (GTDB taxonomy): Bacteria > Actinomycetota > Thermoleophilia > Gaiellales > Gaiellaceae > JBKJML01. The sequence continues at coordinate 2,329 of JBKJML010000283.1, read as the reverse complement.
CGGGATCGCCTACTCGAGCGGCTTCGCGTTCGGGCTCGTCCTCCAGGCGGTCGAGGCGTCTGTCGGCATCGGGGTCGGCCTCATCTTCCTGGCCCGCGAAGGGTTGTCGTTCGCGACGCTGCGCGACTTCCCCACTGCCCCGGAGGCACTCGCGGACGAGGCGCTCGTGCCGGAGCCGGAGGATCCCGCTGCGCGCGCTTCTGTGCCCGGCTAGCCTCAAAGGCGTCCTGTCGGCAGCCGGCGCAGCGGCGGAGCTCGCCGCCGGGTTTCGCGACGCGGGGGCCGACGCGGACGAGTTGCCCGTCGCAGACGGTGGCGAGGGGTCGCTCGCCGCCCTCCTTCACGCGCGAGGTGGGCGCGTCCACGAGGCCGAGGTGCCGGACGCTTTCGGCCGCCCGCAGCTTGCGCACTGGCTCGAACTGCCGAACGGCACCGCCGTGGTCGAGGCTGCGCAGGCGATCCCGCTCGACCCGGAGCGGCTCGATCCGGTCGCGGCTTCGAGCGAAGGGCTCGGCGCGCTGATCCGGGCGACCGGCAGCCCGCGGGCGCTGCTCGTCTGCCTCGGCGGCACGGCGACCGTCGACGGCGGCGCGCGACTCGGCCTCTACCGCTTGCCCGCCCCGACCAGGGTCGCGTGCGACGCGCTCGTCCCGCTCGAGGATGCGGCACGCCTCTTTGCGCGGCAGAAAGGGGCGACGCCCGCGCAGGTCGACGAGCTGGCGGAGCGGCTCGCCGCGATGGAGCCGCTGCGCCGTTTCGCGCGGATCCCGGGCGCTGGCGCCGCCGGCGGCCTCGGCGCCCGGCTCGCCTCGCTCGGCGCGAAGCTAGTCCCCGGTGCGGCCCTCGTGCTGGACGAGCTCGGCTTCGACCCGGCAGGCTACGACGTCGTGGTCACCGGCGAGGGGACGATCGATCTGACCACCGCCACCGGCAAGGCGCCGGCTGAGGTGGCGCGACGCTGCGCCGCAGCAGGTGTGCGTTGCGTCGCGTTCGGCGGTGTCGTGCGGTCGCCGGTCGAGGGTGCGGAGACGGTGTCGCTCTCGGGCGACCAGGCCCGCGCGCGCGAGGACCTGCGGGAGCTAGGTGCTCTGCTCGGCGGCGCGGAGCTTCCGCGCTAGGGCCTGACGGAGCTTCCAGGCGACCTGGGCGTTCGCCTCGACGATCGGACGGAACTCCCAGAAGGTCATGCCGTAGCAGACGAGGGTGGTGTCGGCCGTGATGGTTTGCCGTGCGGGCGCGTTCGTCGATCAGGGCGATCTCGCCGAAGTAGTCGCCGGGCCCGAGCGCTCCGCGCGCCGTGCCACCGACGCTGACGCTCGCGGTGCCCTCGGCGATCACGAAGAAGCCGGCAGCGCCGCTGCCCTCGCTCGAGACGGTGTCTCCCGCCGCGAACACGCGCTCCTTGAACGAGTCGGCAAAGCGTTCGAGCTCACACGGCTCGAGGTCGGCGAAGAGTGGGACGCGGCGGAGCGTGTCCGCGGACGGCCTGCTCATGCGTCGGATTCCAGAAGATCGAGGCCCGCCGGCGCGGGCGGGGCGGACTGCTCCGCGCGTTGCGCGAGCTCTTCGATCTTCCCCTGTGCTGCATCGAGACGGGCGAGACAGAAGCGGAGCAATTCTTCACCGCGTTCCCAGTTGACGATCGCCTCGTCGAGGCCGGTCTGGCCGCGTTCGAGTCGCTCGACGATCCCCTCCAACTCCTTCAGCGCCGCTTCGAAGCTCGGTGTAGCGGTCACGAGCGCACCTCCTCGACCCGGGCCGAGAAGCTGCCCGCGGCGAGCTCGACATCGACGAGCGACGAGGGTGCGAGCACGACGGCGTCGGTCACCAGCGAGTCGCCGGCCCGCACGATCGCGTAACCCCGCTCGAGGGTCGCGCGGGGGGAGAGGGTGCGGAGAGTCGAGGCGGTGCGCTCGAGCGCTGCCCGGCGGCGCTCGAGCAGGAGAGCAGGCGCGCGCCGGAGGCGCTCGCCGAGCCCTGCTGTGCGGGTGCGGTCGCGGTCGAGCGCGTGCCGTCCGCCGCGTTCGAGGCCGTCGTTCGCGCGGCGCAGCCGGCCGGCATCGCGGTCGAGTGCCCGCCGCGCGCCGAGAGCGAGTGCCGCACGGGTGCGCGCGAGCCCGGCGAGGAGCTCGCCGAGGTCGGGCACCACCAGCTTCCCGGCCATCGTCGGCGTCGAAGCGCGAACGTCGGCCGCGAGGTCACACAGCGGGGTGTCCTGCTCGTGGCCGACCGCGGAGACGACGGGAACCCGGCAGGCGGCGACCGCCCGGACGACGCGCTCGTCCGAGAAGGGGAGCAGGTCCTCGAAGCTGCCGCCGCCGCGGGTCAG
>JBKJML010000260.1:0-10824 GCA_046596415.1 Gaiellaceae bacterium | reverse complement strand
CGGGACGTACGTCAGCTTCAACGTCTTCTTCCGAACACCGCCGACATCGTCGAGGCTGCCGTCGCGCTGCTTCAGTCGCTCGGCTAGTTGATGGTCGCGTGGTCGAGCGTCCTCTCGCCAGACCCCCACGCACACCCACTTCACGTCTTGGCCGGATGCTCCGATCGCGACGTGGCGCACGGCGCAAGGTGCTCCACATCAGCCGACCGTGTAGGGAAGTCTTACATCGAAACGAGCGGTTTTCAGCGTTCTAGAGCGGAAACGCAGCGCCAACGAGAAAGAGCCGAAAGCCCCCGATTAGCAGGACTTTTGGCTCTTCTCCGAGGTGGGCGGTACTGGGCTCGAACCAGTGACCCCCAGCTTGTCGAGCTGGTGCTCTCCCAACTGAGCTAACCGCCCTTGGGTGCTGGATTGTAGCCGAGCTGACGCTACGGCAGGAACGGCAGCGGATTGATCGCCGTGCCGCTGCGCCGGACTTCGAAATGGAGGTGGGTGCCAGAGCACGAGCCGGTGCAGCCGGCAACGCCGATCTTCTCGCCCTGGGCGACCAGGTCGCCGAGCTCGACGGCCGCCCGCGAGAGGTGGGCGTACATCACGTCGTAGACGCCGAGCATCCTCACCGTCACCATCAGGCCGTAGCCCTCGTAGCCGTTGAGGTAGCCGACGGCGCGCACCCGGCCCGGAGCGGCGGCGCGCACGCTCAGCGTGCGCAGCATGCCGATGTCGATCCCGGCGTGGTAGTGGCTGCCCCGGTACTGGCCGAACGGTGCCGAGACGGTGCCGGCGGCGGGCCAGACCATGGCGAGCTGCGCGCGGCCCTCTGTCCGCGCGGAAGCTGGTCCGGCGACTACACAGAGGAGGACAAGGCCGAGCGCGCTCCTGCGGAGGAGACGCGAAAGCATTGAGCGGCGGAGAGTAGCCGCAAAACCCGATTATTTCAAGCCAAAGCTGTGACTTCCTGCACAAGCGGCTCAGAAGATTTCGGGGCACCAGGGCTTGCGGGCGGCCCGGAAAACCGGGTCGGCGCGGTACGCCGTGCCCTCGTTCAGCTCCTGCACGAGGCCGGCGCGGACGAGCTCCGAGACCGTGAAGGCGCCGAGGTAGAGCGAGCCGAGCTCGCCCACGTCGAGGGCCAGATCGGCTTCGTCCTCCGTGCGCTCGACCCCCGCGGCCGAGATCCGCCAGCGGCCGGCGTTCTCGGGCAGGAACGTATCCGCAAGCTCGACGACGACGGGCTCTCCCTCGCCGTAGGTGCGCGCGGCGAGCGCGGCGCCGACATCGACGAGGCGCACCCAGAGGACGTCGGCCAGGCGCAACTTCATCCGGCGTGGGAAGACGAGCGCGTGCAGCAGCGGATGGTCGACCGGGATCATGGCGCGAATGCTCGCCACCCAGTCCAGCTCGAGCAGGAACCGCCACAGATCGACCTCCGCCCCCTCCTCGCCGAGCGCCTCGAGCACCCGCAGGTAGCCGACATTCGTCCCCTGCTCGAACTTCGTCACCACCCGGTAGAGCGCGTAGGCGGCCGGCACCCCGTCGCGCTCCAGCACGACGACGTTCTTCACGGCGCCGCTCTCGCGACGCTCCTTCGGGTCGTCGAGCCGCCGCGTCTCCCACCACGCCGTCGTGCGGGACATCATCCCGGGCGTCCGGGCACGAACGCGGTCGTAGATCGGCGGCACGATCAGGAGCGCCTCCTCGAGCGAGACGAGGCGCAGCGTGTGGCCGGGCGCGGCCGGGATGCGCAGCGCCGTGTGGGCGCGCGGCACCTCGATCTCGCCGCCGAGCGACGCGAGGCCGTAGCCGTAGCGGCGGTAGATCGCCTCCTCGGAGGCCCAGAGCGCAGCCACCGGCTCGCCGCGGCGCTGCACGTCCTCGAGCTGCTCCCGCATCAAGGCCGTCAGCACCCCCTGGCGGCGGTGCGTGGGCAGCACGCCGACCACCGTGACCCCCGCGCACGCGACCGCACCGCCTGGGACGGTCAGCTCGAACGGAAACGCGCCGGCGCCGCCGACGATCCGCTCGCCGTCGAGCGCCGCGTGCATCCGCTCCAGCGGCAAGAGCTTCCCGAAGCGCTCCGCTGCTTCCAGGTCGAACCCGTCGCCGAAATAATGCTCGATCGCGGCGAGCGCGTGGGCGAACTCGTCGAGCGTCGTCGTGGGCCTGACCTGCCAGCTCATCGGGCTATCTTCTCCAACGGCGCGTAGTCGAGCATCAGCTTCCGCTCGCTGCCATCCGACGCGAAGCGCACGGTGACGACTCCGCCCGCCTCCATTCGGGTGACGACCCCCTCACCGAGCGTCGTGTGGCGCACCGAGTCGCCGGTCGAGAGCGCCGGCTGGTCGGGGCGCGGCGCGAACTCGCGCGGGGTCGACGGAGCGCCGTACGACGACCACGAAGCGGGCCGCAGCCGCTCACGCTCGACGTGTTTGTCGGGCAGCTCGTCGAGGAAGCGCGACGGCAGGTTGTGCGTCGTCCGGCCCCAGAGCATGCGCGAGCTCGCATGCGTCAGCGCCAGCCGCTCCTTCGCCCGCGTCAGGCCGACGTAGAAGAGGCGGCGCTCCTCCTCGATCCCCTGCTCCTCGACCGAGCGCGAGCTGGGGAAGATCTCCTCCTCGACGCCGACGAGGAACACGGCCCGAAATTCGAGCCCCTTCGCGTTGTGCAGCGTCATCAGCGTCACGCCGCCGTCCTCGTCGTCGTCGAGCGCGTCCTGGTCGGAATAGAGCGAGATCTCCTGCAGGAAGCCAGACAGTGTCGGCTCCTGCGCGGTGCGCTGGTACTCGCGCGCCCCGTCGACGAACGCCTCGAGATTCTCGATCCTGCCGCGCGCCTCGATCGTCCGCTCCGCCTCGAACGACTCGATCAGCCCCGACCGGTCGAGCACCTCCTGGAGGAGCTCCGGTACTTCGAGCTCGCGGCTGAGCGCACGCAGCACGTCGAGCAGGCTCTTCACCGTCCGCACCGCCTTCGCCGCCGCCGTCCCGAGACCCGCCTCCGCCGGGAAGGCGAGCGCTTCCGAGAGCGTGATCCCCTGAGCGTCCGCGTAGGTCACGAGCCGTGAGATCGTCGTGTCACCGATCCCGCGCTTCGGCCGGTTGGCGATCCGCCTCAGCGAAGTGGCGTCGGCAGGGTTGTCGAGCACCTGCAGGTAGGCGATCGCGTCCCTCACCTCGGCCCGCTCGTAGAAGCGCGGCCCGCCGATCACCTGGTAGCCGATCTGCGAGAGCTTCAACACCTGCTCGACGACCCGGCTCTGGGCGTTCATCCGGTAGAAGACCGCGATCTCGCTGCCCGACCAGCCGTCCTGGATCAGCGCCGCGATCTGCGAGGCGACGTAGCGGCCCTCCGCGTTCTCGTCCTCCACCTCGACCACGCGCACCGGGTCGCCGTCGCCGAGCTCCGACCAGAGGCGCTTCGGCTTGCGCTCGCTGTTGTGCGAGATGACAGCGTTCGCCGACTCGAGGATCGCGTTCGTCGAGCGGTAGTTCTGCTCCAGGGCGATCGTCCGCGTGTCGGGGAAGTCGCGCTCGAACTCGAGGATGTTGCGGATGTCGGCGCCGCGGAACGCGTAGATCGACTGATCCGGGTCGCCGACCGCACACACGTTGTGGTGCTTCTCGGCGAGCAACTGGAGCAGCCGGTACTGCGCGTGATTCGTGTCCTGGTACTCGTCGACGAGCACGTAGCGAAACGCCTTCTGCCACCGCTCGCGGGCCTCCGGGAAGCGCTCCAGCACCTCGACGGTCAACATCAGCATGTCGTCGAAGTCGACCGCGTTCGAGGCGTGGAGCCGCTTCTGGTAGAGCGCGTACACCTCAGCTACCGTCTGGTCGTAGAAGGAGGCGACCCGCTCCGCGTACATCGACGGCGAGACAAGCTGGTTCTTCGCGTTCGAGATCTGGCTGTGGATCCCGCGCGGCACGAAGCGCTTCGGATCCTTGTCGAGCTCCTCCAGGCACTGCTTGACGAGCCGCACCTGATCGGCGGAGTCGTAGATCGTGAAGTTCGAGCGGTAGCCGAGCCGCTCGGCCTCGCGGCGGAGGATCCGGCCGCAGGCGGCGTGGAAGGTGAGGATCCAGATCGCACGCGCCGTGTCGCCGAGCATGCGGGTCAGGCGCTCGCGCATCTCCCCGGCACCCTTGTTCGTGAACGTGATCGCGAGAATCTCGTTCGGCTTCACGCCGACCGCGCCGATCAGATGGGCAACGCGATGGGTGAGCACGCGGGTCTTGCCGGAGCCCGCGCCGGCGATCACGAGGAGCGGCCCCTCCGTCGTGACGACAGCCTCACGTTGGGCGGGATTCAGGCCCGCGAGCAGCTCGTCAGGTGAGGTGACCGGCATCCAACCGATGCTAGCGGGCAGGCCGAGCCGTCTCGGCGAGCCGCGGGTCGAGCCACGTCGACGCCGCATCGAGCGCCTCGGCATCGCGCGACTTCAGCACCACCTCGACGGTTGCTCCACCCGGCTGGAAGCTCGGGTAGGAGCCGACGAGGACGACTGGCCAGCGCTCGACAGCCTCCTCGAGCAGGGCCGCGATCCTGCTCTCACCGGTCTCGTAGCGGCGGCGCCAGGAGCGAATCGGCAGCCCGCCGTCCAGCTCCGGCTCGAGCGCCAGGAACATCGCCTCCATCTCTGTCGGCAGCCCGGGGAGCACGTAGACGTTCTCGAGCGCGAACCCGGGTGCACCTCCGAGCGGGTTGCGAAGCGGGCGGCTCCCAGCCGGCAGGTGCGCCCAGCGAGCGACGTACTCCGGGTGGTTCGGGAAGCGGCTGCGCAGGTCGTCGGCGAGCTCCGGCAGCTCCAACTGCTCGACCGCAAACGCCGCCGCGACCGCCTCGCGGGTGATGTCGTCGGGCGTGCCGCCGAGCCCGCCCGTGACGAGCACGACGTCGGCCCGAGGCGCCTCGACATGGATCCAGTCGACGATCCGGTCGAGCTCGTCCGGGATCGAGGCGATCAGGTGGACGGCGAAGCCGAGCGGTGCGAGGCGCTTGGCGAGCCAGCTGCCGTTCGAGCTCGGCACGTCGCCGGAGACGAGCTCGTTGCCGATCGTCAGGATCGCAGCGGAGGGCTCCACACGCACGAGTACGAGTCTACGGTCGCAATGGAAACGGCTGCCCGACGAGTGCGGGCAACACCTGCGAGGTCACCCACACCGGCGTCGCCACGTACCGGGCCGAGTAGCGATAACTGCCGTCGGGCCGGCGCAGGCGCGCCAGGTAGGCGTAGGCGGCCGCACCGGGCTTCTCGCCGGCGGCCAGGAACGCCTGGATCGCCCAGGCGGTCGACTGCGCGTCGGAGCCGCGCCCCGCGGTCAGCTCGAAGCCCCCGTCGGCCCGCTGCCGGCTGCGCAGGTAGGCAAGCGCGCGGCGGATCGGCTTCCCCAGGCGGGAGACGCCCGCGGAGCGGAGCGCCTGGACGGCGACCGCCGTGTCGTTCGAGTCGGGTTGGCCGCCGCGCAACCAGGGCCAGCCACCGGAAGGCCGCTGGGCGGCGAGCAGTTCCTTCACCGCTCCCGCGGGCGCGGCCTCACCTGCCTGCCGGAGCGCGAGCAGCCGCCACATGCGAGCGTTGACGAGCGAGCTCGCGGGCTGGGCGCGGACCCGGTCGAGGAGCGCGTCGGGCCGGTCGCCGAGCGCAAGCCGCGCCAGCGCGAGCAGCGAGACGTCGGTGTCGAGCTTCGCGTCGCGCTCGTGGGCGCGCAGGAACCCGAGCGCGGCAGCCTGGCGCTCCGGCTCCGCGCGCGCCGCGGCGAGCCCGAGCGCAGCCCACGCCGTCGATTGGATGTCGGCGGTGCTACCCGCCTCGCCGATCGCGCCGTTCTCGGCCTGGTGGGAGCCGAGATACCGCGCGGCGTCGGCGACCGGGCCGGCCAGCGTGAGGGCGGCGACGAGCGCGGCAACGACCATCACGCCCACACCACCTCCGTCCGCGAGCGCCGTTCGTAGCGGTCGAGCACCCGTCTCAGCTCAGGGCCGGCGGCGAGCGCCAGCACGACGTTCCCGACCGCGTGGGCGGTGTTGAAGGCGATGCCCGAGCCGACCACCACCGAAAGGGCGGCAACGGTATGCGGGTAGTAGCCGTACCAGAGCCAGAGATCCATCATCGTCCCGAAGGCGAAGCCGAGCAGCAGGCAGAAGCCGGCAAAGGCGACGCGCCGCCGCAGGAGCGGCCTGGCGAGCCCCGCAACGAGCCCGCACCCGCCCCAACCGAGCATCTGCCACGGGGTGTGCGGCCCCTGGCCGAGGAAGAAGTTCGACGCAAGGGCGGCGACGGCACCGACAGCGAAGCCGCGGCGCGGGCCGAGCGCGACCCCGGCGGCGGCGACGATCACGGTCACCGGCTGGACGTTCGGGATCGGTGCAAACAGGATGCGACCGGCGGCGGCGAGCCCCGCGAGCGTCGCGACGAGCGTCAGGTCCTTCGCTGAGGTCGCGCCGCCCTCGAGCCAGGCGATCCCCGCCGCGAGCACCGCCACCGCAGCGAGCAGGACGGCGATCGCGCCGTGGCCCGGGTCGAGCCCGGCCCAGAGCGCCGCGGCGAGAGCGACGGCGGCCGCGATCGCAACCGGCCTACGCAGCAACGAGGGCCTCCTCGGGCATCACGCCGACCCGGCGGTGTGCAGGGAACGTGCGGTCGTGTGTCGCAACGAGCACCCCGTGCCCGGCCGCGGCGTACTCGACTAACCACGCGGCGAGCGCTGCCTTGTGCTCCGGGTCGACGCCGCGCGTCGGCTCGTCGAGCACGAGCAAGTCGGGCTCCGACACCGCGACCGCGGCAAGCCCGAGCCGCTCCCGCTCGCCGCTCGAGAGGTCACGCGGGTGACGGTCCGCAGCCCAATCCAGGTCGACACGCGCCAGCGCCGCGAGCGCGCGCGCCCGGTCGCCGCCGACACCGAGCGCAACCTCGTCGACGACACGCTCCCGGACGAGGTAACGACCCGGATCCTGCGACAGGTAGGCGGCACGACCCTCCCGGACAACGGAGCCGGCGGCAGGCTCGAGCAGCCCCGCTGCAAGCTTCGCAAGCGTCGTCTTACCGCAGCCGTTTCGCCCCTCGAGCGCCACCACCTCGCCGCGACGCACCTCGATCGCTGCCCCGTCGAGCACCGGCGGGCCGCCCGGGTAGGCGAAGGCGATGCCGCGGAGCGAAGCGACGACCGGGCCTAGCGCTCCCCTCGTGACGGAGGTCGAGCGGGCGGGCAGGTAGGCCGGGCGCTCCGACTCGAGCCAACGCAGCGCGGCGCCGATCGGGGCGTCGAGGAGCAGTCGGCCTTCCTCCACGAAGAGAACGCGGTCGGCGAACGCGAGTGCTCGCGCGGTGCGCTGCTCCGAGAGCACCACCGTGGCGTCGATCGAGGCGAGGCGGTCGAGGAAGAGCTCAGCCACGTCGGCGTCGAGCTGCGAGGTCGGCTCGTCGAGGAGCAGCACGCGTGGCTGGAGCGCGAGCGCAGACGCAAGGCACACGCGCTGCAGCTCGCCTCCCGACAGCTCCGTCGTGCGCCGCCGTGCGAGGTGCCGAGCATCGACGGCGTCGAGGGCGCGCTCGACGCGCGTCCAGATCGCCGCCGGTGGCACACCGAGGTTCTCGAGCCCGAACGCGACCTCGTTCGCGACCATCGTCATCACAACCTGGTCCTCCGGATCCTGGAAGACGGTCGCTACCGTCCCGGCGAGCTCGGCGGGCGGTGCGAGCCGCGTGTCGAGGCCGTCCAGGAGGACGCTGCCTGCGAAGCGGCCACCGTGGAAGTGAGGCACGAGGCCGGCGAGCGCACGCACGAGAGTCGACTTGCCCGAGCCCGACGGTCCGAGCAGCGCGATCCGCTCTCCAGGCCGGAGGTCGAGCGAGACGCCGTCGAGCGCCGGGCGTTCGACGTCCGGGTAGCGGTACGTGACGTTCTGGACGCGCGCTAGAGCCACAGTGCCCCCACGACGACGAGGACTGCGCCGAGCGCGACGCCCGCCCGGTCGAGCCGTGTCCACCCCGGCCTCGGCGCGCGGGTCGCTCCCGGCCGCCCGAAGCCGCGCGCCTCCATCGCCTCGGCGAGGTTCGAGGCGCGCTCAAGCGAGCCGGCAACGAGCGGCGACAGCAGGAGCGCGTGCCCACGCACGCCGGCCAGCGCGATCCCGCGGCCGCGCACGGCCTCCGCGAGCCCGGCCGCGTCGCGCTCGAGTGACGGAACGAGGCGCGTCGCGAGGACGAGGGCGAGCGCCGAGCGCCGCGCGAACGGCAGGCCGGCGACCAGCCGGTCGTGGTCGAGGAGCAGTGCGTACGCCGAGAACGCAAGCGCGAGCGCGGTCAGCCGCAGCCCGTTCAGCGCCGCGTCCTGCAGCTCGTCGGCCGTCACGTCGAGCGGGCCGAGCACGGGCAGCAAAGGGCCCTCCCAGAGGAGCCTGCCGTCACCCGAGTAGAGGAAGGGCGAGAGAACGAGGACGCCGATCCCGGTTGTCAGGGCGCCGAAGATGTACGCCCGTCGCCGCTGCCTGGGGGCGCGGAGGCAGACGACGAGCAGGACGAGCGAGATCGCCGCGACCGACCACACGCGGACGGCGAGGAGGCCTGCGGCGCCCGCACCGGCCAGGAGGAGGGCTGCTGCTCCAGGGCTCATCGGAGCTCGTACCGCCGCCGGAACGAGGGCTGCTTCGCGAGCAGCTCCTCCGGATCCCCCGCGTAGGTGAATCGCACGGGGCTGCCGGGCGGCGAGCCCGGCGTGCGCAGGGCAGCACGGAACCGCGACGGGCCGTCGGTGAGCTCGAGCACATTGGCGTCGTTTGCGATCGCGGAGCCCGGCCCGACGACACGAGCGCCACCGATCGCCTTCGCGACCCGGAGAGCCGCGGCCCGGGGCACGCCTGCTGCGGTCCGGACGACGGCCGGGCGCCGCTTTCCGTCCCAGCCGTGCAGGAAGGGCTCGGGGAACGCGCCCACGACGACGGGCTGTTGCAGCCGCCCCGACCAGACGCGGAAGTCCCACCAGACGACGTCGCCGGCGCGGACACGCAGCTCGGCCGCGCCACGGTCGGCCTCGTAGCCGTTGACGAAGTAGAACCAGTCGCGCCGCTGCGCGAGGCTGCCGGCAGTGCCGTCGATCGACTGGACGTAGCGGCCGCCGTACCGGGTCTCGACCTCAGCGACTCCGCGCAGGGCGCGCAGTACCGTGCGGCCCGCCTCGACGCGCTCGTCATGGAGCAGCTCGGCGCCGCGGTCGCGGGTCACCCACAGGGTCGCGGTGCCGTCGCGGTCCTCCCCGCCGCAGCCGGCGAGTGCCGGCAGGACGAGGAGGAGCGCGACGAGACGCGCGAGCTTCACTTGACGGCGTTCGAGCGGACCGCGCCGGACAGAGTCGCCCGGACGAGCCCGACGTGCGTGCCGACGCAGGCGCGCCCGGTCGGCGCCTTGATCCTGCGACTGTCGACCGAGACGACCGCGCCGGCGGCAGTGCTTCGCTTGCCGGCGTCGTTCACAGCGGAGACCCGGTAGCAGTTGCCCGGCAGCCGCTGCAGGTCGAGCGTCGGCGGCCCACCGGTCGGCCCGAACGTCGCGTAATACCAGAGCACCGTGTCGCCGTCCTTGAGCATCACGCTCCTCGCTCCGACGGGCGGCGAGACGCCGTTGACCTTGAAGACCCAGCCGCTCGACTGGTCGCCGGCGTACTTGCCGACCTGACTGACGTAGTCGCCGAATGACGAGGTGGTGACGAGGTAGTAGAACTCGCCGGCGAAGCTGGCCGCATCGAGGGCCTCCAGCGGGTTGGCGCCGGACACGCTGGGCTGGGAAGCCCCGTAGATCGTCTGCACCTTGCCTTCGACCCGGATCTTCACCGTTGCGGCGAAGCCGGCTGAAACCAGGATTGCGGCGGCCGTCAGGACGCCGATGAGCACGAGCATGCGATGTCGCACGAATCCTCCTTCCGCGAGGGGTTCGAGTTGCGGCGTCAAGCGGGTCTTCTGACTCGGGGCCCCCTCCCCATCCGCCTTCCCGGCCTCACGGCCAGTGGCACATCGGATGAAGGAGCGTCTCCCCTCACAGCGGCGGGACCGTCCCGGACTTGCACCGGGTTCCCTCGCTTGGCACCGTATGAAGGGCCGAGCCTATCATCGGACGGTGACGAAGCCTGCGCTCCGCCGGTGGCTCCCGGTCCTGGTCTGGGCCGGCCTGATCTTCGCCTTCTCGGCGATCCCGAGTCTCGGTACCGGCCTGGGCACGTGGGATCTCGTGCTCCGGAAGCTCGCGCACATGGCGGAGTACGCAGTGCTCGCCGCTCTCCTCTGGCGCGCGCTCGGCTCCTACCTGGGTGCGTTCGTCGTCGCCGTCGTCTACGCAGGCACCGACGAGCTGCACCAGCACTTCGTCAGCGGCCGCCACGCTGCCGTCCGCGACGTCGGGATCGACGCGGCCGGAGCCGCGGTCGGCCTCGCCGTCAGCCGTTACCGCAGGCGGTAGATCGTGCCGCTGAGCGAGACCGCGTACAGCTCGCCGGCGGCGTCCTCGCCGAACGAGGAGAGATTGCTCACCCTGAACGGCTCTCTGCGGAATCCCTGTGCAGTGCCGCCGCTCATTTTCAGGCTCCAGATCGTGCCGGAACCGAAGTCTCCGTAGAAGTAGCGCCCGGCGGCCGGCGGAACGGCCTGCCCGCGGTAGACGAAACCGCCGGTCACGGAGATCCCCGCCTCATGGTTGTACTGGGCGATCGGGCCGACGTAGCGGCCCACACCTAGCGTGCTGCCAGCCGGGAAGTTCGACGTGCCTTCCTTCGCGTCCCAGCCGAAATTCTCGAGTCCAGGGGAGTTGCGCGGCAGCCAGTCGATCTCCTCCCACGC
>JBKJML010000169.1:0-4880 GCA_046596415.1 Gaiellaceae bacterium | reverse complement strand
CCGGCGATCGCGCTCGACCGCGAGCGCTGCATCCTCTGCTACCGCTGCACCCGCTTCTCGGAGGACGTCGCCGAGGACGGGCAGCTCGTGGCGCGCAACCGCGGCGCGATGTCGATGATCGCCACCTTCGAGGACGAGCCTTACCGAGCCCCGTTCTCGGGCAACGTGATCGAGCTCTGCCCGGTCGGAGCACTCACCTCGACCCAGTACCGCTTCGAGGCGCGGCCGTGGGAGATCCAGAACGTGCCGTCGGTCTGTGGCCTCTGTTCGGTCGGCTGCAACATCTCCGTCACGACCCGCGAGGGCCGTGTCAAGCGGATCCTCTCCCGTAACCATCCCGAGGTCGACCAGGGCTGGCTCTGCGACAAGGGCCGCTTCGCGTTCCCGCACGTCGACGCTCCAGACCGGATCTCCGAGCCGCTTCGCCGCGTCCGCCGGCGCGGCTTCGAGCCGGTCTCGTGGGACGAGGCGCTCGACGAGGCCGAGCGGCTGCTGCGCGGCGCCGAGGGCCGGATCGTCACCGCCCTCTCGGGCTCGGAGACGATCGAGCAGGCCTATGCGCTCGGACGGCTCCTGCGGGTCGGCCTCGATGCGCACGAGGCGGTGCTGCCGGAGGCCACCTCCAGCGCGCTCGACGCGTTCCGGCTGCCGCTCTCGGCGATCGCCGCCGCCGAGCTCGTCGTCATCCTCGGCGACGACCCCGTCGTCGAGCGGGCGCCGATCGTCGACCTCTGGCTCAAGGAGGCCGCCCGGCACGGCGCCGAGATCGTGACCTATGGCGCCACCGGCAGCGTCCAGACAGCTGTCGGCTCGGCCGGTGCAGCCGCCGAGGGACTCGCCCGCGAAGGCAGCGAGCTCGGCGCTCGCCTCCGTGCCTCGGAGCGCGCGATCGTGATCTGGTCCGGGCCCGGCGGCGGTGGTGGCGCCCGGCTCGCCGAGCTCGCACACGCACTCGGCCTGGAGGGGAAGCCGGGCTGTGGCGCGTTCCATCTCCCCGCCACCCCGAACGCGCGCGGGGTCGCCGACGCCTGGGCTGCGGCGAGCGACGGCGAGGGTGAGCCGCCGGAGCCGATCGGCCTCCTGATCGTCTCGGGCGACGAGGCAGCGGCCGACCCGGCTGTGCGCGCGCTCGCGGAGCACGCCGAGCAGGTGATTGCGATCACGATGTACCACGGTCTCGCGGTCGGCTTCGCCGATCTCGTCCTGCCCGGGACGAGCTACCTCGAGCGCGACGGCACCACGATGAACCTGGAGGGGCGGCTCCAGCGCCTGCGCCGCTCGATCATCCCGCCCGGCCCCGACGAGCTCGCCTGGATCTCGAAGCTCGCCGACCGTTTCGGGGTCACCGTCTCCCCCCACGCCTCGCTCGCGTTCGCCGAGGTCTCGGAGCGCGCCTTCGGCGGTCACACTTTCGGCGCTGCCGGGGAGCAGGCGCGGCTGCCGGCGCGCACCCCGTTCGAGGCGCCTCCCGCGACAGCCGCCGGGAGCTCGACCGACCAGCGAGCCGGCGACGAGCGCTTCCTCTCGAACCTGCGCCTGCTCCGCTACCGCCCACTCTTCTCCGGCCCCGCGGTCGAGCGGGTTCCCGAGCTCCAGTTCCAGCGTCCGGAGCGCGAGCTCGAGCTGTCGGCCGAGGACGCCGAGCGTCGCTCGATCGCCAACGGTGACCTTGTCTCCGTCCGGTCGAACGGCACCTCCGTCGAGCTGCGCGCACGCGTCAACCGCAAGCTCGTCGCGGGCGTCGTGCGCGTCGCCGACGAGCACGCCGGCGACCTGCACCGCGAGGTGGAGGTGGTGAAGGCATGACCGAGCCCTGGTGGATCTCGATCATCAAGGCGGGGATCATCATCAACGTCGTCCTCGGCGCGTTCGCCTATCTGACGCTCACCGAGCGCAAGGTGATGGGCCGCATGCAGCTCCGCTACGGCCCCAACCGGGCCGGCAAGTTCGGTTTGCTCCAACCGATCGCCGACCTGATGAAGCTCGTCCGCAAGGAGGCGTTCGCACCGGCGGCGGCAGTCGACGTCCTCTACATCGCAGCACCGTTCCTCGCCGCCTTCACGGCGCTCGCTGCGTTCTCTGTCGTGCCGTTCGGCCCCGGCTGGACGATCGCCGGCTACCAGGTGAACGGCTACGTCGCCGACGTGCCGATCGCGCTCCTGCTTGTCTTCGCGCTGGGCGCGCTCGGGATCTACGGCTTCATCGTCGGCGGGTGGGCCTCCAACTCGAAGTACTCGCTGCTCGGCTCGATGCGCACGTGCGCCCAGATGGTCTCCTACGAGGTCTCGCTGGCGCTGTCGGTGCTCGGCGTCGTGATCATGGCCAAGTCGCTCTCGTTCGTCGACATCGTCGCCGCCCAGGACCGCGACCTCTGGTACGTCGTGCCGCAGTTCGTCGGCTTCCTGACCTTCTTCGTCTCCGGGATCGCCGAGACGAACCGCGCGCCGTTCGACCTCCCCGAGGCCGAGCAGGAGCTCGTCGCCGGCTACCACACCGAGTACAGCGGCATGCGCTGGGGCCTGTTCCAGATGGCGGAGTACGTGAACATGCTCACCCTCTCCGCGATCACGGTGACGCTCTTCCTCGGCGGCTGGCACTGGTTCTTCTTGGAGGGGCTAGGGCCACTCTGGTTCGTGCTCAAGCTCGGCGTCGTGATCTTCGTCTTCATCTGGCTGCGAACGACGCTGCCGCGCCTGCGCTACGACCAGTTGATGCGCTTCGGCTGGAAGTTCCTGCTGCCCGTCGCGACTGCGAACGCCGTCATCACCGCGATCCTGGTCGTGTGGTTGTAGTGGCCGGCCCGCTTGGAACCGCGAAGGGCTTCGGGGTCACCTTCAAGCACATCTTCAAGAAGCCGATCACGCAGCAGTACCCGGAGTTCAAGCGGCCGCTGTACCCGCGCTTCCGCGGCCGCCACCGGCTGAACCTGCACGAAAACGGGCTCGAGAAGTGCATCGGCTGCTCGCTCTGCGCCGCCGCCTGCCCCGCCGACTGCATCCGCGTCGTCGCGGCCGAGAACACAGCCGAGAACCGCGTCTCCGCCGGTGAGCGCTACGCGCGCATCTACGAGATCAACATGAGCCGCTGCATCTTCTGCGGCTACTGCGAGCTTGCCTGCCCGTTCGACGCGATCACGCTCGGCAACGAGTACGAAATCTCCGAGTACAACCGCGACGACCTGATCTACACGAAGGACATGCTCCTCGCGGAGCCGATCAAGCGCGTCCCGATCGAGGATCCCGGCTTGTACGACACGCCGGTCCCGGCGTACAAGAGCTCCAGCTGATGGCCGATTTTGTCACCTGGGTCGTGTGGTTCGGTGCAGCCTTCTCGTGCCTCGCCTCCGGCGTCGCCGTCGTCACCTTCCGCAACCCGTTCTACTCCGCGCTCGCGCTGATCGGGAACCTCGCCTCGCTCGCGGTCCTCTACCTGCTCGCGTCGGCCGAGTTCCTCGCCGCCGCGCAGGTGCTCGTCTACGCGGGCGCCGTGATGGTGATGTTCCTGTTCGTGATCGCGTATCTCGGCGGGCGCGCCGAGACCGCCTGGGCCGGCGGGCCGAGCTGGATCCACCTGGGGGCGATCGCGGCCTCTGCGGCGCTGCTCGTCGAGGTGATCGTCGTGATCGGCCTCAAGGCCGGCGACCGCCTCTCGACCGAAGCTGAGATCGAGCGCAGCTTCGGGAGCCCGGCCGAGATCGGCCGTGTCTTCCTGACCGACCACCTGCTCGCCTTCGAGATCACCTCGATCGTGCTGCTCGTCGCCGCGGTCGGCGGAGTCATCCTCGGCACGCGCCCGAAGGAGGGCGCAGCCTGAGAGGTCCCGACGTCAGTTGGTACCTCGCCGTCTCCGCGATCATGTTCGCGATCGGCACCTTCGGCGTGCTCGTCCGCCGCAGCCCGCTCGCCATCCTGCTCTCGCTCGAGCTGATGCTCAACTCGGCGAACCTCGCGCTGATCGCGTTCTCACGCTTGCACGGCAGCGAGGACGGCCAGATCTTCGCCCTCTCGGTGATGGCGGTTGCCGCCGCCGAGGTCGTCGTCGGCCTCGGCCTGATCGTGGCGATGGCCCGGCTCAAGCTCAACCTCGACGTCGACGAGATGCGGACGCTCCAGGGATGAACGGATGATCCTGGGTGCCTGGATCTGCCTGCTCGCCCCGCTCGCGGGCGCGCTCCTGATCACGCTCCTCGGCGAGCGGCTCTCTCGCCGCCTGGCCGGGGTCATCTCGACGCTGTCGGTCGCGGTCGCCTTCGCCGGCGCGGCAACGGCGTTTCTCGTCGCGCTCGGCAGGGACGCGGAGGAGCGCTCGCAGCTCTCGACCGCATTCACCTGGCTCTCGGCCGGCAAGCTCGACTTCGACCTCTCGATCCTCGTCGACCCGCTCTCGCTCGTGATGATGATGGTCGTCTCCGGCGTCGGCTCGCTGATCGTCTGGTACTCGGTCGGCTACATGGAGGGCGACGACGAGGAGCGCCGCTACTTCGCCTACATGTCGCTCTTCGTCTTCTCGATGCTGACACTCGTCCAGGCCGGCAACTTCCTGATCCTGCTCGTCGGTTGGGGCCTCGTCGGCCTCTCGAGCTACCTGCTGATCGGCTTCTGGCACGACCGGCCCGCGGCCATCGCGGCGGCCAAGAAGGCCTTCGTCATGAACGCTTTCGGCGACGCAACGATGGCGCTCGCGCTCTTCGTCCTGATCTGGGAGACCGGCACGCTCGACTTCGCCGAGGCTTTCTCACGCGCGGACGGGCTCTCGTCGACCGCGGTCAACCTGATCGCTCTCGGCCTGCTCGGCGGCGCGGTCGCGAAGTCGGCCCAGATCCCGCTCCATACGTGGCTCCCGGACGCGATGGAGGGCCCGACGCCCGTCTCGGCGCTGAT